>JAGXIJ010000005.1 GCA_024635675.1 Gillisia sp.
CATCTGATCTGTTTCGGCATATCTTACTTTAACATATGTATTATGACTTTTCATAGAATTTTATCCGGATAAGTTAAGTAGGTTTTGTACATTCATTGCTAGAAGTAAGTATGCATAAATTTTTCTTAAAATTCAAGGGTGAAAGCGTTTTTTTATTAGATAATTTGTTCACATATTTGTTCCACAAGAAATTTAAGCGCAAATTGTTGCTTTCAAATTTTAATGATCTACTAACCAATTTATAACCACGTAATAAGCATGTCAAAAACTGCGCAATCAGTTTGGAATAGCTGTCTAGCTTTTATCAAAGATAACATTACCCCCCAAGCTTATAAAACTTGGTTTGAACCTATTCAAGCAGTAAAACTTACTGACTGTGCCTTGAGCATACAGGTACCGTCTAAATTCTTTTACGAATGGCTTGAGGAACACTACGTTAAACTCCTTAAGGTTTCTTTAACAAAAGAGTTGGGTGAAAAAGCTAAATTGGTATATGTTATTAAAATGGAAAATACCTACGGGAACAAACTCCCATTTACAGAAAAAATTCCTAGCACCCAGCGAAGCCATATGGTTTCTCAAGAAGTAGACGTGCCAATAAAGCATAAAAATCCAGAGCTAAGAAATCCCTTTATAATTCCTGGCATTAGAAATGTTAAGATAGAATCGCAACTTAACCCAAACTATAGCTTCGAAAATTTTCTAGAAGGAGATTCTAATAGATTAGCCCGTTCTGCAGGTTTAGCTGTATCAAATAAACCAGGCGGAACTTCTTTCAACCCATTATTGGTTTTTGGAGGGGTTGGACTTGGAAAAACGCATTTATCACACGCTATTGGTGTAGACATCAAAGATAAGTATCCTGAAAAAACGGTATTATATATTTCTGCGGAAAAATTCACACAACAATACATAGAATCTGTTAAGAAGAATAATAGAAATGATTTTATTCATTTCTATCAAATAATAGATGTGTTAATTGTTGATGATATTCAATTATTATCTGGAAAAGCAGGAACTCAAGATGTATTCTTTCACATTTTCAACCATCTTCACCAAAACGGGAAACAAGTTATATTAACAAGTGATAAAGCGCCTGTAGATATGCAAGATATTGAGCAACGCTTATTATCTCGTTTTAAATGGGGCCTTTCTGCAGAATTACAACATCCAGATTTTGAAACCAGAGTTTCCATTATAAAGAATAAATTATATCGTGATGGTGTTGAAATGCCGGAGGATATCATCGATTTCTTAGCAAATAACATTAAAACCAATATTAGAGAGTTAGAAGGTGCTATAATTTCACTTATCGCGCACTCTTCTTTCAATAAGAAAGACATTACATTAGAATTGGCTACAAAAATCGTAGATAATTACGTTAAGAATACAAAACGAGAAGTATCTATAGATTATATCCAGAAGATTGTAAGTGACTATTTCCAAATGGATGTAGAAACTCTTCAATCCAAAACCAGAAAAAGACATATTGTACAGGCAAGGCAATTAGCTATGTTTTTCGCTAAAAAACTAACGAAAGCCTCGTTAGCAAGTATCGGAAGTCAAATTGGAAAAAGAGATCACGCTACAGTGCTTCATGCTTGCAAAACGGTTGATAACTTAGCTGCTACAGATAAACAATTCAAAAAATTTGTGGAGGATCTAAACAAAAAACTTACCCTATAATTTATCCTTTTATGAAAACCAACGTTTTAATGGTGTGTCTCGGGAATATCTGTAGATCTCCACTAGCCGAAGGGATTCTTAAGTCCAAAACAGATCCTAAAAAGGTCTCTGTAGATTCTGCCGGTACGGGCGATTATCACGTAGGCCATCAACCAGATCCCCGCTCTATTGATATTGCCAAAACATATAACTTGGATATAACATCCCAAAGGGGAAGACAGTTTAGTGTTCAGGATTTCGATAAATTTCAACATATTTATGTAATGGATACCTTTAATTATGCAGATGTGATCGCATTGGCTAGAAATGATAAAGACAGGAGTAAAGTGAAGTTAATACTGGAAGAAATTTTTCCAGGAGAAAATGTTGATGTGCCCGATCCTTACCAAGGTCTTGCTGAAGGATTTAAAAATGTTTACAAGATGCTCGATGAAGCCTGCGAGATTATTGCAAAGAAATTGGAAGGGAAAACACCAGAGTAAATAATATTGAATTTAAATTATGAGCAATTCAGCTTTCCAATTTTCCGGAAAATTATATCTAATCCCAACCACTTTAGGAGATTCTAACATATCTGAAGTTCTGCCTGTTTCAATAAAAACTATAATAGAGAAAATAGATAATTACATTGTAGAGAACGAAAAGACTGCAAGAAAATCTATAAAACAAGTACTACCAGAGAAATCGCAACCTTCTCTACAACTCAACATTTTAAATAAATTTACAGATCCCTCTATTTTATCTACATTCTTAGCCCCTTGCAAGGAAGGTATGGATGTAGGCTTACTTAGTGAAGCCGGATGCCCTGGAGTTGCCGATCCGGGTGCTGAAATAGTAAAATTGGCACATGAAATGGGAATTCAAGTAGTTCCATTAGTTGGCCCCTCCTCTATCCTCTTAGCTATGATGGGAAGTGGAATGAATGGGCAGAGCTTTACTTTTAACGGCTACTTACCAATAGATAAGAAGGAGCGTAAACAAGCGTTAAAAACCTTAGAACGAATCTCCTCTGAAAGAAATCAAGCTCAACTATTTATTGAAACTCCTTATAGGAACAATCAGTTAGTTGAAGATATGATACAGATCCTGAATCCGGCTACCAAACTCTGCATTGCGTGCGATTTGACCTTAAATTCAGAATTTATTATTACCAAGTCCATTATGGATTGGTCTAAAACAATAGTAGACCTTCATAAAAGGCCTACTATGTTTATAATTCAAAAAGATATCTAAGAAATATCAATAACTGCCTTAGCTCTTCTTTCCATTTGTACAAATGAAGTATCATAACCGGCAAATCTTTTCATGTAATAACCTAAAGTAGTTCCAAAAGCATCACTAAATGCAGTTGCTCCCCAACTTCTAAGATATTTCTTTACGCTTCCTGGACCTGCAAGATGTGCGGCAGCTAAAATTCCAGATTCAGTAATTAGAATTCCGTTTATTTTTTTTCCAGCAAACCTTTTAATGTCTCTTTTTAGAATCCATTTATTTCTAGAAGCATTAGCATAAAATGCTGCTTCTTGCAATTCCGGAGTATCTATAAATAATTGAGTGTCGTAGACACCAATTAATTCTAGTGTTCCTTTACCAAATTGATATTTACCCATATAACCATATTGGTTAATGGATTTGTAATTACCTCTGGATTCTTTAAAACCCAAAGCTTCTTTAAATCCTACATACGATTTCCCTAACATAGGTGTAATATCAGAAACCTCAAAAGTTATTTCTGTAATTTCATCTGTATTGGGAACAGTATATTCAATAGATTCATAGGGAGAGGTGGCATATACTTCCAAATTTGCAGCTTCCTTGGTAGAAAAACTAAAAAATATAGCACCTGATAAAATAGGTAGGATTGAAAATTTTACAACTTTCTTTCTCATAATATTTAGATTCTGAGAAGCAATTGGTTTTAATATATAATACTTATTACCCTTCTCAATTTCGCCGTGCAAATATACAACAATTTTTAATAATTTGATTTACAGTATGTTAAACAAAATACAACTTTTTAATTACTCTCATAAATATTTTAACTAACTGATATTTAGAAAGTTAAATGTATTGCTGCAAATTTCGTTTTATCCTACTTTTAGTATTCACACAGAATAAAATAATTTTTGAAGATCTAAAAAGCATTTCCTCCCGATGTGATTCAATTAAATTTAAACTGAATAAGAAACTTTTCATCCTTTAGATTAATTTGAAAACTTTATTTTTCATAACTATAATATGTCCTTTCCTGGGCATGAGCCAATATAGAAATACTTTTTCTAATGACTCCTATATTTTCATTAGCGCAGGCGCAGATATAAGAAATGCGGTTTATAAAGGTACTGTGAACGAACGAGGGTTCGATGGAGTATTTAGATTAGGAGTTAGAAAAGAACAGTTCCAAGCAGATATGTTTTATGAGACCTTCAAGATTATAGAATACACCTCCTTTGGGATAAATTTGAATTATGTACTAAGACCAGACAAAAAATTGACTCCTTTAGTTGGGATAGAACTAGGAATGATCCAACGCCCAAAACATTTATACCCTTCGTTAGCTGTAATAAGCGAATTAGATTATCATTTAGGGCCTTTCTTTATTTATGTAAAGGGTCAAATAAAGGTGCGACCAGATATAAATGATAAAATAAAAGGTTCTGGTTACGGAGGGGTGGGTTATAAGTTTAATTAAAAATAATGTAAAAAATCATTATTTAGATATATCGTCAAATAGTATACTTAAACTGTCTTCGACCAAACAACCCCTATCTGACTACAAAAAAATTACCAGGAAAAATCGTTCAGCTCATAAAAATCTGCGGGTTTTAATAGATTAATTTAAATATTTCCTCGATTTTATTAAAAAATACAATTAAAATATAAAAATTTAACTAATTTAACATTAGAAAGATAGAGACTTCAATCGTCTTCAACCCTGCTTCATCTTCTCAGAAATTTTAATTACTAACCAAATTATCTATAAGATGAAAACGATTAAATTATCTCTATTTGCCTTAATGTTCATTTCTCTCTATTCATGTTCTAAAGATGAAAGCCCGAATTTAAACGCTACTATGATTGTAGGAGAGTGGAATCTCAGCTCTTTTAATTATGACGGTAAAACGGAAGTGAATTATGAAGACACAAATTATACATCCAACTTTTCTGGTGTTGCTGAAAACATTGATTTAACCTTAACATTTAATGCTAATAACACTTTTCAATCTAAAGGTAGTTATGATGTTAATTTAACTATAGAAGGATATAGCCAGATATATCCGATAACCGGGTATACTTCCAGTGGGGATTGGTCCGTTGATGGAAACATATTAAAAACTACAACGAATTTAGCTCAAATGAGCGAGGGGGAAGTAGGTTCTGGAGAATCAGTTGGGGATATGATCATTCAAGAAATAACTGAAAACAGAATGGTTTTAACCATCGATCAGGTAACAAAAATTAATGAATCGGGATTTGAAAATATTGCTACTATAAGTGGAGAATATGTTCTAACCAGATAACACCGAGTCAAATTATCTTTAAGCACGTTTTAAAAGCGTGCTTTTTTTTAATTTTTATTCTTATCTATTTACTCCTTGCTTGTTGATCCAACGAACATACGCTTGTTTATTCCTATTATGTTGCGCCAAATTTTCAGCAAACTTATGATACCCAAAATTCTCTACATCTGCCACGAAATAGAAATACTTATGTTTTCCATGGTTTAAAACTGCATCTATAGAAGAAATATCGGGCATAGCAATTGGACCAGGAGGTAGCGCGATATTCATATAGGTGTTATAAGGTGACTCCAACTTTAGATCTTTATAAAGCACTCTTTTTATAACGGTATCAAAGTTTCCGGATTTCTCTTTAATAGCATAAATCACCGTTGGGTCTGCCTCCAATTTCCATCCATTATTAATTCTATTCATATAAACTCCTGCAACTTTTGGTCGCTCATCTACTTTAGCCGTCTCCTTCTGAACAATGGAAGCTACAACAGCCACTTGATTGGGAGTCAAGCCAATTTCTTTAGCTTTATCCAATCGGTTCTGGTTCCAAAATCTTTTGTGTTCTGTAAGCATCCTTTCTCTAAAACCTTCTGCAGAAGTATTCCAGAAGAACTCATATTTATTAGGGATATACAAACTTAATGCTTCTTCTTTATTCAGATTATTAGCATTTAAAAAAGCTTCTTCTTGCATGGTTTTCAATAATGAAATGCTATCTGCTTCAATTTGTACAGCAATTCTTCCCGCAAGTTCTTCCAGTCTTTCTTGATTATTAAATACGACAGAAACCGGGGTATTCTTACTTCGAAGCACATTCACAAGATCATTATTACTCATACCCTTTTTTAGAATATATTTTCCCGCCTTCACCTTTACAGAATATCCTTTTTTTTGAGCAACAACATCAAATGAAGAGATATCATTAATGAGCGGGCGTAAACTATCTATCGCGGTTTGGTAAGTAGCACCTGTTGGAATATAAACAGTTGCAGTATTACTTTTGAACTTAGTGTTTGGAGAGAAAATTGAATTATATACAGAATAACTAAAGATTCCTAATGCTACAAGGCCAGCAAGGACAATAATCCAGAGAATTTTTTTAATATACATTGTTTATTAATTGGTAGAGAATTTCATCTTTAAATTTTCCGTTCACTAAAACCCATTCTTTTTTGGTTCCAACGGTTATAAAATTACATTTTTCGAATAATTTGATACTGGTTAAATTATCTGCGGTAACATTTGCGTATAATTGATGTAAACCTAAATGGGTAAAGCAATAATTACTTATTAGGGAAAGCACTTCTGCACCATAACCTTTCCCCCGGTTTTCTTCATCGACAATTAAAATGCCCAAGGCCGCTCTTCTATCTTTAGGCTCAAGATCGAAGACATCTATTAAGCCTATAGGCACCCCATCATTTTGACAGATCATTAATCGTAATTGCTTAACCTCATAAATATCTCTATGAGAATTTTGAAGATACTTCTTGATCAAAAAACGAGAATATGGCACTCTGGTAGCGCTGATCTCCCAAAAACTTTCAGCATTTTCTACTTCCAGGATAAAATCCAGATCTTCGGGCTCCAACGCCCTTAAATATACTTTATCTCCTTTTAGAGTTAACATGTTAGTTCTCCTTTAAATACTTTCGCAGTTGGCCCGGTTAGCCAAATATTATTATAAGTCCCATTATCATTTTCAAAAGATACCTGCAGTTTTCCACCGGGTGTCTCTAAATTTATAATATTGGATGCAGTTTTTTCTATAGCATTTACTGCTATTGCTACAGCAGTAACACCAGTCCCACAAGAATAGGTTTCATCCTCTACTCCTCTTTCATAAGTTCTCACCAAAAAGGTATGCTCTTTAATTTGTTGAACAAAATTTACATTAGTACCACCATAGGATTCATACTTTTCTGAATATCTAATTGCAGCTCCTTCTTTTTTAACATTAATATCCCCAACTTCATCCGAAAATAATATGTGATGAGGAGATCCAGTATCTAAAAACAACTCGTCTTTATTAATTCCTTTAGTTGTTACATCCTGCATCTTTAAACTAACAATATCACCATCAACTATTGCCTCATGGAGACCATCAATAGCGCTAAAAGTTGCTTTTTCTTCTATAACTCCAAGCAGCTTGGCAAATGCCACTAAACATCTTCCCCCATTTCCACACATACTACTCTGATTGCCATCAGAATTATAATAAACCATTTTAAAATCTTCAGAAGGATTTTCAGAATTTTCTAATAGAATTAATCCATCTGCCCCAATACCAAATCTTCGATGACAAAGATCATGTACCAGATTGGTATTATTTTTGGAGAATATATCTTGGCGATTATCAACCATAATAAAATCATTTCCTGTGCCGTGATATTTATAAAATGGAATGTTCATTGATGCTAATTTGGATAAAACAAATATACAACATTCAACCAAAATCATTCGTTGTATATACAGGCATTTAGAGCCCATTTGATATTTTTCGCATGATTGATTCGGTTATTTATTCATTTAAAATTTAAAAAGAATGAAACAATTTATTAAACTTCTTAGTGTTTCCATCTTGGGCGGAGTTCTAACTTTGGGTTCTTACAAATTAATTATTAATGAGGATGATTCTTTTTTTGAGCACTCCAAAATTAAACAGGAATCTAATTCCTTTATTCCCGTAACCAATTCTAAAAGTATTTATGGTACTAATGCCGACTTTACAGAGGCTGCCGAGAAAACAGTTCACTCTGTAGTCCATGTTAAAAATGTTGCAGTTTTTGACAAACCTAATAGCATTTGGGATTATTACTCGAAAGGAGGAAATACTGGAAAAGCATTACAAGGAACCGGTTCCGGGGTAATAATATCACCAGATGGTTACATTATCACTAATAACCATGTAATTAACGGTGCTGGAGAAATTGAAGTAACACTAAACAATAATAAAACGTTTATAGCGGAAGTAATTGGGACAGATACGAAAGCTGATATTGCGTTAATAAAAATCGAAGCAACAGATCTTGAATATATTCCCTTTGGTAATTCCAACGATATTAAATTAGGAGAATGGGTCTTGGCTGTTGGAAATCCTTTCAATTTAACCTCGACGGTTACCGCAGGCATTGTGAGTGCAAAAGCCAGGGATTTGAATGCTTACGACGGCACTCCTCAATCTTTTATTCAAACTGATGCCGCTATTAACCCCGGAAATAGCGGGGGTGCATTGGTGAATATTGATGGAAAACTAATAGGAATTAATACCGCTATCACCTCACAGACCGGAAGCTATATTGGTTATGGTTTCGCGGTCCCTTCTAATAATGCCAAAAAAATTGTTGAGGATATAATGGAGTATGGCAACGTGCAGCAAGGAATTTTAGGAATAAGAGGGAATGATGTAAATTCCATTATTACCAAACAATTTGACCTAACTACCTCCCAGGGAGTATTTGTTGGAGATGTAGATTCTGGCAGTGGAGCAGCTAAGGGCGGAATAAAACAAGGAGATGTAATTAAACAAATAGACAATATTGAAATTAGAAAAATGTCCGATTTAACTGGATATTTAGGATCTAAAAGACCAAAAGATGTTGTTAATGTTAAGATTATTAGAGAAGGAAAAGAGCGAGAATTAGCAGTTGAATTAGCCAAATATGAAACTTATGCCATTACAGCTATTGGCTTAGAAGTAACTAATGCAACCAAAGAGGACCTTAAGGAATACAAAACAACAAATGGTGTAAAAATCTCTAGAGCACTAAAAGGGGATAAACAATCCCAAGCCCTAATTGGAATAATTATTACTAAAATCAATAATCTAAAAATATACGATATAGATGATGTTAAACGTGCGATAGACATTAAAAGTCCATCCGAGCCTATTAGCGTTACTTTCGTAAATGTAGAAGGTAAGGAACAAACCTATATTTGGAGATAAAACCATCCCCTTTAATTAGAATCCTGCTGAAATAATTTCAGCAGGATTTTTTTAAATAAATATTTCACGAAAACGTTTGAAATCTATACTTTTGCACCGTCTTAAAAACACACAACATGATTCAACAAAAAATGGGATTTAACGAAGTTTACGAAAAAGAACTTGCTTTTCAAGCAGACCGCAGGCGTGCCTCTGTGGAGTTTATTAAAATAATAAGCGATTTATGGTATGACAAATCCATTGAATTAGTGTTATTTAGAAATCAACTTATAAATAGAAATGTAAGTGATATTTTAAATTTACATGAATACGCTGGCGCTTTTGTAGAGAAACCACTCTCTATTTTCGATTCTGTTGAGATTGCTCAGGCAATTAAAGATCTAGATCTTCCTCCAGCAAAACTAGATATAGGAAAGTTAACCTACGAGTATCATTTGGAAGATGTAGATTATAATAATGCCAAGGCATTTATTTCTGCAAAACTTAAAGATGCCAAAGATTATCAGGATATAAAGCCAAAGGATGTAGTATTATACGGATTTGGAAGAATTGGTAGATTGGTTGCAAGAGAGTTGATGGCAAGAACCGGTGTTGGAAGTCAGTTAAGACTTAGAGCCATAGTAACTCGAGGTAAAATTGATGCAACAGTTTTAGAAAAAAGAGCTTCTCTTTTAAAGAATGATTCTGTTCACGGTGATTTCTCTGGAACTGTAAGCGTAGATGTAGAGAATTCTTCACTAATAATAAATGGAACGACAGTCCATGTTATTTCAGCAAACGATCCAGAAGACATAGATTATACCGAATATGGTATTAATGATGCTCTAATTATAGACAATACGGGGGCATTTAGAGATAAGGAGGAACTATCAAGGCATTTAACATCTAAGGGAGCCAGCAAAGTTTTAATTACTGCACCTGCAAAAGGGATTCCAAATATTGTGCATGGTGTAAACCACAAAGAACACAACCCAGATGAAATATCCATTTTTTCAGCTGCTTCTTGTACAACTAATGCGATTACTCCAGTCCTAAAAGCTATAGAAGATTCATTAGGTGTTGTTCATGGACATTTAGAAACTATCCATGCTTATACCAACGATCAGAACTTGGTAGATAATATGCATAGTAAATATAGAAGAGGACGTGCGGCAGCATTAAATATGGTAATTACCGAAACAGGAGCTGGCCAAGCTGTTGCGAAGGCCTTACCAGTGTTTGATGGGAAATTAACTTCTAATGCAATTAGAGTTCCTGTTCCTAATGGTTCTTTAGCAATATTAAACCTAGAAATACAAAGTGCTACTTCAGTAGAAGGCATAAATGCAATAATTAAAAATTATGCTTTAGAAGGAGATTTAGTGGAACAAATAAAATATTCTCTGGATAACGAATTGGTCTCTACAGATATTGTTGGTTCTTCTGCTCCAGCGATTTATGACAGCAAAGCTACTATTGCTTCTGCCGATGGAAAAAATATAGTAATATATATTTGGTATGATAATGAATATGGATATAGTCATCAAGTTATTCGCTTAGCAAAATACATCGCTAAAGTAAGACGTTTTACGTACTACTAGAATACTCTTATAATTTACAGATTGTAACAAAAAGGTTCGGAATAATTCCCGGGCCTTTTTCATTTCCATTTTTTTGTTGAATAGAATATCTCTAATTACCTTACAGTTAGAATATAAATATTTGGAGATTTTAAATTAATCATTGCTTTAAATTTTTACACAATGTAATAACAATAGATCTCTATAGAAAAGCATTAAATAGAATCCTTTAATTTCCTGAATAAAACAACACTAATGGGGCATTAAATATTGAAAAAATCATCATTTATAGATTATATTGCAACTATTAGTTTAGTTCGCCTTTTTTGGAGATGAAACAGGCTAAAACTGTATTAATCAAGAATATTTGCAATATCTATTTTTTAGGAACGTTGTTAGGAGTACCAAACCAAAAAACAATAAAATGAATAAACTATTATTATTGGGTTTAGCGATCCTCTTTTTTACATTTTCGGCAACTGCCCAGGAAAAAGAAGAAAGTGAAAATCCTGTGGAAGATGAATTTACCAGTATTATTGAAAATTCTAATGATTACCAAGGCTACAAAGTTGTCGATTACAGTGATCTGATGAAGTTGAAACAAAACACCGCTAATTTCATATCTACTTTAAACAATGAAATTGTCACCCAAAAAAACATCATAGATCAGCAACAAAGTGAAATAATCCAATTAAAAAAGGATCTTAAAAATACTCAGAATAATTTAACGGATGTTACAGCAGAAAAGGATGCTATCACATTTTTAGGAATGCCCTTTAGCAAAGGTTCCTATAAAACCCTAATGTGGGGTATTGTAGCCATTTTAATACTACTCCTTCTTTTCTTCATCTTCCAATTTAAAAAAGGTCATGCACAAACTTCTGATGCTAAAAATAATCTTACAGAAACCGAAAAGGAGTTTGAAGCTTATAAAGCCAAAGCACTTGTTAAAGAACAACGACTTGGTAGATTATTGCAAGATGAAAGAAATAAAGCTAGTGACAATTAAATAAGATTTCTCAATAAGGTATAGCTTATACATATTTTGCATCTTTGCACTAGTAAAAAAAATAGCATGCGCATAGACATTATAACAGTTGTCCCAGATATTCTTACAAGCCCTTTTGAAGTTTCTATCTTAAAAAGAGCTATTGAAAAAGGTCTGGTAGAAATACATTTACACAACCTTAGAGATTACGTGACCGATAATTACAAGCAAATTGATGATTACCAATTTGGCGGTGGCGCGGGCATGGTGATGATGATTGAACCAATAGACAAATGCATTGCCAACCTAAAATCTCAAAGGGATTACGATGATGTAATTTATATGACACCAGATGGCGCACGATTCGATCAAAAAACTGCAAATGCTATCTCTCTAAAAGAAAATTTGATTATTCTTTGCGGTCATTATAAAGGAGTAGATCAACGAGTCCGGGATCATTTTATCACCAAAGAGATCTCCATTGGAGATTATGTATTGTCAGGAGGAGAATTAGCTGCCGCTATTGTTTGCGATGCAGTTATCAGATTAATTCCTGGAGTATTAGGAAATGAAACTTCAGCACTTACAGATTCTTTTCAAGATGATCTTTTAGCGCCACCAGTTTATACACGACCAGCAGATTATAAGGGATGGAAAGTACCAGAAGTTTTAACTTCAGGAAATTTCCCTAAAATCGAAACCTGGAGAGAAGATCAATCGTATGAAAGAACAAAAAAACTACGCCCGGATCTATTAGGAGAGGAATAATCTAAATTTACCAAGGTTTATAAAATTAATTTTTATAATTTTGCACTCGTTTCTAAACCAACCTCTGGCGAGATCCGTGAATGTTGCTTTAGACTTTATTTAAAATATTAATTATGGAATCCCTAATTAAATTCGTTCAAGACGAATTCGTTGCTAAGAAAGAATTTCCTGAATATTCAGCAGGTGACACAATTACTGTGTACTATGAAATTAAGGAAGGAGCTAAAACTCGTACCCAGTTTTTTAGAGGTGTTGTAATTCAAGTTAAAGGAACTGGTACTTCTAAAACTTTTACCATTAGAAAAATTAGTGGTACAGTTGGAGTAGAACGTATTTTTCCAGTTAATTTGCCGGCATTGCAAAAAATTGAGATTAATAAGCGTGGTGCTGTTAGAAGAGCTCGTATTTATTACTTTAGAGGTCTTACAGGTAAGAAAGCCCGTATTAAAGAACAAAGAAGAAAATAATAATTTTCTTTTGAAGATTGCAAAAAAAGCCCCAAATATGGGGCTTTTTTTTTATGGAAATATTTTAATAATCTTAGAATTATCGAGAACCCATTCTTTATCTATGGCCTCTAATAATCATCACAACTTGTTGATAACTAATACGTTAAAATACTTGACAAAAATTATTTTTGGTCGTAAATTTAATGGTACTTTTAAAAATACAGGAAGAATGACAAAAGGATTTCTCCATTTTAAATAAGTACAGTAAAGTAATTTCTTTACATAGGTTCTTATCTTCTATATAACGCATATTTTGCTAAGCAAAAGTAGTTTGAAAGATTTGAACGATTTTGGTGCAATTTAAGCGCGTTTGTGAGTAGATTGTATCAAGTGAAATAACGCACGAAGTAAGTTGTTGTAATAGACTTATGAATGATCTTAAAATGATCCATCGGTAACGCGTTATTTCGTTAGGAGCTATTTCAATATACATGGTATGTTGAAATAGCTTTTTTTATTCCTAAATTTTATTTAAATCTTAAGGATAAGGGATTAGCTTTTATGATAAAATAGCGAAAAACCTTATCTTCGCGACACTTAAGATTTTACATCCGTCTATTTTAATTTAAAAATTTAATAACCCATCAATACTATAGGAAATTATATATTTTCCATATGTCAATTGAAAAGCCAGATACTTTATATATATGACACAGAGATCCAAAATAGTTTATACAAAAACAGATGAAGCTCCTATGTTAGCTACCTTTTCTTTTCTTCCTATTGTGCGAAGTTTTACTAAATCTTCCAACATAGAAATAGAAGCGAAAGACATTTCTTTAGCTTCAAGGATTTTAGCTTCATTTAATGACATACTTCCAGAAAACCAAAAAGTATCTGATTCCTTAAAGGAGTTAGGAGAACTGGTTACTAAACCTGAAGCAAATATCATTAAATTACCGAATATCAGTGCTTCAGAACCTCAATTGGAGGCAGCAATAAAAGAACTTCAGGAAAAAGGCTTTGAATTACCAGACTATCCAGGAGAACCAAAGAATGATTCAGAAAAAGCTATTAAGCGGAAGTATGATAAGGTTAAAGGAAGTGCAGTTAATCCGGTTCTAAGAGAAGGAAATTCAGATAGAAGAGCCCCAAAAGCGGTGAAGAATTACGCAAAAGAAAACCCTCATTCAATGGGGAAATGGGATTCAAATTCCAAAACCCATGTTTCTACTATGAGTTCAGGAGATTTCTTTCATAATGAAAAGTCTCTAACTTTTAACCATGCAGATGTTTTAAGTATAGAATTGGAAGGTTCTAATGGTGAAACTACCACCTTAAAAGAAAACTTAAAGGTACTAGATGGAGAAATCATCGATGCTACCGTAATGAGTAAATCTGCATTGATCTCTTTCTTAAATGAACAGATTGCAGATGCAAAAGAAAAAAACGTACTGTTTTCTTTACACATGAAAGCCACTATGATGAAGGTGTCAGATCCTATTATATTTGGTCACGCCGTTCGTACATTTTTTAAGGATCTATTTGAAAAGCACAACGATACTTTTAATAAAATTGGAGTGAATGTAAATAGTGGATTAGGAGATCTATTAAATGCCCTATCAGAATTACCAGCAAGTAAAAGAGAGGAAATAGAAGCAGATTTAAAAGAAGGATTTAAAAACGGACCTTCTCTAGCCATGGTAAATTCAGATAAAGGAATTACTAATTTACATGTTCCAAGTGATGTTATTATAGATGCATCTATGCCAGCGATGATTAGAACTTCTGGAAAAATGTGGAATACTAAAGGTGCACTGCAAGATTCAAAGGCTGTTATTCCGGACAGTAGTTATGCCGGAGTATACCAAGCAACAATCGATTTCTGTAAGAAAAACGGAGCTTTTGATCCCACCACTATGGGAACTGTTCCTAATGTAGGATTAATGGCGCAAAAAGCTGAAGAATATGGTTCTCATGACAAAACCTTTGAAATTGAATTAACAGGTAACGTGAAAGTGAAAGATTCTAAAGGCAAAGTTATAATAGAACATGCAGTAGAAAAAGGAGATATCTGGAGAATGTGTCAAGTAAAAGATGCGCCAATCCAGGATTGGGTAAAATTAGCGGTTTCCAGAGCTAAATCTTCCGGGATGCCTACTATTTTCTGGTTAGATGAGAACAGAAGCCATGATGCCGAAGTAATTAAAAAAGTAAAAAAATATTTAGCTGAGACTAATACTGAAGGACTAGATATCCAAATAATGCCGCCTTTTGAAGCTACAAACTACACTTTAAAACGAGTGAAAGCCGGACAAGATACCATATCGGTTACCGGGAACGTATTAAGAGATTATTTAACAGATCTTTTCCCGATTTTGGAATTAGGGACAAGTGCTAAAATGTTATCGATAGTTCCTCTTATGAATGGCGGAGGATTGTTTGAAACAGGTGCCGGGGGATCTGCTCCTAAGCACATTCAACAATTCTTGGAAGAAGGACATTTAAGATGGGATTCTTTAGGTGAATTTTTAGCCCTGGCTGTTTCTCTGGAACATTTAGGTGAAAAATTTGATAATAAAAAAGCTCTTATCCTTTCGGAAACTTTAGATAAAGCAACTGAAGAATTTTTACGTAACGACAAGTCTCCTTCTAGAAAGGTGAATGAACTGGATAATAGAGGAAGTCATTTCTATTTGGCGCTTTACTGGGCTCAAGGTTTAGCAGGACAAAATAAAGATGCTTCCTTAAAAGAAGAATTCTCTAAAATCGCTGAACAATTAGCTATAAATGAAACAAAAATCCTTAAAGACCTTATTAATGCTCAAGGTAAAAAGGTAGACATTAACGGATACTACTACCCTAATGAAGATCTTACTGCACACGCAATGCGTCCAAGTGAAACATTGAATAGTATTTTATAGTAAATCAATTAAATGGAATTTTAAAGGCCAAATCTGAAGATTTGGCCTTTTTTAATTTATATTGTGCGAATTAAATTATTTAGAACTTGAGTCTCTAAAATGAAACATACCAATAAAGAATTACTTGGTAAGGGAATTAAATATTTGGCAGGAGCACTACCCTTAACCCTTCTAGGACCAGTTGTGCTATTTTCTGCATTTAAAAACCAAGAACATCCTTACTATATTTTCGTGTTAATCTTTGGTTTAATAGCTTTTATAGGTGCCATTACACTTATGTTCTTAGGCATCCGTACGATTATTAAAGCGGTTTTTGATTAACACGTACGCCTAACTTTATTTAATTACATAAATAAAATAGCAACTAATACCTAAAATTAGAAATAGTACAAATTCTTTCTGTTCAGTTATTTAATTACCACAAAAAATAAATTTCTAAAGACGGTTGATTGACTATTGAAGTATATTTAAATATACTTCAACTATAAAAACCACCTCGTATTCTACAAAGAACGATTTCCCAGAAGTCATAATAGATTTCTGAGTTATACTACCATACAGAAGAATCAAATCTATTATAACCAAAAAACCCCCTCCATCTTTAGATGAAGGGGGTTTTTGGAATTATGGTAACAAAAAAAGACCCTTACTTTTCAGTAAAGGTCTTTCAAAAAAAAGGCGACGACATACTCTCCCACAAAAATGCAGTACCATCTGCGCTAACGGGCTTAACTTCTCTGTTCGGAATGGGAAGAGGTGAGCCCCGATGCTATAGCCACCTTAAGGGTTTAGTTTGCAGATTAATAAGTAAGCAGTACCCAGTTAAAAACTGAATCCTGGAGACCTACTCTCTGTAAACTCTCGTACTTCACGAGTAATAAGATTAACATATATAGGAAATAAATAATAGAAGAAAATTAGTTTGAATACTTAATAGCAAGTTAGATAGGTTTTTCGCTCCCGAGTATTATAAATAATACTCGGGAACTGCACTAAGCTTTACGGATTATTAGTACCACTCGGCTATGACATTACTGCCTTTACACCTGTCTCTTATACACATCT
>JAGXIJ010000032.1 GCA_024635675.1 Gillisia sp.
ATTTGGGAAACCGGAATTTAAAGACGGGAAATGCATTAGAGTTTATGGAGCATTTCAAGATATAAACTTAGGAAGAAAGAATGAACTTGAATTTCAATTGAACAAGGATCGCTTTCAGCAAATATTTGATAGTTCTCCAATTGGGATCATTCTTGTAGGAGCACAAAATCAAATCATAATGGGAAATCCGGCTTCCTATAAGATCTTTGGTTTCAGCAATGAGGATTCAGAGGAGATTTCTAAAATTACTTTTAAGGATATTATTCATCCAGACGATTTAGAAATTGCAAACGAATATCGAGAACGACTTTTAAACGGCGAAATAGATAGTTATAAGTTGGAGCAGCGATATTTCCTTAAAGCTAAAAAGATGATATGGTGTGATGTTAATACTTCCATCATTCGAGGGGATTCTGGAAGTACAGATCTTATTGTTTCCCAAGTAGAGGATATTACCTCTAGAAAAATATTGGAGAAAAGAGCTGAAGAAACTGCGGGACAATTTAAGAATGCCTTCGAGTATTCGCCTAATGGAATGGCCATGGTCTCTTTAGAAGGAAAATGGTTAAAAGTAAACAGGATATTATCTAAACTCATAGGATATAGCCAAAAAGAATTTTTAGAGCACAATATAAATGAATTTGCCCATCCCGAGGATGTGGCAACAGATTTTGAATTGATTAAAGATCTTTTCTCGAATAAGAGAAAATCTTATAAAATAGAAAAAAGATATATCCATAAGGAGGGCCATATTGTATATGGATCTATAAACGTTTCCTTATTACGGGATTCTCTTGGTAGTCCTTTATATTTTATAGCCCAGATTAATGATATTTCAGAAAGTGTTGAAGCTAAAGAAGCGCTTAATGCAAGTTTAAAAGAGCTACAAACAGTTATGGATGCTACAACTCAGGTTGCTATTATCGAAACTGATTTGGAGGGTATTGTTATAAAATTTAATAAAGGTGCCGAAAACTTGTTAGGATATTCCGCTGAAGAAATTACTAATAAAAAGGAAATTTTAATACTTCATGAGGGATCAGAAATTATTAAAAGAGCAATAGACTTGAAAATAGAAGCAGATCAGAAATTAAATAGTTTTGAGATCTTAACGTTTAATGCAAAAAAAGGAGATTTCGATTCGCATGAATGGACCTATAAACGCAAGGATGGGTCTAAATTTCCGGTACAATTAGTAACAACTGCTTTAAGAGATGATTCTGGGGCCATAATTGGATATTTAGGAATTGCAACAGATATATCACTAATAAAGAATATAGAGAGTGAATTAAGTGAAAGTGAGCAAAGATTGCATTTTGCGTTAGAAGGTTCCGGAGATGGGGTTTGGGATTGGGATATTGTGGAGGGAAAACAATACATGTCTGATGAGGCTAAAAGGATGCTTGGTTTTGGGCCAGAAGAATCCTTGACCGATATAGAAAAATGGGACAATAGAATTCATCCCGAAGAAAGAGAAAAATCTGATAAAGCATTAAAGGATTATTTTGAAGGGAATGCTAAAGAATATAATATTGAAAAAAGAGTAAAGTGTAAGGATGGTAGTTATAAATGGATCCTGGATAGAGGGAAAATTATAGAATGGGATCCTCAAGGGAAACCTGTTAGAATGATTGGAACCCAAAGTAATATTACAAAAAGGAAAGATGCAGAGAGGTTAATTCAAGAAAACGAAGCCCGGTTTAGATCGTTGTATGAACTTTCCCCGGTTGGAATAGGACTTATAGATGCTAAGACAGGTAAGATTTTAAATGCTAATAAAGCATTATTAAAATCTGTAGGATATACTGCAGAAGAATTTCCTGAATATGTTTTTAAGGAACTTATTTCGAGAGAGAATCTACAAGAAAATAGAGACCGATTAGACAAATTCATGAAGTCTGGAACTAAGGAGGCATTCGAAAGTATTTTTCTTAAAAAGGGAGGAATTCCCTTTCCTGTGTTGTTGAGCGGTGTTAAGATGAAGGATGCAAAGGGGAATAAAGTAATTCTTGCCACTATACAGGATATCACCCAAGGAAAGAAAATGGAGAATTCTTTAGTGGAAGCCAAATTAAAGGCAGAGTCCGCTAATAAGTCGAAATCTGAATTTTTGGCCAATATGAGTCATGAAATAAGAACACCTTTAAATGGGGTAATAGGATTTACAGATCTTTTGATGAAAACAGAATTGAATCTCAGCCAGATGCAATACATGAAAACTGTTTATAATTCGGCGAATTCTCTATTAGACCTTATTAACGACATACTGGATTTCTCCAAGATCGAAGCCGGAAAATTAGAAATAAGTTTGGAAAAAACAGATCTATTGGAACTTTGCGGGCAAACAATAGATATTATTAAGCATCAGGCGCACGAAAAGGACCTTGAAGTATTATTAAATATATCATCAGATATCAATCGGTTTATTTATGCTGATGCCGTTAGGGTTCGCCAAGTGATCACAAACCTATTAGGAAACGCAGTAAAATTCACAGAAACAGGGGAAGTAGAATTAAAAATAGATGCATGTGCGGTGGAGGGTAATGAAAATGAAATGGTTTACACCTTTCTTATACGGGACACGGGGATAGGAATTGCTCCTAATAACCTTAAAAAGATCTTTAATGCATTTGATCAAGAGGATTCCTCTACAACAAGAAAATACGGAGGTACAGGTTTAGGACTAACTATCAGTAATAAATTACTGGGATTAATGAATAGTAAATTAGAACTGAGTAGCGAATTAGGTGTGGGAAGTGAATTCTCTTTCCAGATCCAGTTCACTACAGAACATGGCGATAATTCACTTCAGGAACATTCCAAGACAATTAAAAAGGTATTGGTAATAGACGATAATAAAAATAATAGGATCATTCTAAAGGAAATGCTGGCAATTGGTAACATAGAAACCGAATTGGTTTCGAATGGAATTGAGGCATTAGAGTCCTTAGAAGGCAATGATTCTTTCGATCTTGCCATTGTAGATTTTAATATGCCCTATATGAATGGCATAGAATTAATTGGTCATATAAGAAAGAAACTTAAATATGATGCTGAAAAATTACCGCTAATATTATTGCATAGTTCTGCAGATGATGAAAAAATACACCAGGCTTGCAAGGATCTAAATGTGCAGTTTAATATTACGAAACCTATCCAGATAGATCAATTATTTCATATGATGAAGAACATAAAAGTTCCGAAAACTGTAGCCAAAGGGACAAATTTAGAACATAGAATGGACGAGACGGATATAGTTTTCAACATTCTGGTAGCTGAGGATAATCCTGTAAATAAATTTCTTGCCAAAACCATCATCAAAAAAGCATTGCCCAATGCCAATATCTTAGAAGCAAATGATGGACAAGAAGCTGTGGAAATGTTTATATCTGAAGAAGTAGATCTTATATTCATGGATATACAAATGCCCGTCTTAAGCGGATTTGAGGCTACACAAAAAATACGGGAACTCGAAGATAAATCCAAACACATACCAATTATTGCTTTAACTGCAAGAACAGTGAAAGGGGAGAAGGAACGATGTGTAGAGTTTGGAATGGATGATTATGTTACTAAGCCTGTAATATTTAATACTATTAGTGATATTATAAGTAAGTATTTAATTCAACCTTCAAGGATTGTTGAAAATCCTGCTTCTAAAGATGTAAAACCGATGCTTGAGCATTTTAATAAGGCAGAATTAATGGATAAATTGGAAGGAGATGAAGAAGGCTACGCACAACTTATGGAAATGGTGAAAACTAACTTACTGGATATTCATTCAAGATTAACGGTGGCCATAGAAAAAGAAGAACTGGATAATGTACGAAAAATAGCACACAGTTTAAAAGGAACTTCGTTGAATTGCAGTTTTTATATGTTAAATAACCTATCTATTGCGTTAGAAGGGCTTGATTCCCAAGAAAAAGTAGTATTTTTAGCCCATAATAAAATAATTAAGAAAGAAATAGATGTAATCCTCGGATTAATTTAAAATCTGGTTAAGGTAAATCCCCAAATTCACCGCGCCCTATGAAAACCCTACAAAATCCCCACGGGGAAAGTGCTATTATATTGCTGGTAGAAAGCAATGTTTTGGAAAGAGAACGATTTTCCCATACTGCCCAACAGGAAAACTGGAAGGTAATTATTTGTCAAAACGGATTAAATGTTATCCAATGGTTAAGGACGAATAATAATGCAGATTTATTGGTAATTGAGGAAAATTCAACCCCGATTAGCGGGTATCAAATAGCCGATTACATAAAGACAGAGCTTGGGTTAGCGCTCCCGGTAATAATTACAACCGAAGAATTCTCATTAGAACAGGAGGAGCGTATGTTAGCATACGCAGAGGCTGTCTTAAAAAAACCTTTTCATTCTCCAGCCCTAATTTCTCAAATAACAACTACCTTGGAAAAGTCTATTGAACTTTCCCCGGCACAAAATGATTATTATTCTTTGAATTACTTAATAGATCTTTCGGGAGGTGATAGTAAATTTATTAAGGAAACTATAGCATTATTTATTTCTACAGTTAATGTGGAATTACGTAATTTGAAACAAGTATTAGAACAAAAGGATTATATAAGAATAAGGGAAATAGCTCATGGAATTAAACCATCTTTTGAAATGATTGAAAATGAGACTGGGAGTGGAATTTGCCGCTTATTGGATTCTGAAGCAAAGGAAATAGATATGCCTAAGCTAATAGACGATCTCAATTTAGAATTCAGCAATATAAACACTCAATTAATTAAAGATTTCCCTGAATTAATTTTAGTTAAATGAAAAAAATTTTAGTCATAGAGGATAACCCTATGGTAATTAAATCTTTAGAGTTTAAACTCACAAAGGATGGGCATGATGTTATTATTGCTAATGATGGGCGAGAAGCCATGAAATTATTAATAGAAAATGAATACGATTTAATCTTAACAGATCTTATGTTACCCTTTGTAACAGGAAATGAACTAATAAGTTATATTAAAAAAAACACCCCGAACACGCCTATAATCGTACTGTCTACTTCTACTCAGGAAAATATAATTATGGATGCTTTTAACATGGGTGTGGACGACTTTATTACTAAGCCCTTTAGTCCAAATGAATTATCCCTTCGGGTTAAAAGATTATTGAGTAAGAGCTAACTTTTAAGGATTTGTTCAATTTTAGGTTTATGATTTTATAGAATACCTCACAGCATTAATCATATTTTATGTTTTATATGTATTTTTTCGATTTTGATTCTTTCTGGTCGGAGTTGCTGTGGATTATGAAATTTAATATCCTTTTATCTTTATTCTTTACAATCTTCGCAATAGGTTTTTTTATAGCAATTATTTGGATTAGGATTTATAAGAATTTAAGAAATGAAAAAAAGAAGGAGCAACATGAATTGTTGATAGAATTTTTAAATTCATTCTTATTCGACGAGGATTTTGAAAAAGAAAAGGAAATAAGAAAATTCAAGGAAGAGCATTTAAGATCTTCTTTAGAGATAAAAGTGACCATTAAGGAAATTTTACATTTTCATGAAAATCTAAAAGGGGAATCTGCACGAGAATTGGAGGCGCTGTTTTCTAAGCTGGGACTTGTAGAATATATATTATTGGATTTAAAAAGGGGAAGTTGGTATACTACTGCCAGGGCAATTAATGCACTTTCAGAACTATGTATTGTAGTTCCAGACCACCAAATAGAAATATATCTTAACGACCCTAGAAATGAAGTAAGGCAGCAGTCCCAACTTTATTCGTTAAAACTAGCTAATGAAAATCCATTGCAATTTTTAAATAAAACGGTGAGGCCTTTAACTACCTGGCAACAAATTTATATTGAAAATGCCTTGAAGAATTTTTATAAAGGACCTCCCCCAGATTTTTCTCAATGGTTAGATCATGAGCTGTTAAGTGTAGTGGAGTTTTCTATTAGGATGATCGCCAGGTATAATCAATTTGAGCATATTCAAAAATTACTCCCTTTTATAAAGCATCAAAGTGATATTATAAGGTGGGAAGCCATAAATTCTTTATCTAGCTTAGAATACACAGAATTGTTAGAGCTTATTATCCCTGATTTTAAGAAAAACAGTAGACTAATAAAATTAGAAATTCTTGAAGCAGTAAACAAATTAGGTAGCCATGAAGAATTAAAGAGAATTGGAGACCAAATAAATACAACAGATTGGGAATTGAGAATTAAATACCTAAATATTGAGCAAGGCTTCTTACCAGATAAAAAAGAACGCATATATTCGCAGTTCATGCTAGAGAAGCAGTTTGGGATATAAATGGGGTCAATTTTAAATCACTTTACTGAAATAGCCAGTTGGCTTTTTTTAATTTATGGGTCAATAATTTGTTCTGGTTATTTATTTACAGCTATCTATTCTCTTATAGAGATTAGAGACTACAAACGGCGCAATAATTTTGAAGACGATATTGCCTTATTACAATCCTTGAACTTACCGGCTATTTCCATTTTAGCGCCTGCTTTTAATGAAGGATTAAACATCGTAGAAAATGTTCGATCCCTTCTCACAATTAATTATCCTTCTTTCGAAATTGTTATAATAAATGATGGTAGTAGTGATAATTCTTTGGAATTACTCATTAAAGAATATGATTTGGAGCCAAAAAATATTCTTTACCACAATTTTATTGAAACCAAAGAAATTAAAAACATCTACAAGTCTACAAATAAGGCTTTTAAAAATTTAACCGTAGTAGATAAGAAGAATGGTGGTAAGGCAGATGCCCTTAATACCGGAATAAATATTTGCCAGCATAATGTTATTTGCTGCATAGATGTAGACTGTATTCTGGAAAACGATGCGATGCTAAAACTTATTAAACCATTTTTGAATAATGGAAATAAGGTAATTGCTTCCGGAGGAGTTATACGGGTTGCAAATTCTTGTGTAATAGAAGACGGGAGATTAATAGAAGTGAAACTTCCAGATACATTTGTTGCAAGAGTACAGGTGTTAGAATATTTTAGGGCCTTCTTGATGGGGAGAATGGCCTGGTCTAGAGTAGATAGATTGCTATTAATTTCTGGAGCATTTGGTATGTTCGATAAGCAAATAGTAATTGAGGCCGGTGGATATAATACCAATACTGTAGGAGAAGATATGGAGTTGTTGGTAAGAATGCGACGAATGATGCAAGAAAGAGGTGTGCCTTATACCGTTGGTTTTGTGCCAGACCCTTTATGTTGGACAGAGGTTCCTCAAACCTGGGAGGTACTGCAGCGGCAACGAAATAGGTGGACCAGAGGTACTGCTGAAACTCTTTGGATACACAGAAAGATGATGTTTAATCCAAAGTATAAAATATTAGGAATGTTAAGTACTCCCTTCTGGTTTTTCTTTGAATGGTTAGCACCGCTTATAGAATTTACAGGAATATTATTTTTCATTGTTCTCCTGTTCATGAATCAAATTAGTTTACCGGTATTTTTAACCTTCTTTTTTGCAGTTTATACCTTCGCATTTTTGTTTTCTGTAACCGCGTTATTTTTTGAGGAATATTCTTTTCAACAATATAAGAAACCTAGTTATATATTTAAATTAATTGGGACAGCCTTGTTAGAGCCTATAATTTACCACCCTGTTGTTATGTGGTCTGCAGTTATGGGTAATTTTGATCTTTTAAGAGGAAAAAATAGTTGGGGTGTAATGAGCAGGGCAGGGCTCTCTAACCCAGTTAAGGAGAAAAAGAAATAAGTTGTATTTCCTTATATAATTTCTCATTTAAACAGACATCTCACAAAGTAAAGCGGATTTCATTATTCCTTTTGGAGCGAAAGATTAAATTAAATCTGGGCATTATTTCATCTTAATTCATAAGAGAGAATATCAAACTAAAACAATCTCTGCTGAGGATAGGAACTCAAAAACCAATTGGACTTTAATACCTTTCTTATAAAGTATAAAAATTCAAGATTCTAGTCATTTACATTAATAATTTTTCGTCGATTTTTCTATAATGGTATTTCCCATAAAGTATATGATTTCCATTTTGAATTAAAATCTAAACTAAAAAAATCTAAATTAACTTTAATGTTGACTACGCTCAACTTTGGATTCATTAACATTTTTGGCTATTACCTACTACTTTTCATATTTTTTAACCTTCCTGCCATCAAACTATAATTATTCTTAAAATTTTATTAAATTAGGGATCAGAAAAAGAAATTCTTTTTTAAAATAGCTCGAATATCATAATCTGTTTGAGTTCTGTATCTTAAATTTTGTGTGTTTTCATCATTTTTCCATCTGGAGAACACCCATAGTTTTGGTTAAAAAGGAATTTAAATTATCAATCAGAAAATCCAATATTAAATGGAAAGAAGAAAATTTGTTCAATTAGCAGGATTAGGAACAGGGGCATTAATGATGCCTTCTCTATTCCTAGGAAATTCAATTCCGGTTGAAGCCTTGCTAGATCCAGGAATGGATATTGCTACAAAAAAGATGATGGCAGATACAGCACTTAACGCTGCTAGGTCTCTAGGGGCAAGCTACGCAGATGCCAGAATAGGTAGATATCTTAATCAGTATGTATTTACCAGAGAGGATAAGGTACAAAATGTGGTGAATACCGAATCTTTTGGAATTGGTATTCGGGTAATCGCAAATGGTACTTGGGGTTTTGCTTCAACTAATAGTGTTACAGAGGATGGGATTAAGAAAGCAACGCAACAAGCCGTAGCAATTGCAAAAGCGAATTCTAAAATTCAAAAAGTTCCTGTACAATTAGCACCGGTAGAGGCCTATGGAGAAGTATCTTGGAAAACTCCAATCAAAAAGGATTTCAAGGAGGTTCCTGTTTCAGAAAAAGTAGAACTATTGCTTGGTGCCAATGCGGCAGCAATGGATAACGGTGCAAACTATGTGAATTCTGCACTATTTATGGTGAATGAGCAAAAATACTTCGCTTCCACAGATGGTTCTTATATAGACCAAGATATCCATCGTATTTGGCCAACTTTTGGTGTAACAGCCATAGACTCTGCTGCCGGGAAATTCAAATCCCGTCAGGCTATGAGTGCACCAATGGGAATGGGATATGAATATATGGATGGACTTGCTTCAGAAAAATTAGAAGGTCCTGCGGGTCTTAAATTATATAGAAATAGTTACGACATCGTAGAAGATGCTACTATGGCAGCGAAACAGGCAAAAGAGATGCTTACAGCAAAATCTGTAGATGCAGGTAAATATGATCTTGTACTAGAACCCAATCACTTAGGATTGACTATTCATGAGTCTGTTGGGCATCCTTTAGAGTTAGATCGTGTACTCGGGTACGAAGCGAATTATGCAGGAACCAGTTTTGCCACTTTAGATAAATGGAAATCTGGTGATTTTAAATATGGTAGTGATATAGTAAACTTAGTCGCCGATAAAACAATGCCTGGATCACTAGGTAATGTGGGTTACGATGATGAAGGGGTGAAAACAAAGCAATGGGATCTGGTAAGAAATGGAGTGCTTAAAAATTATCAAGCTATTCGCGATCAGGTTCATATGATAGATCAAAATGAATCTCATGGATGTTGTTATGCACAATCTTGGAATGATGTTCAGTTCCAGCGTATGCCAAATGTATCCTTAGAGGCTGGAAAAGAAAAGTACTCTATTAAAGATATGATCAAGGATGTAGAAAAGGGAATTTACATTGCTGGTAGAGGTTCTTATTCAATAGATCAACAGCGTTATAATTTCCAGTTTGGAGGAACAGTGTTCTACGAAATCAAGAATGGAGAGATCGTTGGAATGTTGGATGATGTGGCGTATCAATCTAATACTCAAGAATTCTGGAATTCTTGTACTAAGATATGTGATGAGAGTGATTATCGTGTTTTTGGATCCTTTTTCGATGGAAAAGGCCAACCTGCACAGGTAAGTGCGGTATCTCATGGAAGTTCTACTTCCAGGTTTAATGACGTTAACGTGATAAACACTGGTAGAAGCATTTAATCTATTGTTTTACTTTAAAGAATAACAACATTATGGCAATATATACAAAAGAAGAAGCTCGGAAGATCATGGATAAGGCATTAAGCTTTTCCACTGCCGATGCTTGCGAGATAAATATGGGAGGTAGCGAAAGCGGAAATATCCGTTATGCAAGAAATACAGTTTCTACCTCTGGGCATAGATCTAATCAAACTTTGGTAGTGCAGTCCAGTTTCGGAAAAAAATCTGGAACAGCGACTATAGATGAGTTCGATGATGAATCTCTGGAGAAAGTAGTGAGAAGAGCTGAAGAATTAGCTCAACTATCACCTGAAAATCCAGAATTTATGGCTCCTATGGGGCCACAAACCTATGATGATCCTGTGAGTTATGTAGAAGCAACTGCGAAGATCACTCCAGAGTTTAGAGCAGAAGTAGCTAATAAAAGCATTACTCCGGCAGCGGCAAAAGATGTAACTGCAGCTGGTTTCTTAAATGATTCAGCTGGATTCAATGCAATCTTGAATTCCAAAGGTTTGTTTGCTTATAACAAAGAGACTAGTATGGATTTTACTGTTACCATGCGTACAAATGACGGTACCGGTTCCGGTTGGGTTACAAGAGATTATAATGATATTTGCAAATTTGATGCAGCTGAAGCTTCTAATGTAGCTATAGATAAAGCTATTATGTCTATGGAAGCGAAAGCGATAGAACCTGGGAAATATACCGTAATTCTGGAACCTGCAGCGGCTGCAGATCTTTTAGGAAATATGGGAAGAGCATTGGATGCTCGAACTGCAGACGAGGGTAGGAGTTTTATGTCTAAAGAAGGTGGTACCAAATTAGGAGATAAGATTGTAGATGAACGAGTGAATATCTATTCAGATCCATTGCACCCAGAGGTGCCTACCGCTACATGGAATGGAGATGGACAAGCTCTTAAAAAAACTAAATGGATTGAGAACGGAGTTGTTAGGAATCTTGCCTACAGCCGCTATTGGGCAGAGCAAAAAGGGGTAGATGCTGTTCCCTATCCTTCAAATATTATTATGGAAGGGGGAACTGCAAGTTTAGAAGACCTTATTCGGGATACCAAAAAAGGAATTTTAGTAACTAGGCTTTGGTATATTAGAAGTGTAGATCCACAAACTTTATTATTTACAGGACTTACCAGAGATGGTACTTTTTATATTGAAAACGGAAAGATCAAGTATCCGGTAAAGAATTTCAGATTCAATGAAAGTCCTATTATTATGCTGAATAATTTAGAGACTCTTGGCAAACAAGTGAGGGTAGATGGAAATCTAATCCCTTATATGAAAGTGAGAGATTTTACCTTCACCAGTTTGTCTGATGCAGTTTAGAAATAAGTACTAATTGTAAAAACTGGTTGTTTTTGAACTTTTCAAGACAACCAGTTTTTCTTTAGGTTACTTTCAAATTAATAACGTTAGTTCGACTTAAGAATTTTTGTAAATCAATTAGTTATTTTTTTTAATGCCAAATACTGTCATTCCGAACGAAGAATGAGGAGGAATCTCATTCTATAGAGATTTTTCGTCGCTCATACTTCACTCTGTCGAAATGACAAACCATTAATAATCAATAATATATTAAAATAAAGCAACAAAGTTTATGTCGAACTCAGGTTATTATAATTTTTAATAGTAGTAGAGCAAGAGCTAGTTACTTTTATTATATTGATGGTTGATTAAAAACTATCGTCATTTTGAATTAATTTCAGCATCTTATATTATTTATTGATGTAATGCTGAATCTCCCGAAACTTTGGGACAGGATGATAAACTTTTAGCAATTTATTACATGCATACATAATCATCACACAGCAACTTGAGCAATAAATTTTTCTTTACAAGATTACAATACGAATCCGGAGACTGGGATGTAGACCAGCGTATGCCATCTAATTTGTTGAATTCCTTGGTAGAATATACAACTTTGGAGGTAGAAATTCAGGAGAATATAATCCCTTTAAGTAGTGATGAGCTTTTTAAATGTCCTTTTTGTTATATCTCGGGTCATAAGTTGGTGCAATTCACAAAAAAGGAGAGAGATAATTTCGAAAAATATATTAAAAATGGAGGCTTTATTTTTGCTGACGATTGCAACCATGACATCGACGGTCTCTTTGCAAAATCTTTCGAACGGCAGATGGAGGATATCTTTGGACCACAGGAATTAAAAAAGCTTCCTAACGATCACGAATTGTATAATATCTTTTTTGAATTTGAAAATGGTCCACCTACCACATCTCAAGAGCTAAACGGTTGGGGGGACGATCTGGTTCATGAATATTTAAAGGCTATAGAGATAAATGGAAGAATCGGAGTGCTATACAGCAATAAGGATTATGGCTGCGAATGGGATTACGATTTTAGAAATAAACGTTGGTATAAAATAGATAACACTCGTTTTGGAGTGAACATAGTGATGTATGCACTTACATCCTAAAATGTAATTTATGGAAAAAGATTTGGTACAGATAGAGCAAGAAGTGAAAGATCTAGCCGTAAAACTGAAGGGCCTAAAAGCAGAAATTGGAAAGGTGATTATTGGCCAGGAAGAAACTGTGGAACAATTGCTTATTACCTTTTTGGCAGGGGGGCATGCTCTTTTAGAAGGGGTGCCGGGTTTGGCTAAAACCTTGATGATTCGTACCCTAGCCCAGGCAATAGATCTGGATTTCAGAAGAATTCAATTTACTCCAGATTTAATGCCTTCAGATATTATTGGGACAGAGATCCTGGAGGAAGATCATAGTACAGGGAAGAAATTCTTCAAATTTAATAAAGGACCTATTTTCGCCAATATCATCCTTGCAGATGAGATCAACAGAACTCCACCTAAAACTCAGGCAGCTCTTTTAGAAGCAATGCAGGAATTTGAAGTCACTTATTCGGGAAAAACTTATGAGTTAGATCGGCCATTTTTTATTCTGGCTACTCAAAATCCTATAGAACAATCGGGAACTTTTCCATTGCCGGAAGCGCAGCAAGATCGTTTTCTTTTTTATATAAAAATTGGATACCCAAATGAGGCGGAAGAAACCGCTATTTTAAAGAATACTACAGGAACTAAAAAGGAAAAACTGAATAAGGTGATCACTGGGGAAGAGATCCAAAGATTGCAACATTTAGTAAGAGAGGTGCCAATAAGCGATGACCTTATCAATTTTGTAAGCCAAGTAACCAGAGCCACTAGACCAGAGACTACTACAAATGCCTATGTAAAGGAATGGGTGAATTGGGGTGCAGGACCAAGAGCGGGTCAGGCCATGATCCTTACCGCAAAAGCACGTGCACTTATTAACGGAAGATTATCGGTTACTTTAGAAGATCTCAACCACGTTGCTTTGCCGGTACTTAGACATCGAGTAATTGTAAACTTTAGGGCAGAGGCAGAAGGAATTACAGCTGATGAGGTTACCAAAGAATTACTAAAATCTGCTAGCATAAATCTAAAGTTTAAGAAATAATTGAAACAGGATTATCACCAGTTATTAAAACCTGAGATCATCAATTCTGTTTCGGGATTGGCTCTAATAGCACGTGTGATAGTAGATGGATACCTCTCAGGATTAAATCATAGCAGGCGGGTAGGCCCCGGAATGGAATTTAGTCAATATAGGAGTTATGAACCAGGGGATGATCTGCGATTGTTGGATTGGAAGATGCTCGCGAGATCTGGACGTTATTATATCAAGCAGTCTGAGATAGAGACCAATATTTCGGTAAAATTCATTCTGGATGCGAGCAAATCGATGTTGCATACAGAAAATGGACTTTCTAAAATGGATCATGTTCGGGTACTTGTTGCTTCCTTAGCATATCTTTCCCAAAACCAAGGCGATGCAGTTGGTTTGTTTACTTTGAACAATAAACACTTACAGAGTCTTTACCCAAAAATTCAGAAACAACATTATAACAGGATCCTTTTGGAACTTATCAATATTAAAAATGAAGGGCATTGGCCGGAAGATCAAAATG
>JAGXIJ010000033.1 GCA_024635675.1 Gillisia sp.
AACGGAGCTGTATAACCGCTTAAAAAATAGGGCGTGGCTGAGGCACGAAGCCAAGAAAAACTATAACATTAAATTTAAAAACTAATACAATGAAAGTAAATGAATTAAGATTAGGGAATTTTATTAATATTGCCAATAAGGGAAATGTGAAATTAGCAGCCTTTAAAGACTTGGTAAGTGTTGAAAAGGCAGAGGAAGGGTATTGTATCGGCATACCTCTTACTGAAGAATGGATTTTAAGTTTTGGATTTGAAAGAACTGATAGAGATTTATGGGGTGTTGTGCAGCCTGTTTACTTCTATATGGATTTAGATAATCCATTTGCCATAACAAAATCACTAAGTGAATACCACCTCATTCTCAATAACTATAACTATAATTCAATAATTGCATACTCTCAAACTTATGAATATTTAAAATACGTTCATCAATTACAAAATATGTATTACGCTTTAACAGGCGAAGAACTAAATCCGCAAGAGTGAGCGCCCTTTTTTTTATTGCGTTTATACGCAGTTGCTTACAGTTAGCTTCCTAGTGGCAGCAAAAGGGATTAATAATCACACTCCCTTCCTAGTTAAGCGATGAGGTATGTGCTAATTGTTAGCAACTCGTTATATAACCACAATCCTACCCGTTATCCCCTTAAATTTCACGGGATAAACGCACCTTTAACACTACAGTATCAAATGACTAAAAAAAGCACACAAGGCGGGAATCGTGAAGGATCTGGCAGGCGTTCTCTGTATGATGAACCCACCAAATCAATATCCTTTCGAGTGCCGGAGAGCAAAGCATCCGCAATAAAATCAATAGCCTTATTAGTGGCTTCGTTATTCTATTTGAAGGATAAACCAAAAAAACAGGCTGTAATTAAACAGGTAACCGATAAGATAAAAGAATTATGAAAAAAGAATTAATTTTCTGCGAGAAATGCGTAACCTGCAAATACCTAAGTTATGAAAATGGAAACTGCCTGAATGCTAATAAAATGGATTGGGTAGATAAAGACTGTAAAGATCATAAAAAAGTCTAAAACCTAATCAAATCATAACTCAGTCCTATTCCAATATAAGGGGTTAGTGCAAAATTTGCACCTACCCCATAACCCACCTGAATACCTACTCCAAAGCGTTTTTTAGCGGGTTTAAACACATAACTATCTAATCCAACCGTTTGAATCATCGGGTTACTATTAACGGCTCTTATCTTGTATTCAGAATTAAAGAATCCTTTTGTTTTCCCAATAACAAATGATAAAGTATTATTCAGTTCAAATGGCTTGCCTGAATACTCCGGTATAAAAATACTATCGATGGTAACCACCTGGGAAATATTGCCCGCTGCATCTACTTTTTTAAATCCCTTAACCAGTTTTTTTAATTGTTGTGTGGAATCAATTGTTTTTGATAATAACACTTCCAAGGTTTTTTCGTTCCCTTGCAGCACAACTTTTTCAGCGACTTCCTGCCCTAATTCATTTTGATAATAAGAGATCGTATCATTCAGAAATTCAATCTTTGATTCAGTTACTTTACGCTCATAAGCACGGTCATTGCATCCTTTGAATAACAGGAAAAAAAGCAATAGAATAATTCCTATGTAAATAAAGTGCTGTTTCATAATATTTGTCTATATTCAATAGTTCGGTTGTTTTCATTTGCTGATTTAACGCCCCATTCCATACCAGATGAAATTCCGTAATCAGTATAAATAACTGTTTTTTCTGCTTCTTTTCCCCAAGCTAATCCGGCTAATATTCCTAATTTACGTTCTTCTGGAATTGTATCATCTAAAATACCTTTTTGAGTATAAAGCAAATGTGAGGCGATTGGGTACTCATTTCTTAAAAGGCTATCCCGCATACATTTTCTGGCGTAGTTTATATTTCTAAACTCCTGATATTTTCTTATTAAATACCATTTTGATTTTCCAGCAAAAGGACTTTCTAAAATTACCTTCATAATTACTTCTTTTTTCTCCAACACTGAATCCATAAATTAAACCACGCAACCTGAATATCTATTGCGAAATAGTAATCGGAGAAATCGTTTAGTTTGTTGATTTTAAACAATATCCCAAAATCAAACCAATCCCAAAGTATAGCTGCTTTCATAATGTTATTTTTAGTGATTATAATCACCGTTTAGTATGTTATTTGGTGATTACTTGTACTCTTTTAAGTTTACTTTTATCTTAATTTGTAAACTGATAGGTTGCTTATTGGTATAATTTTAAACTCATCCATACTAAAAAAATCAGTACTCCTAAAGTAATTACAATAACATAAATTCTAAATATTAATTTTCTCATCTTCCATCTTCGGGGGGATGGGGTTTAATTACATATACAATCCATCCTTTTCATCATCTCGCATCATTTCAACAAGTAACTCTTTTTGCCGTGCTTTAAGTTCGTGATTCGCGAATTGCAAATCTTCTAAATGTTTGCCTTTAAAATCATCTCTGTAACTCATATCACTACTTTAAAAATTGTCCTATTGGTATCTAATTTACTGACTGATTTTGCGTTATAGGCTTCGAGTTGATGGATAACATCGTACCCCTCTATTCCTTCCACATCTTGCAAATCAACCGCTATTTTATTAATCCTGCCACCTTTGCAAATGAAGTAGTTTTGCCCTGCTTTCCCGGCTAAGTTTAAGGCGTTTTCACTGTATGAATTTGCACCTACCATACTAGAGGAACGTGCGCTGAAATCATTGATGTTCGTTGAGTGGATATGGCCACCTATCATAAAATCAATCTTTATTCCGTTTAATGAGTACCTCCCTATTCCACTTTGTGCTTTTGATTGTTGGCTTGTCATTTTGCTAATATCGTGTGCCACTAACCAATTTTTACCGTCAATCTCTACTACTTCCTCCACCTTGTCCAAACTGCCAAAAGTGATTCCTTTTATTTTGGAATGTTCCAGGATTTGTTTCAGGCCATCCATAATGATAAAATCATAATTATCACTTAACCCCTCGTTGCTAAACGGCATTTCTTTACCTGATCGGCTTTCGTTTCCCAATACGGAAACTATGGTAATTTCATAGCCTGCATTCCGTACTTCTAAAATAGATTGCAATATAATATAGCGTACTAAAGAAGTTGCTTTTGCCCGGTTGGTGGAGGCGTTTAAAAGTTCATCCAATCGCCTGTCTGAATTGAGAAGATCGCCTGTGAATAACATAGCGACCTTTTTTAAGTTCTTTGATTTGAAATCTTCCAGACATTGCGAAATATAAAACTTGTATCTTTTTGCAAGTACATTAAAATCATATTTATTATGTGGCAAATCTACCAATTCATTTCCGTGTAAATCCGTTGGCTGAATTACGCCTGCACCGGACATCGTTAAGCTTCTTTTAAGGGGCTTTAATTTGATATTCTTTAAGGCTTCCCCGTGTTCTTTGTAGATCTCTAATTGTGCCTTTGCAAACTCACTTAGTGCATTTTCAACCCGTGCATACTCCCGAAATGATTTGCGCTCAATACGGTTGATGTCCTGCCCTTTTTGTTTTCCTTTGGCAAGTTTTACATTTTCAATAATAAGATCCTGATCGGCTATTTTTTTATTCAGAATGTGATTTAAACCTCTCCTGAATGTTTCAAATTCTATGCTTTCCAGTAAACCTTGTTTGTGGTAGATATACTTAGCAACATCTGTTTTATTCCCTTGAAGTTGCGGATCATTTAAATACAATTCTAACGCTAATTCTTTGTAATCGCTATAGTCAAAATTCATAAAATGGGGGGGGGATTCATTAATACTATATTGGGTAATAATATTCACATTCACCATCTTTAAATGTAAAATTGCTATAATATTGATGCTTTGAGGGGATGGCTTTATATCTGTAACAAGTTTCTTTTAAGGGGCAATCAACCCTATTACACATTGCAAGATCCGGCATTGAAGTTTTTGTTTGATTTTCTTATGTTAAATATACTATAAATCAAGCAATTACAAGGGTTTTATGATGTTTATTCGATGAAATACACACTTCTAACGCTTAGGGCTACTGTTTTCAATCCAATCAACGATTATTTCGGCGTATTCTTTCGGGTTTTTAAATTCTAAACTCTCCGGGCTGTCTCCAAAAAAGGGTTCAACAATAATAGCGTTTGCAGGCATATAGTGTAAAAACCACCAGCCCCTGCCTCCTTCGGATGCTTGTTTTGCTCCCCTGTTATTATTGCAAAATTGATTGGTTATTAATCGGCAATATTCAGCACCTAAATTCTTAGTAAATGTATTACCGGGATAGGATAAAGTTTCACACCCGCTAACAGAATTATTAAAGGCGTTAAAATGCAACTCAACAATCAAATCATAACCCTTTAATTGCTTACCTAATAACTGCATTTGGGTTTTATATCCAACTCCGGGAGGTCTTTTAAACGTGTCATAAGGCAAATAGCTTGCTACTTCTGAATTATAAATATATTCACTTAACCCTAAGTGCTTGCTAAACGCTCCGGGGCTTGTTTTATCGTGTCCTATAACTACTGCAATTTTCATTTCGTTCCGTCATTTGATGTTCTATTGATCCCGGCTGATTCCATTTCGTGCTTTAAATCCTCGTATTTCCCCTTCCATATAACCACTTCTTTTTGCAACCGTATAACCTCCCCTTGTACGTTTAATAACTGGGTTTGCATATTCTCAATATCCCTTTTTAATTCAGCATATTTAATATTACTGTCATCTACATAGGTTCGGTAAGCAGCTTGCATTGAAATAATAGCATCGGCCTCTACCTTTTGAAGTTCAGCGTTTTTTTGCCTGCGTTCGTAAATCCAGGCACTTAATCCGGCTATCACTGCAATGAGTGTAGGCACGTATTTTTCTAAAAGTTCTGTGGTCATATTTGGGGGGATTAAAATTTTACTCTAAAACGGTATTCACTACCGCCACCTAATTGTATTTGTATAAATTTGTTTGCAAAACTCCATTGGCAGTAAACTTTACCGTCAATTTTATAAGCGATGTATTTTACTCCGGGATTTTCTTTGCTTGCCCTTCTCCATCTATTGCCTTTGACTGTGTTTTTTATGGTCTTAAAATCATCGGCTTCTCCACCTTTCCATCCGGGTTTAAATCTTAAATAGTAATTATAACTATGGTTGCGCCAAAACCATAAAAAAGCACTCCACAATCCGGGTTTTAATCCTTTTTCCTTCAACCACCAATCAGCCCCGAAATCTCCATCTGGAGTATCATTGAGCCACCAAAACTTAAACTTCCAGTTAAATTTATGCTTTAAGATAAAAGCAATTATTACACCTCCCGAAAGAAAACCAAATAAGGAAACACAAAACCATCTTACCATCAAGGTAAAATAGAAGATCCAAAATTTTATTATTTGGAATTGAGTTATCACGAATAGAACCAAACAAATAGCAAAGCCCCTATAACAGTGATCCAAGTGGGTGCAAGTCCTTTGGCTACATCTACATTATATTTTCCCTCGAAATAATGTTCCCTGCGTTTTTTAAGCCGATTCACCTCTGAAAGATATTCTCTTCCAAAAGGGAATGTTTCATCATACGTTCCTATACTATCAGGCTTCATTAAATATTGAAGTTTTTGGGACCAACTCGCCAACTCCTCATATTTTACAGGTTTTTTAATATGATAGAAAAACCCTAAGAAGATCGCTATTGCAAAAGGAATCCAGCAAATAAGGGTAACGATCCAATGACTATCGAGTAAGGTCTGCAACAATACCCCGATAAAAAAAGCAATAACCGTTGGCGTGGCGGCTCTCTTGACCTTTACCATTTTACCGAAAATCTTAAACTCACGGTTTAAAAAGAAGTGCTTAACTATTAAATTTCTCATTATTAATAAGTATTAAAGATTAAATTATAAGCAACCAGTCCTACTTCGATAGCTGCAATTACTAAAAATGCTCTTTTGAATCTCATAGTGCTTTTTTTAATGTGAATAGTAAAAAGAATAGTGTTTTCATAGTTAATAAATTGAATACCTAAGATTTATATTATCTCTAATTTCATTTCTAACAACATCAGTATCTTTAATATCTCTAATTATTATCTCTTGTATTGTACCGTCTAAAAAAGATTGATTAACATGCTGAGAGCCTACAATTAGTAAGTCATTATTATATGAACCTGTGAAAGCCACGTTCTGATCCCCTGTAGCATTATTATCCCAAGAACTAATTGCAGTTCCAGAAGAGGAAACTATCTGCAAAACCTGATCTGTTGTAACTCTTGGAGTACTTAAATTTGCAGCAAAAACCCCTGAAGAAGTTTCAAGCAAACAGTTTCTATTCGGGCTTGTTCTAGAGTCTTTAAAAATTACCATCCTTTGACCGCCTGAATTATTCGTAGTGCATAAAAGTCCTCCAAATGATTCTGTTGTTCTGTTTGCGGAAACTGTGTAAATAGTGAAAGAACTTCCATTATTCAATGCAGATAACGCAGAAGATGATTCAAATTTAGTAGAAGAAGTTAGCATATTAATTGCTGCATTTAAATTTTTAACTTCCAAAACTCCTGCTTCAATTATTCTAGGCTGTAAACTGTTTGTTGATTGTAAAATATCAAAGTCAATTGATCCTTGATTATAACATCTTCTTACGAACGCAGAATTTGAACCTACCCAAGCTCCTAAAGTTCCCCCAGAAGAAACCAATGAGTTTAAATCTAAACTTCCAGATTCTTTTAGCAATACATCGGTTAAAGCATTATCTGAAGATCTCCTAACTTCAATTGTTTTTGTTGCTGAATATTTCAACTTAAATAAGCTAAATACAAAAGCAGCAGGATACTTATCGAAAATAAATCCTGTATCTTTTAAAATACTTGAAGCTGTAATACCTGTTATCATAGTAATTGTAAATCTCCTGTTAAACTCCAAACATTATTTCCTTCATACACAGCAGAAGCATAAGAACCTTGCTTTCTTGTTTTAAGCGTTTCAGCAGAAACAATAGTAACACCAGTAGCACCTAAAAAAGTAACCTGACCTGCCCCACCTTGCCTTACCGTAATAACATCGCCTATATTATAAGAAACGGCTGAACTATTTGGAATGGTAGCGGTAATAGCTGCTGCATTTGTTAAAACATTATTTTTAAATGCGTCCACAATTTTGAAGATGTAAGAAGTACCTGCTTGATTGTTTATTGAACCTACAGATATAGGTAAGATTTTTATATTATTACCTCCATCTTTTTTAATCTTTTCATTGTTTAATCCAACAAATGCTTCTACAATATCAACATTGCAAGTTCCAACACCTTTATTAGATGTATCTAAAATTGTATTTATAGAATCATACCATTTACTTTGCTGCTTCCATTCTATCATCAAATTAATTATATTAAAATAAAATCCAGAAGGAGCAAAACTTTGTAGCCCATCTACAACTACAGAGTTTACGCACCAATGACTACCTATTTTATTCAAAATAGGAAGATGATTATTTTCCATAATTCTAAAAGCGTTGTAACAAGATATAGCCACTGCATTATTAACCTCTGAATGTTCACCTACTTTATATCCATTTTCAAATCCACCTACCTGACAGCTTTCTATTTTGTTTATTAGATCGCAACCAATCATAGGCATAGATATTCCTGTTATTGCTGCTGGAGGTCTTGCTGAATCAACAAGATTCAAGTTTGCAGGGAAAGCCATTACATTTTTTAGAATAGCAGAATGTGAGTAATATAAATTCAACCCTCCCATAGTCATTTGATTACTTACATTTACTGTAACCTGAACAGCTATGTTTTTAACTACAAGATTTGTTCTATTCATTTCCCTAAAATCAGTGGCTAAACCACCTTTACTTCCAATTACAGAAGGCTCAACTCCTGAGCCTTGAATTGTAGACCTTAATACAACCCCAGTATTAGGTGAAACCCTTGTTGCTATCCCTAAAGTTTGCAGAAAAGAAGGCTGAAACTCCCCTATTAACTCAATGGTTGTTGTTGTGTTTGTTGTAGAGTTAAATGTGTTTTCATAAGGAATCCATAATTGAGAATTTGGATTTATATTAGCAGAACCTACAGAAGTTTTTAAAGCACCACCTATAATATAAACACCTCTAGGAAAATACAATTTACCACCTCCTGCATTGTGAACAGCTTGTATAGCGTCCTGAATTGCTACTGTATCATCTGTAACTCCATCTCCTAAAGCCCCGTAATCTTTAACATTATAGACTTTTATTCCCGCGCCTGTTCCACTCGCCGCCACATCCATACTCTCTTGCTCACTTAATTTTCTATAGTCAGCTTCTGTTCCTAAAGTAGTTCCTAAATATTCAAATAAAGCCCATCCTGCCCCAACTGTTGAATGTGCTGAAGCATCTACAACAATAAATATTTCACCATCTAATTGATTGGCTTGGTCAGCATAAAGACCTGCCATAGTATCAAAACTATCTACTACACTA
>JAGXIJ010000006.1 GCA_024635675.1 Gillisia sp.
ATACTTGGGTTATTCCTAAAAACAGTGCTAAGCTTAACAAGCTGTATTTTGCAATTAATTTTTTCATAACTATTATTTTTTATAATTATCATTGATACTACTATGTACGTAATGCCGCTCCTCCCCTTTCTTAAACAAATGCTAAATCTTTACATATCTATTTTAAAATGGATTACATACTAACTAGAATAAACAAACAACCACCTCAAAATTATATTTCAAGGTGGTTGGTAAAAATATACGTGTTTAACCGTAAAAAATAGTTTTAAGAACTGAACATCAGATCACTAATAACCTATACTCTAACGATCATCTTTCTGGTGTTTACTCCTTCAAACATCCCAGCTAAGGCTTTTGGCAAGTTATTAAATCCTTCTTCTATGGTTTCTTTATATTTCAATTTTCCTTCTTTCAACCATGGGCCCATTTCAGCAAGCATTTCTTCCATTCTATCATTATAATCTCTGGATAGGATTCCTTGAATGGTTGCGCGGGTATAGAGCATCTTGTGTAAAAAACGAGGTCCCATCTCCGGAGTTTCTAATCCGTGGTTATATTGTGAGATCTGTCCACATATTAATATTCGCGCTTTATAATTTATAAGATTAAAAACGGCATCAGTGATCACCCCTCCAACATTGTCATAATATACATCTATGCCATTTGGAGCAGCGATCTTCAAAGCAGCAGTCATCTCTTCTAAAGATTTATTCTCTTTATAATTGATCACAGCGTCTGCTCCCAACTCATTTGTTAAATAATCTAATTTTTCCTGCGTTCCAGCAATTCCAATCACTTTGCAAGCTTTGATCTTTGCTATTTGTACAACTGTAGAGCCCACAGCTCCTGCTGCACCACTCACTACCACGGTATCCTCTTTTTTAAGTTTCCCTGCTTCTAAGAGGCCGAAATAGGCCACTCGCGCAGGCATTCCAAGAATTCCTAAGGCTGTAGAGATTGGAGCCACCTCCGGATCCAATATTCTTGCTTCGTTTTATGAAACAATGGCATATTCTTGCCATCCGGAATAGCTGTTAACATATTCCCCATTTTTCAATTTGTCAGATCGAGATGCTATCACCTCACCAACCATACCTCCTCCTTGAATCACTCCTAATGGATGTGGTTTTTCCCAATTATCATGAGAGGATTGTTGGATACGCATATATGGATCGACACTTATATAAAGTGCTTTTACTAAAACCTCTCCTTCTTTTAGATCTTCGGAATTTAATTCTTCAATATTCAGTTTGTAATGTTCTTCTCCTATTTGTCCGGTTGGACGTTCAGTATAGATCCATTGTTTGTTGGTTATCTTCATTTCGAAATTATTTTATAAATAAATTAGTTTGAAAAATATAGATATTATGTACTAAATAAATCAAGAACTTAGGGGATAGCCCCTTAATGAGGGATTAAAGCTGATTGTTTAAAGCTCTGATGTATTCTGAAATAACAGCTTCATTCCTTTTATAATAAGTCCATTTTCCATGACGCGTTGGAATTATTAATGAAGCTTTCTGCATTTGTATGAGATAGGTAGAAATGGTTGACTGAGAAAGACCAGCGCGTTCTGTTATATGAAACACACAAACCCCATCATTAAAATGTCCCAAATCCTCATGAGGTTTAAAATTAGCCTCAGGATCTTTTAACCATTTTAAAATATTTAAGCGAGTCTGATTTGCAAGTGCTTTATTGATATCTATAATTTCCATGTTGCAAAGATAAGATGTTTTAGAGAACATATCTACATATCTAGATTTAAGGATTTATATTTTGAGATATATAGATCCCTAAATTGTTTAAATAGTATTAAGAAGCTGTTTTTTTCGTTAAATGGTAGATTAAAAGGAAACGAGGTTCTAATCAAATATTACTTTATCAGCTTTTTTATTCAATCTAGAAATTAGATAGCTACTGGTCACTATTAAGCTACCACCTAAGAGAATGTTCCAAGTAATTGCTTCATCAAGTACAAAATATCCCAATAAGATGGCGCTAACTACCTCTAAATACATAAGTGTAGTTGCAGTCGCAGCTGATAATTGTTGGAGTCCGAAAAAGAAAAGTTTAAAAACAACGATCCCTATTAAAAATCCGTAAAAAACACCAATCCCTAAATCTGGTAATGTGGCTGAAGGGATCGCAGTTAAAAAAGGTATAAAAACTATAGCTCCCACTATATTCTGATAAAAGATCATTTGATTCTTGCTATATCTTACATTCTCTGCCTTAAATAACACAACTGTTATGGCATATCCAATCGCAGCTCCTACGGCTGCCAACATTCCGATAAAATCATTTGATTGAAAACTGAATGGTTTGCCAACATAGGTGATCACAATTCCGGTAAATGCCAGTAATAGTAATAAAGTTTGTTTCCTCTCTATTTTTTGTTTGAAAAACATAGCTTCAATAACAGTAACAAAAATGGGATAGGTATAAAAAAGTACAACGGTATTTCCTATAGAAGTATAGATATAAGCAAGCAAATAGAGATACATTCTCGCTGCATTGATAAGTGAAGCGAGCAACATCTTTTTATTATTTCCTTTAAAATGTAATTCTCCATCTTTCCATAAAAAAGGGATCAAGATCAATATTGGGATTCCCGTTCTAAACCAAGCGATAGTTCCGGTACTTAGACTCGTCATAGATTTTATGAGTAAGCCATTAGCACCAGCCAGAATTGCACATATTATAATGGCATAGATCGCCTTTTTATTCATAGTAAAATATTCAATAAATAGATTATCAATTTCAAGTTTCAATACAATATTTAGGTGCTATTATAAACTTGATGTAAAAAGTAAATTCCAAAAACAGCAAGTGCTTTTGGAATTTATAATATTGATGTGTTTAAACTTATGCTGGTTGAAGCTCTTGATCTTTCTTAGACTTTCTATAAAGAAAGGAATTGAAAATGCTTCTTTTTGCGAATCTTAACTGTCTGTCAGAATTTACAAGCTTTACAAATAAAGCTTTGTTTACTCCAAAGTATTCGTAAGTAGTTCCATCTGTAAAAGATATTTCCAATAAATTTCCTTTATGTTGGAAATCGGAAATTCCAGCTTCAGAGGTAGTTGTATTGTATTCTTCTAGATTTGCTGCCTTAGTTTCTGGAGCGATACTCACTAAAAAGTGGTAACCATCAATTATTTGCTTGCTTTTAATTTCAGCTTCCGCGTGCTTTTCATCACTTTCCTGAAATTTATCTGGATGCCATTCTTTTACCAGATTTCTATAAGAAGTCTTTAGTTGTTTAAGGTCATAACCTTGTTCAACATTAAATAATTTCTTGTATTCGTTAACACGCTTCATAAATGCCTCATTTTAAATAAGGCGCGAAATTACAGCTTTTTATCTAATTATCAGAATCTATTTTTAATAGATGCTAAACCAATTTAATTTCCTTAGGAACAACAGGTTAGTAAGATGAATATTAACGCCTTTTCTTTTTAGGATCTTCGTGTTTTACAGGACTTTCAATTTTGTGTTGTAATAAATAAGAGGCAAGCATCTTTTCAACTAACTCATCTTTAGTTAGATGATGGAATATAGTTTTCACCTTTTCCTTTAATGCTTCGGAAACTTCATGATTTGGTTTAGTCTTAAAAATTTGTTTAGCCCATAAAAGGGTATTGTTGTCCTCTACACTTTGGGAATCTGGTTTTGAATATTCTTTAAATACAATACCCAATTCATCCTGGAACTCAGCTATGTCTGGGATTTCTTCATTTTGAATCACTGTTAAAGAAAGTCCCTTGGCTCCTGCCCTAGCGGTTCTACCACTTCTATGAACATAAACTTCATAAACATCTGGAAGATGATAATTCACAACATAAGATATTTCCTTTACATCTATTCCTCTTGCGGCAAGATCTGTAGCAACTAGGATGTTTATATGTCCTTCTCTAAATTGCTTCATAATTCTGTCTCGAATTGGCTGAGACAAACTCCCATGCAATGCCCCAGAAGAAAATTTATTGATAGCCAGATTCTTTGCCAACTTATTTACTGCGGCTTTGGTCTTACAAAATATAATTCCGCGTTCTCCATCTTTAGAACTCAAAAAATGCATTAAAACCTCCAATTTTTCAATGGGCTCTACCACCACAAATTGGTGATCTATCTCTTGGTTCCCTACAGTTTCCATATTGGCACTTACCTGTATTACATGTTTAGACATGTAATTTTGAATAAGTTGTTTGATGGTTCCCGGTAAGGTTGCAGAAAACAAGAAAGTTCTTCTCTTCTTAGGAAGTACTGCTACAATTTCGTCTAAACCATCCTTTAAAGATGTCACCATTTCATCGGCTTCATCAAGAACCAAATAGTTCACCTTGGTAAGATCTATCGCTTCTCGTTTAATAAGGTCTATAAGTCTCCCAGGAGTTGCAATTACAATATGTGTGGGTTTAGAAAGTCTTTCTATTTGTGGTTTTATCGGGATTCCACCACAAGTAGCCGCTATAGATATGTTTGGCAAATTAGTAGCATAGCTTTCTAAATTACTTAAGATTTGATGCCCTAATTCCCTAGTGGGAACTAAAATGACCGCTTGGATATGTGTATCTTCTTGTTTAATAAGTTGCAATAATGGCAATCCAAAAGCAGCAGTTTTACCTGTTCCTGTTTTTGCCAGACCCACAAAATCATCTGTTTTTGTAAGTAATACCGGAACTGTTTTTTCCTGAATTTCTGTTGGAACAGAGATATTTAAGATCTCTAAACTTTTAATGATCTCTGGTGATATTCCTAAATTGGAAAATTGATTCGGCATAAAATTATTTTTGACAAAGGTAAGTACTCTTTTGGCTTAAAAATAGAGAATTAGAACCCATAATTTTCAATGAAAATATGGCTTAATTACAGCTCTAAAAATTGAGGTTATAAATTTTCTTAGTTCTTGATAAGGTTTCTAAGTGCAATCCATTGTTTTAGCATATCCTTAGAGTCACATGCTGGATATCCCAATACTGTTTTACCGGCAGCAACATCACTCATTACTCCAGAACCTCCGCCAACAACAGCACCCGAATGTACTGTGATATGATCTTTAATTGAAGCGCTTCCTCCAATTATAACTCCGTCCCCTAAGGTAACAGATCCTGCAAGGCCACTTCCACCTGCCATGATACAAGAACGCCCCATAACAGAATTATGACCAATTTGTACTAAATTATCTAGTTTACAGCCATCACCAATTACAGTAGAGCTAAACTTTCCGCGATCTACACAAGAGTTTGCGCCAATTTCTACTTGATGCCCGATAACCACATTGCCAATCTGCGGGATTTTAACCAATCCGCGACCATCGTCACTCGGACGATATCCAAAACCATCGGATCCTATACTCACATTGCTATGGAAAATACAGTAGCTTCCAATTTCACTTCGTTCTCTTATCACGGTTCCAGACCAAACGACGGTATTATTCCCGATAGTGGTGTCATCTAGAATAGTAACATTTGGATATAAGAAAACATTATCTCCTAATACCACATCTCTTCCTATGTAACACCCGGCACCTACAACACAATTTACACCCAACTGTGCAGATTCATGTACAGTGGCGGTTGCATGGATTCCAGACTCTAATTGCGGCTGACCCGGATCAAAAGCTTCTAAAATTTTAACCATCGCCAGATCGGCATTTTTCACGCGAATTAAGGCACGACCCTCTTCTGGTTCAAGGTCCAGATTATCATTTATTATTGCAGCTACGGCCTTAGAATTTTGCCATAGTTTAATGTATTTCCTACTACCTATAAATGAAATATGACCCGCCTTAGCTCTTTCCAGTTGTTCTGGGCCTGTAATTAGTAAGCTCGTATCACCAATTAGTTCTCCATTAATTAATTCGTTTAACTCTGTGATTTTTATAGTTTTCATTGTAGGGTATTTTAAAAGTAAGTGTTAAATTGAAATTAATAAGCTGCATTAATTTGCTGAAATGCAAAGGTAATTTCAATTATTAAGTATAATGCTCTAAATCAATTAAATACTTTAATTGGTGGTTTTTTTAATATTTAATTACGCGCATTCCATGCGGAATTGGTGGTACAAAGGTTTTTTTCTCCTTGTTTCCTTTTTTTATAATCCTATAGTAATCTTCATCTGGTAATCTCTTTTCAAAATCCAATTCTAAATAGTATTGTTCGAGCATATCGTTAGACTGATTATATACAAACGTATGAATCTTTGTATTCTCGTCCTTTCCAAATTCTATAGCGCCAAAATTTTGTGCTACGATAGATTTTCTAACCATAGGGTACAAACTTGCTCTCTTTCCTTCATATTCAAAATCTATAAAACCATCTCCTATATTCTGACTTTCCAGTAATCTAAATACCGATTTAGAAATCCCGGTTTTTATAAACTAATGAGAAATTCCGCTTGCCACAACTTCATATCCTAATATCATAGTTTCGGCAATGTCATGTTTGCTATTTCTCTTAACATTGGTATCTACCCAAATTTCTATTAAAGCCGATTTATGCACATCTCCACTTACAAATATGGGTTTAATATCCCTTTCTATTCTATGTTTTACTAATAATGCTATGAGCCTGTCCCTTTCAGCAATATTGTTTTTAGAAGACCAGCCATCTCGAACATCATCCCGTAACTCAGGTTTAAATAATTTGGCAACATCTTCAATAAATTTCAGTGGTCTTAAGGTAAGTGGGATAGAAGTGATCAATATTATTTCCTGATCGCGTTCTAATTTATTGAGCCAATCCTCAAAATCTTTCCATTGCTTTTCACCTAATACTTGGTTGGTATTTATATCTCTGGAACTCCGAAGATCGAAAACGTAACCTTTTTTGCCATTTACTTCAAAAGAATATTCCATAGACTTGTTTTCTTCAAGCAAATCTCGAACCTTTTCAGAAGATTTATTAGAAAGCAGTAACTGATGCTCTAAAAAAGCCTGCTTCCCCAGTTTATAATGATCTTCTAAAAGTGGATTCATTGTTCCATTCTCATATTCATCCTTCTGTGATCCCCAGCCATCTCTTAGCTCATGATCGTCTATTGTACTTAAAGTTGGTAATTTACTATGAGCAGCTTCTATATCATCAAATGAATAAGAAGCATTATAGAGCTTATTTAAATACTGTATGTAATGCGTTTCAGAATTATTAAAGGGTAAAGGTCTTCTCTTAGTTTCCCATGCAGACAATGGATGAATTACATCTTTTTTCATTTTCTCCCCATAACCGGCATCTACATACACCTGATCTCCGGTGGTGATAATGAGTTTTGGAGTTCCTTTTAATAGAGTTGAATCTTTGATCCCGTTGAATTGGTATTCCTGTTTAACTTTTATTGAATCTTCATAGTTAATAGGTTGCTCTAAAGCCACGTTCTTGAAGAGGGATCGCAATTTAAAACTGGAATTTTTCTCCCCTTCAAAAATTTCGGTAAAGGGAGTGCCATCATCTTTATAAGATATTTGAAAAGGCTCCATGCAGCCATATAATAAAATTGAAAAATTTTCCCTAGAAATTGCATTATAAGTGCCGGGATATAATTTTCCATATGCTATACACTTCTTGGAAGTGCCACAGAACTCAACTTCAACAATATCAGTTTGTACGGTTATTACTGAAGTATAAAAAGGTGGTTCCAAACTAAATTGGTTAATAATAACATTCGAGGTGTCGCGAATATTACCCATAGGAAATTCAGCCGATCCTTTTAACCAAATTCTATTGTCTCCTTCTTCCGAAGGGAATGCTACCCGAGCGTGAACCTCTTTATATTCGTATCCTTTTAAAAGTTCACTCTCTGGAAATTTGATCTGAGCAAATCCTACCTCAGAAAAACATAGGGATAAAAGAAAAAATAGAAATAGGGAATTTTTCATAATTGAAGCTTAGCTAAAAAGGATCCATTAGGATATGTGCAAAAATCAAAAATATGGTGGAAATATAAGTTGTTTTAGTCACATAATTATTAATCTGTATTTTAATAACCAGTTCAAAATTTCAATTCCATATGAATATTACAGCGTTCATAGGGTGTTGGCTGTCCTGCAACTTTTTTAAACCCTAACTTATGGTATAAGGTGATCGCAGGAATTAATTTGGTATTGCTTTCCAGGTAAACATTTCTGGCATTCAGGGATTTTGCCTTATCTACAACTGCTTTTCCTAATAACCATCCTATCCCCTTTCCCTTGGCTTTATCTGAAACTGCCATTTTACCCAATTCATAATCATAATCTGGATGCTCCATTTTTAATAAAGCACAAACCCCAACAGGTTCCTCTTTGTAAAGAGCTACAAAGATATATCCTCCTTTATCTAAAATATATTCTTTTGGATGATCTAAGACCTTATTATCTGCACCTTCTAACTTAAAGTATTTAGTGATCCAATCCTTATTAAGTTGCTTAAAATCAGTAATGTATTTATTTTCATAAGGGATGATGGAGACATTTTTCATCTCTCTTATTTTTTTCTGATCCTGCACTCTCTTTAATAAAGATTTACGATCCAATAAAAATTCAAATTCATCTAGCGCCTTCCATATATTGTTTTGCGTTTGAGCTAAAGCTTCTTCTACTGCAAGATTTACATCCAGGTATTGATCTTCTATCTTCACCGCTATTTCTTTTCCTTTTTCTGTAAGCTGAACGATGTTCTTTCTACCGTCATCTTTGTCGCTATTTTCCATAACGATCCCTTCTTTCGCCATTTCCCGTACTATTTTACTTACCGAAGGATGAGAATGCCCAATAGTATTTGCTATTACTGTAATGGACTTTCCTTCGCTGTGGGAAAGCACGTAGAATACGGGAAACCATTTGGGTTTTAAATTAACTCCGTATAAAGAATAGATCTGCTTAGCATCCTCCGTTATTTTTTCGCTTAGCATCCTAAGTCTACTGCCTAGTGCTACATTTCCTACTTGATTGTAAAACATATAATATTAATTACGTAACTGATTACGCAAATATAATGAATCTATTCTAATAATTTTGATGGCTATATTAAGAATTGAATTAAAAGTTAGAATTGCCTAGCTAGCTTTTGGACTTAACTCCATCAATGCCTTAGAAAATATTTTTAATTATAATTTTTCACTGAATTTTGCTTCCTGTGTGACTCTGTATTTTCCGAAGGGAAGCTTTAATAATTTTCCGATTTTAGAATTGGAATCTACATCTGGATAAGTATCTATCCCATAAACGATCTCTTCATTTTTCATCTTAGAAAAAGTACCCAGTATTCTATCCCAAATAGAAAATATATTTCCATAGTTAGTATCTGTATAAGGTAATTTAAGATGATGATGCACTTTATGCATATCTGGGGAAACAATTAAAAAGCTTAATATCGTATCCACTTTTTTAGGTAATCTAATATTAGCATGATTAAATTGAGAAAACACTACAGAGAGGGATTGATATAACAACACAACACCAATGGGTACACCCAAAATAAATACACCTAAAGTGGTAAACACAAACCGAATTATGCTCTCCCCGGGATGATGTCTATTGGCTGTTGTGGTATCTACATTATTATCTGTATGATGGATAAGATGTAACATCCAAAGAGGTTTTATCTTATGCTGAACGTAATGCGCCAGCCAAGCTCCAAAAAAGTCTAGGAAAATAATTCCCAATAAAACCGAGGCCCAAAGGGGAAGTTTTAACCATTGTAGAATCCCAAATGAATTGCTTACCGTCCAATCACTGGTTTTTAAAAGAATAAAAGCAAGCACAAAATTTATTATGATAGTAGTTAGGGTAAAGAAAATATTTGGCCAGGCATGCTTAACCTTTTTATAATTGAAGCGAAATAAAGGAACGGCATATTCCAGCACCCAAAAAAAAGTAATCCCACCTACCAATATTATACTCCGATGTAAGGAAGGAATGGTTTCAAAATAATTTAAAAGTGATTGCATAAGGTTTAAATATACCTAAATTTATAATTATAGATAATCGTATACAAAACCGAAATTAACTTAATCTACATATAATTTAAATAGACCATTATACTATTATGAAGGCTTAACCATTTCGATTTTCACTGGAACTGAGTTTGTGAGCATGTCCAGAACGGGAGAGGTTTTTTTAACATGCCTCATCAATTCGTAAATTTGCTCATCAGTACCATCGGTATCTGTATGTACCTTAACCTTAATCATCCTGTAGCCCGGCCTGATTTCATCTGCAAGACCCAAGAAACTTTGTAGATCCAATTCGCCTTCAAGGTCAAAGGTCAAAGAATTTATGTTAATCTCAATCATGGATGCGTTGTATACAAAACCGACCGTTAAACAAGATCCCAAGGCATGTAATACCATTTCTACGGCATTAGGGGCAATATCACTACCTAATAATACTGAGGGCTCGTCCCCGTCTATTATAAATGGTTTTGAATTAGATCTATTCTCTTGCTTAACTCCGTAGAAATCTTTGATCTCTGTCTTACTTTGTCCAGCTTCAATCCATTCAGTCTTTGCTCTAAATTTAAATATTGCATTTTCTGAATCCTTCTTTACTAAATCTATGGTATCCCTAAGTTGGTCCACATTTATACCATTCAAGATATTTTGAACTATATTTTTCATCACATATCAAATTAAAATTACTTTTAAGTTTACACGAATGAATTAAATTTTGGGTTTAATAGAATCGCTTTCAGAAATGGAGATTTCTAAATTTTGGTGGAGTAGTATTTAAGTAAATCTTCAGACTATTTAAAAGTGGAACTTTTCTGAAAATTTAGTGACATTAATTATTATTATTCTTGGGGCATATTTGAAGCATCCATCCAAAATATCTCCCAGATATGTCCATCCAGATCATGAAAGCTTCTTCCATACATAAAACCGGGGTCCTGTGGTTCTCGAGCTTCCCGAGCTCCCATTTCTAAAGCATTTTCTAAAAATGAATTCACACTTTCTTTTGAGTCTACAGATATTGCCAATAGAACTTCTGTAAACTGTGAGGTATCTGCTATTGCATTTTTCGTGAAATCTTGAAAGAACCTTTCCTGAAGCAGCATTACATAACTTTCCTTATTTAAGATCATGCATGCCCCTTGCTCATTGCTGAATTGTTGATTAAAATCAAAACCCAGTTGCTTAAAAAAATCAACCGACTTTTTTAAATCCTTCACCACTAGATTAATATAAACATCCATTTTCAACTTATAATTTTAATCTTTTTCTGCTAAATCCTTTATTATTTTCAACGCTTTTGGGAAAGCCTCATTAAAGAAATTCTCAAATTCTTTAGCCGCATCCATTGTTATTAATAATAAAGTGGAACCATTTTTTTCTATAAGATTATAACTTTCCAATTCGCCTTCCCATTTTTTGCTTTCCGGGGTAGAAGATTGTACTTCTCCATCTTTAATGGCCTTTAAATGCTTAAATACCATTGCTTCCGGTGGGATCATTTTATTTATTTCACTTTTCATCCCATTCCCTTTTGAATCCAGAAATGTTATGGGATCTCCTTCTTTCCATTCAGAAATAGTTTGGGAATCTTCACTAAATACTTTGATCCATGTTTTATATGTTACTTCATTCCAAAGTATATTCCTTTTTTATACCTCCAGCGTCCGCCCGTTCAGTTCGGACCGGCTTTCCCCGAGGTTTTTGATTTATTGTTTTTCAACAGAGTCATAACCAATCATCCAAATGAAGCCAAATTTATCTTCCAGCATCCCGAAATAGGAACCCCAGAAGGTATCTTGTAAAGGCATTGTTACTTTACCTCCTTGAGAAAGAGAGTTAAAAACAGTTTCAGCCTCGTCTTTACTGGATACACCTATTGAAAGTGATACGTTGTTACCGGAATTCACTTCTCCCATATTAGGATTTGAATCACTACCCATTAATATGGTTTCTTCGCTTATAGGTAAAGAAACGTGCATGATCTTGTTTAGTAAATCCTTAGGCATATGCTTACAATCTGATTCAGGCATATCACTGAATCTTCCTAAATATTGAAACTCTCCCCCAAAAACACTTTTGTAAAAATTAAAAGCTTCCTCACAAGTTCCATTAAAAACTAAATATGGGTTTACTGTAGTCATAATTAAAAATTTTAAGAATTAATTATTTAAAACTTTTAGAGATTTTATCTCTATCCATAAATAAAAGATTCCACCTATGCCCATCTGGGTCCAGGAATCCGGCACCATATAGCCATCCCTCTTTCTCCTTTGGGTGAGCAAATTCAGTTCCCCCCGCAGTATTCACATTTTCGAATATTTTATCTACTTCTTCTCTACTTTCTACTTCTACAGAAAGTAACATTTCGGAACCCCTCTTTGGGTTCGACAAGTCGTAGTGAATAAATTCCTTGAATTTGGTCTCATTGAATAACATTACAATCACCTTCCCTACTTCCATTCTAAATGACTCTTTATTATTTAGGGTAGCCGACTTTTTTACAAAACCGATTTCCTTAAAAAATCTAAGTGAAGTTTCAAGGTTTTTAACAGGCAGATTTATCCAGAGATTAGAGATCACCTTTTCAATGAATTTAATTAAGATCTAATTGTGTGAGTATATGTGCGTAGGGTAATTAAAATTAAGCATAATTTATAATTTAAACTATGAACAACAGAAGAAAATTTTCTTCAAACAACTAAAAATCAGTAGGTTGATATCATAAAATTAGTCCTCTATGAGAATTCCCATTTTACCCATTTGGTAGTCCCTCATTGCTTCCAAAACTTCAGTCTGGGTATTCATAACATAAGGACCGTGTTGAGTAATTTTTTCATTTATCGGTTTTCCGGCTAGCAATAGAAATTGAGAATCTTGAGAAAAACTCATTTTTACTTTCGCTCCATTTTCCTCCAAAATCACGAGATTCTCAGCTTCGATAATACCAAAGCTTTTCAATTTCATGGTGCCTTTAATTAAATAGATCATCGCATTAAAACTTTCGGGAATTTCTAGTTGTTGAGTTCCCCCTACTTCAGCGTTTCCCCAAAGCACCAATAACTCGCTTTGTGCTATTAATTTTGAAGATACTCCACGATAATTTCCAGCAACTATTTTATTCGAGATCTTAGCATCTTCAGAAAGAAATACAGGCATTTCTGTTTTAGATAGAAAAGTATATTCCGGGGGTTGCATTTTTTTTGAACTGGGGCTGTTTATCCATAACTGAATTATTTCTTGTTTCCCATTGGAAGCTAAAAGGTCTTCTGTTGGTCGTTCACTATGCACTATACCTGCGCCGGCATGCATCCATTGCACCTCCCCTGCTTTAGCTATTTGGTCATGACCCCAGCTATCCCGATGCCGAACTTCTCCCACAATAATAAAAGTAACAGGAGAAAACCCACGATGAGGATGTGGCCCAACTCCTTGATGTTTAGCTTGTTTATTCTTATTGTATTTGGCTGATGCATGATGTAACAACAAAAACGGATCTACCTGTTGCACCTTTTGGGTAGGTAAGGCTTGTTTCACCGGAAAACCGCCCATATCTATTTTTACTGAAGGGAGTAAAAATTTTACTCCCTTCAGGTTTTCTTTATCTTCTTCCATAATTCTGAATTTTAAAAGAATTATTTGATCTCCTCAGATCCATCGGCGTGCAATGCAAATCTGCCCTTTTCTCTTGGGTGTGCCTGCTCCCTTTCCGGCCATGGCCATCCTCCAAATTGAGTTCTTTGAAATTCTTGCATTGTTTGTTGAATCTCATCTTGGGTATTCATCACAAATGGCCCATATTGTGCTACAGGTTCATTTATTGGTCGCCCTTGCAGCATTAATATAAAACCTTCTTTTGCTCCATTCTTAACTAATAAATCTTCCCTAGAATCAACATCTACTAAATGATATTCCTTGATGGTTTTATCTTCCACCAGAAGTTGCTCCCCTTTATAAAAATATAATGTTCTATGTACATCCAATTCATTAGCGGGAATCTTCAGTTCCGCATTTGCTTCCATTTTAATAGTAAGTACACTAACTGCATTATTTGGATCTGCCGCCCAGGAATCTGGAGTTGGAGATAATGCTTTGGTTTCATTGAAACTTCCCGCAATCACATCTATTTTTGAGCTATTTCCATTCCCATCCGTAATTGTTACTACAGGAATATCTTCTGCCCAAAGCATTTTAAAATGTGGCTCTACCATTTTATTTGCCTTCGGTAAATTCAGCCAAACCTGAAATATTTCTAACGGATTAGCTTCCTCTTCATTTAGCAATGGAAACATTTCTGAATGCTGGACACCTTTACCGGCTGTCATCCATTGTACATCTCCTGCACCAAATCTACCGGCTGCTCCAAGAGAATCTGTATGATCTACAAATCCTTCTTTATTGATGGTGATGGTTTCGAATCCTCGATGCGGATGATAAGGAAATCCAGGCATAGTGCTCCCGTGATACATTCTCCATCCATCTTTAATGGTGAAATCCTGGCCAATATTACGCCCGTCTAAAGAGACTGCAGGGCCTAATTTTTCATTCCCTTTAGGATATTCATCTCTATGATGAGCACAAAATAAAAAGGGATCCTGAGTTTCCCAAGGAAATCCCATCGGTTTTATGTTTATGATTTTCTTATTCATGGTTTAGATATTTTCTCCAGTTACAAAATTACATAATTAAGTATGTATTTCTTGGTCTGTTTTCAGAAAAGCACCTTAAAACTATAAGGTTTTTTATCGAATTTTATAACTCATCCATATTTCGACTATATTTATATTCAGAATAAAAAAAATAATGAATTATGATAAAAAAAGTTATCACAACATTCTGTTTAGCCTTTGTATTAATAGGTTGTAAGAATGAACCAAAACAAGAAAATACAACTGATGATAAAATAGGAGTAGAATTTAATGAGATGTTAGACTCGTATTATGAAGATGGTCTTAAGCTGAATCCATTAAGTGCAACTGCTGCCGGAGATAACAGATATAATGATCAATTTCCAAATACGCTGTCTGAAGCTTATAGAGACTCGTTAAAAAATTATTATGCAGCTTATAAAGAAAAGCTCGTAAAATTCGAGGATTCGAAGCTTTCTGAAACCGAACAAATGAGCAAAGCCATTTTAAAGTGGGAATGCGACATGAATTTAGAAACTTTAGAATTTCGTAATTCTGAATTCTTCCCTATAGACCAGATGTGGTCTGTGAATCTGAATATGGGTCAGTTGGCAAGCGGTATGAGTTCTCAGCCATTTAAAACGGTAGAAGATTATGAGAATTGGCAAAAACGGGTAGCTGCATATTTGGTTTGGTTGAATTCTGTTGAAGAAAAACTAAGAGAGGGAATGAAAGAAGGCTATGTTTTACCTAAATCTTTAATTGTAAAGGTGATTCCTCAATTAGCAGCGATGACCGAGCCAGACTTAAACAAACATTTATTCTACACTCCAATCACTAATATTCCGGAAGGTTTTTCTAAAGTAGAAAAAACCCAACTAACGGAATCTTATTCTGCTATGATTAAGGAAAAAGTGATTCCTTCTTATCAAAAACTACATGATTTCGTTAAGAATGAGTATTTACCAGCAGGTAGAACTACAAGTGGAATTACAGGTATTCCAAATGGAGAAGCTTATTATAAGCATCAGATAAAATTATATACGACTACAGATATGACAGCTGCAGAGATCCATCAATTAGGATTGGATGAAGTGGCTCGTATTTCTGCGGAAATGGAAAAGGTAAAAGAACAAATTGGTTTCAAGGGAGATCTAAAGTCATTCTTTAATTCTGTTAGAAAGAATAAAGAATTAATGCCTTACAAAACTCCGGAAGAAGTATTAGCAAATTTTAATGCGATTCATGAGACTATGAAACCTCAGTTGGAAAAGTTATTCGATGTAACGCCAAAAACTCAATTTGAGGTTAGAAGAACTGAAGCTTTCAGGGAAAATTCTGCAAGCGCAGAGTATAATCAAGGTTCTTTAGATGGAACAAGACCCGGTATATTTTATGTTCCAATTCCAGATGCAACTACTTACAACGGATATTCAGATGAATCTTTATTCTTGCATGAAGCAATTCCGGGGCATCACTATCAGATCTCTTTAACGCAAGAGAGTACTGTGTTGCCAGATTTCAGAAAAACTTTATGGTATAGTGGTTATGGTGAAGGCTGGGCTTTATATTCTGAATCTCTAGGGAAAGAATTGGGATTATATACAGACCCTTACCAATACTTCGGAATGTTAGGAGCAGAAATGCACCGAGCGGTTAGATTGGTCGTAGATACTGGTTTACATTCTAAAGGATGGACCAGAGAACAAGCTATTCAATATTCTATGGATAATGAAGCAGAATCTGAAGCAGGAATAACTTCTGAAACTGAAAGATATATGGCGAATCCAGGTCAGGCACTTTCTTATAAGATAGGTCAGTTAAAAATTATTGAACTACGTAAAAAAGCTAAAAAGAAATTAGGCGATAAATTTGATATTAGACAATATCATAATCAAGTTTTAGAAACCGGATGTGTTCCACTGGCATTATTGGAAAACAAAATAGATAGATGGATCGAGGAAAGTAAATAATCCAACTTAATAAATTAATATAAAATGTCCCGATGCTCAATAAAGCATCGGGACATTTTTGTTTGAGTATTTTTTTGTTTGTCATCCCCACAAAGGAGGGATCTCTTAGATAATGATTTCTTCTTACACGTTGAGATTCTTCAGTTCACTGTGCTAGCTTCAGAATGACAAGACAGAATATTATGTCATTCCGACGAAGGAGGGATCTCGTGTTTAACTTAAAGTTTAAATAGTATCATTTAGAAATTGCCAATCAGGATTAGTTGAATTTATCAAAATCTCCTTCTTTTCTCGCCTCCAACCTTTTAGTTCTTTCTCCCTACTAATTGCTATATTGATTACCTGAAAGTGTTCATAATAGATTAAATAGAAGCACTTATATTTAGTCGTAAAATTATTGTGTAATTCGATTGGTTTTTTGTGGTACTCTAATCTTAACTTCAGATTATTAGTTACTCCTATATATAAAACCGATTTGCTTTTATTAGTTAGTATATAAGTATAGTAATTATGAGTTCCGAATGTTTTCATCTAATTGAAGATAGATAATAATTATAATGAATCTACAAAGTTGAGATTCTTCAGTTCGCTGTGCTACCTTCAGAATGACATATTATAAGACATTTTTATTTACTCGAATCCATATAAATCTTTTCCACTTTATCCCTGGCCCAAGGGGTTTTTCTTAAGAATTTTAAACTGGATTTTACCGAAGGATCATGAGTGAAACATCTAATAGGCAACATTTCTCCCATCTTTTCCCATCCATGCTTTTCTACTAATCGCTCTATTATATCAACTAGTTTCACTCCGTGTAACTGATTATTATGCTGTTTCTGAGGTATTTTATTATTGTCCATTTCTTATTTATTTAAAAGTTCTTCTATTCTTACCAATCTATTGGTCTATAATCTTTAAGGAATTTTCCACACCAATGCTTGCCTGTGTTAATCCCATCAATCAATGGATCCATTACTCTGGCTGCACCATCTACTATATCCAAAGGTGGTTGAAAGTCATGGACCTCTACCTTTTTCTTAGAAAGTTCTGCAGGATCTTCATCTGTAACCCAACCAGTATCTACGGCATTCATGAATATTCCATCTTTAGCAAATGTACCTGCAGAAGTATGTGTCATCATATTTAATGCAGCTTTTGCCATGTTTGTATGTGGATGCCTGTCTTCTTTTTTGAACCTATGGAATTTTCCTTCCATAGCAGAAACATTTATAATATGCTTTTTACCTGTATTCTCCTTTTTCATTAAATCTGAAAGTCGATTACATAATACAAATGGAGCAACAGAATTTACCAGTTGCACCTCGATCATTTCAGTAGTTTCTATTTCACCTAATTTTAATCTCCAGCTATTCGTTTTTCTAAGATCTACTTGTTGAAGATCTGCATCTAATTCCCCTTCCGGAAACACTTCTTTGGTAGATAGAGAATTATCGAAACTATATGGAATTTGAGATAATTTAGCCGAAGCTCTTAACCCAATTCCGGGTTCCGGACCGTGCCAGGTAACCGGCAACACATTGTTTTGATTGTTCGATGCACCCGTAGTTAATGTTTTTAATTCTTGTAATGAATTATGATGATCTGCCAATAGGTCTTTAGCAAACTCCGGCAAGGAATCATAAGGCAATTCTTCCTTTTCCATTAAATGAGCAAAAAATCCTGAAGGTCTACGAACTGTTTGTGCTGCATTATTAATTAAAATATCCAACCTTTCGTATCGTTGTTCTATAAAATTGCAAAAGATCTCTACACTAGGAATGTGTCTAAGATCTAATCCATGGATCTTTAACCGATCTCCCCATTCCTGAAAATCATGTTCTTTAGAGAACCTCAAAGCAGAATCGACTGGGAATCTGGTAGTAGCAATAACCGTTACTCCTGCCCTTAATAACATTAGGCTAATATGATATCCTATTTTTAATCGGGAACCAGTAACTACTGCCACCTGACCAGTAAGGTCTGCCGTTTGATAACGTTTTGCATAATTAAAGTCTCCACATTCTTCACACATGGTGTCATAAAAATGATGCAACTTGGTATACATGGTCTTGCAAACATAGCAGTTACGAGGAGATTCTAATTCCGGACGATCATCCTTTGGGATTTCAACAAGACTCGGCGCTATAAAAATAGTTGCTTCTCTGGCACTTCGAATTCCGGTTTCTTTTCGGGCATGTTTATCCCGCTCGATCATTTTCCTTTTCGCAGCCTTTTTTGAGTCTTTTTTTCTTTTAATGAATTCGTCTCTATTTGGTCGCGTTAGTGCTCCTGCGGCTTTCATTAAATCGATACGCTTTTCTTCAGAAAGATCAAAAATTTGATTCGAATCCTTCACAAGATTTTTTAGTATATCTATACATAGATCTATCTGATCTTCGCTTACACCTTCAACAGATACTTCCTTATAATTCTTCATGACAATCGTTAAAAAGTGGCAAATATACTTCGAAAATTTAAGTGATCGAAAGTAACATTACTATATAAGTTTAATTCTGACCTTCTTATTTTTAAGTTTCGAATTATTTAAAACTGAGATAAGTGCATCAGCTTTTTTTGCAGGTACCGAAACAAAACAACAATCTTGTTTTAATTCGATAGCTCCAAGTTCATCTTTTTCAAGTTTGCCTTGTTTAAAGAATAATCCTGCAATATCTCCTTTCGAGATCTTATCCTTCCTGCCACCCGAAACAAATAAGGTTTCCCATAGAGTTTCCATAGGACCATCATTGCTTTTAAGTTTTTCGAGTTCATCTAGATCAATAAAATCGGGCAAGTCTTCTTTCACCCACTTTATTACATATGCATTCCCACTAGTGTTCATTCTAGCGGTTCGTCCATTTCTATGAGTGAACTCCTCAGCCTTAAGGGGAAGTTGATAGTGAATAATAAAATTCAATTCAGGTATATCAAGACCTCTGGCAGCAAGATCTGTTGCCACAATGATATTATGTGTTCCATTCCTAAATTTAATTAGAGAACGCTCCCTATCTTGTTGTTCCATACCCCCATGAAAACATCCATGACCAATTTGGTTTTGTATTAAAAAATCACTTACTCGTTGAATACTATCTCTGTAATTACAAAATATGATTCCCGGTTTATTACCAATATGATTCAAAATATCTTTTAACGACTCTAATTTATCCTTTGAAGCTGAGTTTATGGTTTTAATCTGAAGTTGGGATATCTTTTTCCCATTCAAATAATTTATATAGGCAGCATCTTTCAATCCTACAAATTTTGGGATCTCAATTTGCTGTGTTGCCGAGGTTAAAATTCGTTTATCAATATTTGGCAGGGCTTGAATGATCTCTGTCATTTGATCTTCAAATCCTACTTCTAAGGATTTATCGAACTCATCTAAAACCAAGGTCTTAATAGCATTTACAGAGAAAGTGTCTCTTCTTAAATGATCTGCAATTCTTCCTGGAGTTCCAATTAAAATTGCAGGATGGTGCTTCAGCTCTATTTTATCTTTAGAAAAAGGACGACCGCCGTACACTGCATTTGTTTTGTAACCAGTTCCCATTTCTCTCACCACTTGTTCTATTTGAATGGCTAATTCCCGGGATGGCACCAATATCAAAGCTTGGACTTCTTTAGAATTCATATCTAACAAGTCTATTATTGGTAATAAAAATGCCAAAGTCTTTCCTGTACCGGTTGGTGATAATAAAACTATATTAGTACTTGTGCTTATAACATCGCAAGCCTCTTCCTGCATAGGATTAAGTGCTGCTATCCCCATCTTTTCTAAGATTTCGGACTGATCTTTAATTGTATTTGCCATTTTGCAAAAGTACAGTTATTTAATATATATAGGAGGATTCTGAAGTAGTGTACATTAAGTTATTTCTTAGGAATTAAACACTGTATCTTTGCTCCACATAAAAACTTTTTATTTTGCATCCAAACAACATTCACAACGAAGCTTATAATTTTGAAGAACTGGTAAAAGTTCATCCGGAATTAAGTGATCATATTATTGATAATAACAATTCAGAGGAAACTATCGATTTTGGTAATAATCAATCGGTATTACATCTTAACAAAGCACTTTTAAAACTTCATTATAAAGTAACCGATTGGAATATTCCTCCAAAATATTTAATTCCACCAATACCTGGGAGAGCAGACTATATTCATCATCTTGCCGATCTTCTTGCTGAAGAAAAATTAACTCCGGAAGTTAAAGGTTTGGATATTGGAGTTGGTGCCAATTGTATTTACCCTATTTTAGGGAACAGTATTTATCATTGGAAAATGGTAGGTGCAGATATAGATGAAAATGCAGTGGCAGCAGCACAAAACAACATAAACACCACAAAAAAACTTAGTCAGAATATCCAGATAAGATATCAGGATGATCATTCTAATATATTTAAAGGAGTGATCAAAGAAGGGGAATATTTTAACTTTAGCATGTGTAACCCTCCTTTTCATGCTTCTAAGGAAGAAGCTGCTAAAACAAGTAGAAGAAAAACCAAGAACTTAGGAAGGGAAATTGGAAGTCCGCTAAATTTTGGTGGAGAATCCAATGAATTATGGTGTAATGGTGGCGAAGCTTTATTCTTAAAACGAATGATCAAGGAAAGTGTCGATTTCAAAACTCAAGTGGGTTGGTTCACTTCTCTTATTTCTAAAAAGGAAAGCCTTGCAAAAATATATAAGCAACTAGATAAATTAAAAGCTACTTATAAAGTAATACCTATGAGTCAGGGTAATAAGAAGAGCCGATTTATCGCTTGGAAATTCTAGGACTCAGGATCTCGCTAATATTTTTTAATTAAAGTAATTATAATTACAACCTATTTTAATTCATTCAAGAGAAACCCATATTTATAGGAATTCTCTAATAATTTATCTTCTATATTACTCGCTCCATAATGCCCCGTTTTGTCCTGAGTCCAAAGTAAAATTGGATTTTTCTGATTAGGATTGTTTTGCATTAGCGCAGTGAATTTATAGGAGTGTAGTGGTGGTACACGATTATCATATTTTCCTGTCATGATAAGTGTAGAAGGATAAGGTATAGTGTAATCTATATTGTGATAAGGTGAATAAGAGAGAAGATTTTTAAATTCATCTTCATTTTTCACACTCCCAAATTCGGATAAATTCGTATTTGTAGCTCCTATTGTGAAGTTTTCAAACCTTAACATATCCAAGGCACCAACATCTATTGCAGCCGAGCCATAAAGGTCTGGACGCATAGTAATTGCTGCTCCCATAACAAGTCCACCATGAGATCCTCCAGTAATTGCTATTTTTTTAGGAGAGGTATATCCTTTTTCAATTAGAAACTCTGATGCTCCGATAAAATCTAAAAATGCATTTTTCTTTTTTAAATTTTTACCATCTACCCACCAGGAGTTACCCAACTTTCCCCCTCCTCTAACATTTACATAGGCAAAAGCCCCATTATTCTCTAGGAAATACACAATTCCAGGGTCGTACCTGGGTGTTCCTATAACTCCATAACCACCGTAAGTTTTCAATAAAAAAGGAGTATTTCCATCAGTTTTTAATTCATCCTTAAAAACAATAAAAATTGGAACCTCTACTCCATCATGGGATTTAAAAGTAGTTTTACGGAATTTGTAATCTTTAAAGTCAAAATTAACCTTGGTCTTATCGTATAATTCAGAAGTGAATTTATCCAGATCCAATTTGTATAAAACCTGTGGAATTGTATAAGATTCCACAGTATAAATAAATCTTTTTGAATCTTTATTAAAATCCATACTACTTACAGATAGTCCAGGGGTAATGCTTAACTCATTTAGAACCTTACCTTCATAATCTACTGCTATTATAAAATCATTGACCTCACCATGATATGAAAGAAGGACTTTATCATCCAGAATCTCTTGACCTGTTAATATTGCATTTTCATAAGAAGGAGATAATATTTTCCAGTTTCCCGGATCCTTCGGATCGATGGCAACCAACAATTGCTTTGAATCCATGGACGTTCTTGCAAGGATCAAATCTTTTTTAAAGCCACGTATGTATAGCTCATACTTGATATCCTTTAAAAAGGGTCTAAACCGAATATTATTGGTAACTGGTTCGTAATAGTAATAACTATAGCTGTTAGATTCTGGATTTTCCTTTTTGATAACATAGATTTCCTCTGTCTCATCACTATACAAATCTAATGACTCCATACTATTCCTAGTTTGTATTATTACCTGATCCTTGCTTTGGCTATTCCCGATGAGATGATACCTGATCTTGGGGAAGATCGTTTTAGCATTTATCGAATCATTTGGATATTCTGTATAAAAAAAACCATTTTTATACCAGTTGATATTTGAAAATTTGGTGTTCTCCACCAAATCATTTAAAATCAACTTGTCCTCGATCTTTACGATTTTTATATCATTCCAATCACTACCATTTTGATTGTATTGAACTGCCAAATAATCATTATTCTTTGAAGTCCTTAAATTGGAAATATTAATATTTCCAGCACTAGAAAGCATGGCGTTTCTTAAATATGGCACATATTTTCCGGTGGCCCCATATTTATAAAATATATCTGGGGTACCATAGTTGTTTACGTAGTAAAGTCTAAAATATCGTTTGTCTCTATTTTCTTCTGTACGTTTCTCTCTTCTCAAAAAATCCACATCACTGTACATGTACTTGTTCATTTCCAGAGAAGCACTGGACTTATTCAGCATTCTTTTTAAATATTTCTCCGAAACTGAGTTTTGATCATCTACCCATTGCGAAACCTTTGGACCCTCCTGATTCTCCAACCATTGGTAATTATCTATTATCTCTGTATCATGATATACATCTATCACTGGAATGGACGGGGAGCTAGGATATACTATTTGAGAAAATACTGGCTTCGAGAGAAAAAGTAATATAATAGCAAGTGGGCAATACTTTATAAATTTCATAAATAGGTTGAGACTTGGGGTTATAAAATTGAAAAATATTCATTAGAATTCCCTAACTCTAACGAATACAACATGTTTTGAGGATATAAATATAATATTATATCTTATTTTCTAAAACTAAAGTCCAATAAATATAATCACAATCAATATTTGAAATAGCGGCACAAAAAAAACAGCCTTTTAGAAATAAATCTAAGAGGCTGTTTTTAAACTTATTAACTTGAATTATAGTAGTACTGGTTCTCTTTCAGTTTTCACTTTATAATCTGTGTATCCCTCTGGGCCTCCACTATAAAAAGTGTCTGAATCCCATTCGTCCATAGGAACATCTTGTTCAAATCTTTCTACAAGATCTGGATTGGAAATAAACAGCTTTCCAAACGCTACAAGGTCTGCATTGCCTTCTTCAAGCACCTTATTTCCCTTTTCCTGATCGAATCCACCGTTTATCATTAAAGTCCCATTATAAATAGGTCTGTAATGTTTAGCGATCTCTGGTTCTGCAAAAGGAACTTCAGTTACATCTGTAAAAGGTTCAGATAAATGTAAATACGCCAGATCATAGCAGTTCAACTTTTCTACAATATAATCGAAGGTAGGAATGGTCTCCTCATCTAAAGTAATTCCAAAGAGATTATGCAAAGAAGGATTTAACCTTACTCCTATTTTATTTTCCGGGATCACTTGTTTAACAGCATCCAACACTTCAAAAAGAAGTTTCGTTTTATTTTCTATACTTCCTCCATACTCATCTGTTCTATGATTAGAACAATTAGAGAAGAATTGATGAAACAAATACCCATTAGAGGAGTGAATTTCAACTCCATCAAAACCTGCTTCCACAGCATTCTTGGCTGCGTTTTTAAAGTCTTGAACCGTAGTTTTAATATCTTCAATAGTCATTTCCCTTGGCGCAACGGTGTCTTTAAAACCTTGCGGTGTAAAAGCTTGACTATTTGGGTTTAACGCAGAAGCAGATACCGGTAACTCTCCGTTATGGAAGTCTGGATGAGACATTCTACCCACATGCCAAAGTTGAATGAATATTCTACCATTTGCCTCATGAACTGCATTGGTTACTTTCTTCCAAGCCTCTACCTGCGCTTGCGAGTGAATTCCAGCGGTGTTTATATAGCCTACTGCTTGTTTAGAAACCTGTGAGCCTTCAGTAATTATAAGTCCGGCGCTAGCACGTTCCTTATAATATTGAAGATGTAGCTCTTCTGTTGGTTTATTTTCATCATTGCTTGCTCTACTCCTAGTTAATGGTGCCATCACTACCCTATTAGGTAATTCCAGATTCCCCATTTTATAAGATTGTAATAATGATTGTTTATTACTCATATATTATTTCAATTTTTTCATTAAAAGATCTGCCACTTTAGAAGAAGATGCCGGGTTTTGTCCGGTGATCAATAATCCATCTTCTAAGGCATAAGGTTGCCAATCTCCTATTTTACTATAATCAGCTCCTTTTTCTTTCATCATATCTTCAATTAGAAAAGGTACTACGTCTGTTAACTGTACAGCTTCTTCTTCACCATTGGTAAATCCTGTTACTTTCCTTCCTTTTACCAAAGAATTTCCATCGGTATCTTGAATATTCTTTAAAATTGCAGGGGCATGACAAACAAAGGATACAGGTTTGTTATTTGCGTAGAATGATTCTATTAATTTCTTAGATGTTTTACTTTCTACAAGATCCCATAAAAGACCATGTCCTCCTGGATAGAATACCGCATCAAAATCCTTTTGATCTACATCTTCCAATTTCTTGGTATTGGCTAAAACTTCCTGAGTTTTCTTGTCCTTATCGAAACGCTTTGTAGCTTCTGTAGCAGCATCTTCTGTATCACTATTTGGATCTATTGGAGGTTGTCCACCTTTTGGGGAAGCTAAGGTTACGTTATAGCCTGCATCTGTTAATATATAATAAGGCGCAGCAAATTCTTCTACCCAAAATCCGGTTTTATTTCCGGTGGATCCCATCTTATCATTACTGGTCAATACAAAAAGTATATTTTTCATAGTCTTATAATTTATTTCATTAATCAGAACAAAATTAGAGTAAAAGCTGATGAAACTGCTTGATGTAAGTTAGGAGGAAGTGTTAAAAAAAGTTAAGCTAAAGAACCTCTTTTCTTATTCTGCTAAGGCTCTCAGGTTTTAAACCCAGATAATTTGCTATGTGATAATTTGGAACGCGTTGTTCTATTTTAGGATAGGATTCGCAGAACTCCAGATAGCGTTCTTTTCCACTTTTTTGAAGGCTCGATAATATTCTTGTTCGCAGCGAAACAAAAGCGCTGGTGGTTTTTATTCTAAAGAATCTTTCGAATTGAGGGATGCGAGTATACAGAATTTCTAATGCCTCACGATTAATTGCCAGAAGCGTAGAATCTTCTATGGTTTCTAAATATAACTTGGCCGGATCTTTATTGAAGAAAGCTTCAAAATCGCTTATCCACCAATCTTCTACTGCAAACTGAATAATGTGTTTATCTCCGGATTCATCTAAATAATAAGCTTCTAAACAACCTGAAACCACATAGTATTCTGAGTTAACCAAATCTCCGGGTTCAATTAAAAAATTCTTTTTAGAGATCCTTTTTTCCTCCAGAATACTAGTGAATTCCTGTTGTTCGCTCTTAGTTAGCGAAATCACCTTTAGAAGGTGATTAAGAATATTGGTATGTATGCTATCCTCGATCATTATTAATTAAAATCCATTTTAAAATGTAATTCCAAAATGTTAACCTTCCTCTTCTAATAAAACGTCATTATGTGTTTTCCCCTCAAAGGCTTCCACATATTTTAAGTCTTGAAAAAAATATTTGGAAGAGATCACGTTAATCAAAGCTGTGTTGTCTGATTGTATCTCGGTTTTCATTTGCCATATAATATTCTCGGCCTCTACAAACGATTCAGAGCTTAATTGTTCTGTAAACAATCTATTTATAAGTGTATGCTCCGGCATACCTTGAGCCAATAATCTTATTAATGCTGCTTCAGAAATTTTGTTGTCTATAAGAAGGTCCTTCAATTTATCTGAAGTGATCTTCACTTCAAATTTCACTGCTTCTGGATGAGGAAATTTTCCGTTGAAGGCATCGTAAAGAATCTGTCCTGTATTAAAAAAGTCTTCATGATAACCGATTTCAGCATATTCTTCCCACATTTTCTCTTCCCGCATTTCATTCGAAAGATTATCTATTTGACCAGAATTTAATCGATCATTAAATACATATCCTAGAATGAGTTTAGCAGCTTCTTCAGGTTCGTTATCGGCTATAGACATATAGCACATATCTTTTAGTTCCGCATCAGGGATTTCAGATATGTCTCCATATTCCATCACTTCTAGCAAATCCTTATATTTATTATTATCCCAAGAATTAGGCAATGCCAAAATAGTTTCAAAATTTGTTATTTCTACTGTATATAGTGTATTCATTACTCAGTTGAATTTTTGATGTTGTAATTATCCAAATTTTTTAGATCTGCCAAAATTGAAGAATTACAAGGGATTTCTATCACAAAGCAAGGTTAATTTACTTGGCGGTTTCCTCTAAAATCGGAGC
>JAGXIJ010000034.1 GCA_024635675.1 Gillisia sp.
ATCGGGAGAGGAATCTCTTATAAACTCTAGAGATTCTTCACTCCATTGCATTTCGTTCAGAATGACAATATTGTCATTGAAAATAAAAGTTTAACAACCTTCAATGAGGGATTAATTCCCCGGGAAATCTGCTTTTCGCTTATTTAAAAATGCAGAGGTTCCTTCTTTGAAGTCGGCAGTACCAAAGCACCAGCCAAACTCGGCTATTTCAGTTTCAAAACCATTCACTCCGGTTTCGTAATTTGCATTTACCGCTTTAATAGCAGAGCTTATAGCAACCAAGGAATTTCGCATGATCTTTCCTGCTAAGTTTTCAGCAAAATCCAGCAACTCTTCTTGAGAGACTACATGGTTTACCAAGCTATATTGCAAAGCTTGATTGGCATCTATCATTCCTGCGGTCATGATCATTTCCATGGCTCGGCCTTTCCCAACTAATTGTGGCAATCTTTGAGTTCCACCATACCCCGGGATTACCCCAAGAGAAACTTCCGGAAGTCCCATTTTCGCGTTATCGCTGGCTACTCTAAAATGCGCCGCCATAGCAAGTTCTAATCCGCCTCCTAATGCAAATCCATTTACGGCTGCAATTACCGGCTTGGAGAAGTTGGCCACGAAATCGAACAATTTAGCTTGGCCCTGAGCTGCTAGTATTTTTCCTTCTTCTTGAGAATAGTCTGAAAACTCACTAATATCGGCACCAGCCACAAAAGCCTTTTCACCGCTTCCGGTTAAAATGATCACTTTTACAGCAGCATCTTCTTCTGCATCTGCAAAAGCTAAGTGTAATTCTTCAATGGTCGCTTTGTTCAAGGCATTCAACTTGGATGGCCTGTTAATAGTGATTTGAAGAATTCCTTCATTATTTTCAAATAAAATATTTTCAAAATTCATAATAAATAGATTTTTATGTTTTTATAATGTTTTCCTTTTCTTCTCGCATTGATCGTAAATGACAAACAGTGCGGAGCCTAGATTCTTCAGAGCTTTCGACTGCGCTCAGGGTGACAAAGAAATAAATTTATAAGCTCAAGGCTCCAAATTGGAGATTCAATTTTCTTCAACTGCAAGATAAACGGAACTTAAACTATTTAAGTTGTTTGAATTGGAAATTTTACGGTAAAGATAGTGCCTTTATTTTTTTCTGAAACAAAGGTGATATCACCTTGATAGGTTTCTACAATGTTCTTAACCATTGCCAAACCCAATCCCATTCCGCTAGATTTTGTAGTAAATTTGGGTTCGAATACTTTTTCCATATCTGCGTTTTCGACACCAATTCCATTATCTGAAACTTTTATAACTGCCATTTCATTTTCCTCTCTTACCTCAACTAAAATCTTAGGATCGTCTATTCCCTGCAAGGCTTGGGTAGCATTTTTCACCAAATTTGTAACAACTCTAATCAACTGAGTTCTATCAAATTTTGCGAGGATCTCCTCTTTTTCAGAATGAAAAATGATATAATTTTCATTAAAAATATCCAATGCCAGTTTCACTATTTTTGGAACATTAAGTATTTCATTTTGTTGTGCAGGCATTTTTGCGAAATTAGAAAATGCAGAAGCTATAGCACTCATGGTGTCTATTTGATAAATAAGCGTATCTGTATATTCATCTACTTTTTTATTCACATTAGGGTCCTGAGGATCAAATTTTCTTTGGAAACTCTGAACAGTTAAGCGCATTGGGGTTAACGGATTTTTAATTTCATGCGCCACTTGTTTTGCCATCTCTCTCCAAGCCTGCTCTCGCTCTCCTGTAGCCAACTTTACAGCACTTTCTTCCAATTCGTCTATCATACTGTTATATGCCGAAACCAACGCAAAGATCTCCTCTGAGGCATTATCTATCTGTATTTTCTGAAGTCGTTTATCCAGCCGAGTTTCTATGATTTTTTGTGAAACGATCTTTAGAGATTTTGTGATGTATTTGGATAGGAAATAAGACATCAAGATCGCAAGAAGGAACATAAAGAGATACACTTCTCCCAACTTCATTAAAAAATCGTTTAAATCCTTTTGTAGAAGATCGTCATCCTGTAAATAAGGCAAATATAAAATTGCTAATGGCTTGAATTTATTGTCTGTTATATAGGTATAGGAAGATTGAAATTTTTGCCCATTTAGCTGAGAACGCTTTAAATATCTCTTATTCCTGGAATTTTCAAGTTCCTGAATGATGTACTTTGGAATTTGTACATTGGTGGTATCCCTAAAAAAAGATTCGTTAGATTTTATAAGTAGTTTCCCATTGAGATCGTATACGTTAAGTTGCATGTCGTGCACCTGCGAGATCTCATATATTTTGTTGTCTTGCTGAAGGATCACAGGCATGTTCTCTGTATTCACCAAATGGGTAGTACCTTCTAAAACAAATTTTATATTCTCACGGATAGCCTGTTCTTTCCGTTCCAGTCGCTCACGGTGATAATCTTCAGATTCCTGTTTGTATTGAAAAACAGTTACCCCTGCAATAAGTATAGAAGCCCCAAGCACCAGCAACATCATAGAAATGAAAATCCGGTTTCTTAAAGATAATTTTAAAAGCTTCATAAAGTATTTCGAGTAATTATGCTGAAATAATCAATTATCACACCACATTAGGCATTCGGATTTTTAGAACGAAACCGTTTATATATTTTGATTCCAAGCATGAGCATTGCTGCCAAAACAAAGATTCCAACCACCCCATAGATCCAATTAATGGCATCGCGAACAATTACCAGAAATATTACCGAAAAGAGGATCAATGTAGATCCTTCATTCCATAGCCTCATTTGGTTGGAGGTCCATTTTATAATATCATTTTGCATTTCCTTAAAGATCAAATGACATTTAAAATGATAGGCATATAACAAAACAACAAACCCTAATTTCACCTGCATCCAGTCTTGATCTACCCAGCTAGGCATGAGATATAGCATCCAAAAGGCAAAGATACTAGCTAAAATTGCTGAAGGCCAAGTGATGATATTCCAAAGCCTTTTGGTCATTAATTTTAACTGAGCAGTAAGGATAGATCTCTCCGGTTCCTGCTTACCTGCCGCCTCTATATGATACACAAATAGACGCGGAATATAGAATAGGCCAGCAAACCAGGTAATTATAAAAATTAAATGCAACGATTTAATGTAATTGTAATATTCCATGAAACTTATTGAGCATCCAAAAATAAATAATTAAGATTCCTTGCATTAAATTGTCGGTTGAATTCTTCCATCTCTTTTTCTATCAAAGCATCAAATGCGATTAATTGTTTTTTAATTTCTGAAGTCAATTCGCTTTTAACAGCTATATCTTGATCTGTAGGAGGAAAATCTCCCATCCCAACTAAAGAGTTTAAATGCGCCAGTTTATTGGTGAGTTTAATTGGGAAATTTAATGGATCCTGACCACTTTTGTTTTGAGTTTGATAAAGCGCTTTTTCAATTTCACCAAATTTCTCCTCCATTTTCTTAGCTTTTTCAACCAGATCTTTTACTTTATCATTTCCTTTATATTGGGTTTGAAAAGACTTTAGTTGCTCATTGATCTTTTTGATCTTTTTTATGGATTTATGAGCTTTATCTACCGTTGCATTCACATCGGTGATAAATTCATATTGTTTTTGCAAACCTGCTTTATCTGTTTCGGCATTCGGATTCGCTAACACTGTAAAGGGTTTGCGTTCCTTTTTTCCGTTCACATTTAATTCAACAGTATAATCTCCGGGTAAAATTCTTGGCCCTTCAAGATCTGCCCACCAAAGGATCATCCCATCTAGTTTTTCGGCACCCTTCTCGTACATATCCCAAACAAACATATTAGCCCCTTTTTCAACTTTAAGTTTATCTTCTTTAGCGTGATTCCCAAAAGATTTTAAAGTGTCATTGGCTTGGTTGAAATAAGTAAGGTGAATAGTGTCCTTTTTTTCGTCTAGGTCTTTTATATTGAAATAAGTCATCACTCCATTTGAATGATTAGTTCCATCTGTCTTAGACTTCTCTCTGGTTCCTCCACTTATTCTATAGGTATCTTTTGGCTGATACAAGAATGATTCTTTCTGATTGATGTTTGGATCATATTGATGTAATACACTCAAATCATCTACTATCCAGATACTTCTCCCTTGAGTTGCCACAATTAAATTATTGTTTTTGATCGCCAAATCTGTAATTGGCACAATTGGCAGGTTTTGCTGAAATTCTTTCCATGTATTCCCTTGATCGAAGGAAATATACATTCCCGACTCGGTTCCTGCATAAAGAAGTTTTTTATTGGTTGGGTCTTCCCGAATTACACGTGTAAAATGTTCTACTCCTATCCCATTGGTGATCTTCGTCCAGGACTTACCATAATCTGTGGTTCTATATAAATAAGGAGTGAAATCTCCTAATTTGTATCTTGTTGCAGCAATGTATGCAGTACCTGCATCATGATCGCTGGTTTCTAAGGAGTTTATCTGTGCCCATTCCGGCAATCCTTTTGGAGTAACATTTTCCCAATTCTTACCGCCATCTTTAGTTACATGAACCAATCCGTCGTCACTACCCACCCAGATTAATCCTTCTTGCAAAGAAGATTCTTCTGCAGCGAAAATAGTAGCATAATATTCTACCCCTGTATTATCCTGAGTTATTGGTCCTCCACTAGAACCTAGTTTAGTCTTATCGTTTCTGGTAAGATCTCCACTTATCGTTTCCCAAGATTGACCCTCATTAGTAGTTACATGAACATGATTGGAAAAGGTGTATAATTTGTTAAGATCATGCTTAGAAAAAATGATTGGGAAATTCCATTGAAATCTATATTTCATATCCTCGGCTCCATGTCCCATTGGGTTATCCGGCCATACGTTAATTGCTCTTTGAGTATTCTTTTCATGGTTTACACGAGATAGAAATCCTCCATAACTTCCACCATAAATTATATCGTCATTTTCTGGATCCACCGCTATATGTGCAGATTCTCCCCCGGCTGTTTCTTCCCAGTTGTCTTCAGAAATAGTGTAATCGGTACTTCTGTGATCAATTCTAATAGTTGAATTATCTTGTTGAGCCGCATATATTCGATATGGAAAATGATTATCTGTTGCAATCCTATAGAATTGTCCAGTTGGCTGATTGTGATACGTACTCCAGGTTTCTCCTCCATCGTAAGTTACTTGAGCACCACCATCATCTCCCATGATAATTCGATCAGGGTTTTCTGGAGCTATCCACATATCGTGATGATCTCCATGAGGAGCTCGAGCAGATGTGAAATTCTCACCACCATCTTTAGATTTATGGTAGGAAACATTCACTACATATACAACATCTTCATCCTGAGGATCGGCATAGATTCTAGTATAATACCAAGCTCTTTGACGTAAACTACGATCGCTATTTATATTTTTCCAAGTTTCTCCTGCGTCATCACTTCTATAAACTCCGCCTTTTTCCTTATTCTCTACAATTGCCCAAACTCTATTGGAATTAACCGGAGATACTGTAATCCCCATAATTCCTAAGGTGTCTTCAGGAAAATCTTTGTTTTTGGATATTTCTTTCCATGTTTCACCACTATCTGTACTTTTCCAAAGTGCCGATCCTTCTCCGCCACTGCTCAAACTGTAAGGGGTGCGTTGAACTCTCCAGGTGGAAGCATATAAAATTCGAGGATTGTTAGGATCCATAATAAGATCTACTGCTCCCGCTTGGTCATTTACGAAAAGTGTTCTTTTCCAAGTAATTCCTCCATCGGTACTTTTATAAACTCCACGTTCCTGAGTTGGTTTGTAGATATTTCCTAAAACCGCAGCATATACAATGTCCGGATTTGTTGGATGTATGGAGATTCTTGGGATATGCCTACTTTTCTCTAAGCCCATAGATTTCCAGGATTTTCCGGCATCTACAGATTTCCAGATTCCTGAGCCAGAAGAGACATTTCCTCGCAAGGTCTTTTCTCCACCTCCGGCAAATAAAATATTATGGTCACTGTTAGCAACACTTATCGCTCCAATACTACCTCCAAAAAATCCATCAGAAATATTTTCCCAGGTTCTGGCTCCATCAGTTGTCCGCCAGATTCCACCTCCTGTAGAACCAAAATAAAATAAATTAGGTTCTCCCGGAACCCCCACTACTGCAGCAGAACGACCACCGCGAAAAGGCCCTATCAGTCTGTATTTTAAAGCAGCATAAGCACTGTTGTCAACTGTGGTTTCAGTAGATTTTTTGTTTTTCTGGGCATTTGTTTCAGCAATCATTCCGAAGAAAAAGAATAAAAGAAGAAGTTTAGGTAAAAATGTTCTCATAGAATAAGGTATATAGTATTAGTAATTACTTCACTAAAAAGTGGTCAACGGTAATTTCAAAAGAAAATTAAATATACCAATTTCTATGTAAGCGTTTCAGATACTGTGGATTTTAACCGGAGACGAATTTCTCTATTTAAAAAATAGGCAGTTACAATAGTTGAAAGAACATCTGCAATAGGAAAAGAGATCCAAACACCTATTTCCCCATAATACATAGGTAATATTAAAACAAGAGGAATAAAGATGAATCCTTGTCTTGAAAGTGTAAGTAGTAATGCAGGCACGGCCTTCCCGATAGCCTGAAAATATGCCGAACCAATAAGTTGCAATGCAATAATTGGCGTAGCTGCAAACACCCAACGCATTGCACTTGGAGTATCTCGAACCACCGTAGGATTATCTGTAAAAACCCTCACTATATTTTCTGAAAAGAACATGATTCCAGTAAAGACCAACAATCCCAATAAAAAAGAATACAGTATTGCAGTGTTAATGCTTTTTCTAACCCGTTCCCAATGACCAGCTCCATAATTATACCCTGTAATAGGCAAGAATCCCTGGGTTACCCCAAGCACAGGGAAAAGTGCAAACATGAGCATTCTACCAATAATTGCATAAACAGTAACAGAGTCTTCGCCACCAAGTTCGAATAAAATGTTGTTCATCAATAAATAAGTAACACTCACTACAGCTTGTCTCGCTAAAGTCACAAATCCTAGGGATGAGAGCTCCTTAATGATTGGTAGATCGAATCCAAAATGTGACCAATTGATCTTCAGTTCTGAATTCTTAGATAGAAAGAACCATAAAACAAAAGAGAAGCAAAAGAAGTAAGAGACACTAGAGGCTATAGCCGCACCCAGCATTCCCATATCGAATAGGTTGATAAGGATATAATCTAAAAAAAGGTTGGTAACAGAAGGGATAATCATGGCGATCATAGCAAATTTCGGATTGCCTTCTGCTCTAATCACATTATTTCCCATCATACAAAGCGCCAAAAACGGCACCCCATAAAGCACTACGACATAATAGACCTTAGCCGGATCAAAAATATCTCCTTTTCCTCCAAATGCCGGAATAATAGAATCTACAAAGGTCAAGCCTATTAAAACTAAGAACACCGACAAAATAAGAGTAAGGGTGATTTGATTCCCAAAAGTCTTGAGTGCTTTGTTTTTGTTTCCAGAGCCTAAAGCTCTTGAAATCATGGAAGACCCACCAATCCCAATCGCTACTCCAAGAGCAGCAATAAAAAATGAAACCGGCAATACTACATTTATAGCAGCAATCGCGATAGACCCGATCCAGTTTCCAACGAAAATGCTGTCTACAAGAACATTTAAAGACATTACCAGGATCCCGATGGAAGCAGGTAATGCCTGTTTTATTAAAAGTCTCCAAATTGGATCCTTACCTAAAGCTGCTGAATTTATATGAGCCATTATGCCTCAATGGGATTGGAAAATGCCCATTCGTCTACCCATCTGGAAAGCACTTTTACCCAATCTTCCCGAGTATTTAAACAAGGAACAACCGTGAATTTTTCTCCTCCAACTTCATGGAAGATCTCTTCTCCCTCCATTGCAATTTCTTCTAAAGTTTCTAAACAATCACTTACAAAAGCAGGGGTAACTATTGCTAAATTTTTCATGCCTTGCTTCCCAAATCGTTCAATTGTTCTATCGGTATAAGGAAGTAACCACTGGTCAAAACCAAGTCTGGATTGAAAAGAAACACTATAAGAGTTTTCTTTAAGCTGAAGATATTCTGCAACCAACCGTGTGGTTTCGAAACACTGATGTCTGTAGCAAAATTGATGTGCTTTAGAAGGGGTATTACAACAACTTCCATCTATTTGGCAATGAGATTTGGTGATATCGCTTTTGTGAATATGCCTTTCCGGAACGCCATGATAAGAGAATAAAATATGCTGATATTCGATATCTTTTAATTTCTCCTGAACACTATCCGCCAAAACCCGTATATAATCCGGGTGATTATAAAATGCAGGAATAGAAGTGAATTGCATTTTTGGGAAAAACTCTTGCCTAAGTTCTTCCGCTAAAACCAAAATAGTTTCGGTAGTTGCCATTGCAAATTGAGGATACAAAGGAAAAATAAGAACTTCATCTACCCCTTGATCATGTAATTTTTGCAATCCAGATTTAATGTTGGGTGTGCCATAGCGCATTGCCAAAACTATTGGGATAGAAGTGTTTTCGTCTATTTTATCCTTTAAGCGTTCAGATAAAACTATTAATGGAGAACCTTCATCCCACCAGATCTTTTTATATGCCGCTGCAGATTGTTTTGGTCTTGTATTAAGAACAATTCCTTTAACCAATAAGGTTCGAGCCCAAAGAGGAACATCGATCACCCGCTCGTCCATTAAGAATTCTCCTAAATATTTTTTTACGTCTTTTGGATCGGTACTGTCTGGAGAACCCAGATTAACCAAGAGTACACCTTTACTCATTCTCTATTCTTTTTCAGCAATTTTAAAAAATTAAAATTACAATTATAAATATTTTAAAATAGGCATTGGCCTATGTTTAGATCAATTTCTATTATTAGAAAAATCAATCTATTAAGAATTGTTTGGCAACGCCAGGGACATCACATACTTCTTTGGCGTAGTTCCAAATTTCTTTTTAAATGCAGCTATAAAATGACTGGCTGTGCTATAACCCACTTTTAAGCCAACTTCATTCACATTAAATTCTCCTGAATCCAACAGTTTTCGGGCATATTCCATTTTGTAATCGAAGAGAAAACTATATACCGAATCTCCATATATCTGCTTAAAACCTTCTTTCAGTTTTCTCAAACTTAGCCCGATTTCTGTTGAAAGTTCAATCAATGATGGAGGTTCTGCCATCCGAGAAATCACAATATCCTTGGCTCTCCTTATTTTCAGCACATTTTCTTCATCTACCAGAAAAGGGCATTGATCTACATTATTATCTCCAGATCTGTTGAAATATAAACTTAACAATTCATAAGCCTTAGCCTTAAAGTAAAGCGCCTTAATGGATGGCATTAAATTGAAATTCATCAACTGATTTAAAACAATTGCCATAGATGGCGATATATCTCCATCCTTATAATACTTCTTATCGCTATTTTCAGAACTTAAAAAAGGGATATAACTCGCTTCCTGAGAGAACATAGAATGAAATTTTTTAATCGAGATCACTAAAGAAATAAGCCAAGATTTTGGGTCTAATTCCAAATTAATTGGCAAATCCCTTTGTGGGTTATAAAGTAAAAGGGAATATTCCTCCTGCAAAGGAAGTTCGTAACTGCTATTATTGAATAAAAATTTCCCGTCTCCTTTAACGCAAAAGTGAAATTGAATATAGGTACTATCTATTTCCCTTGTGATTTTCTGAGGCGTATTCTCTTCATTTTGAAACTTTAAAATAAAGAAACCGTCTTCAATTTTAGTTTCATCTACAAACCCTTCAGCGATATTTTTTTCTTCTGAATTCATCTTGATTTTAGTTTTATTATTTAGAATCAATCTAAACTAATTGATCTGTATCATTTGAAATCACTACAAATTTAGCGTATTTCAGGTAATTAAAGTGGCTTCCAACCACAAATCCCATCAAACGACATATTTAGTACTTTGAGCGTTACTTTTTGCCATAGCTATCATTTACCTTTGTCCCGGAACACCTAAATAGGTTCATGGAAAATTATCATATCTCTAGAGGCAAACACTTTTACACCATTGGATTAAGCTATAAAAAAGCCGATGCCGATATTAGAGGACACTTTAGCCTCACTGATGAAGGAAAATTAAATTTACTTAATCAGGCAAAAGTTGAAGGTATCGATGGAATAATTGTTACTTCTACCTGTAACCGTACCGAAATTTACGGATTTGCACAACACCCATACCAGTTAATTAAATTACTCTGCGAACATACTCATGGTACCGTCGAGGAATTTGAAAAAGTAGCATTTGTTTATAAGAACAAAGATGCTATCTCCCACATGTTTAAAGTGGGTACAGGGTTGGACAGTCAAATTCTGGGAGATTTTGAAATTATTAGTCAGTTAAAGATCGCATTTATAGCCTCCAAGAAAATTGGAGTTGCAAATCCGTTCTTAGAGCGACTAATAAATGCAGTTATCCAGGCAAGCAAGAGAATTAAGAACGAAACTCAAATTTCCTCAGGAGCAACTTCTGTAAGTTTTGCTTCTGTTCAATATATTTTAAATGAAGTTGAAAATGTAACCGATAAAAATATTCTTTTATTCGGGACAGGGAAAATAGGTAGAAATACCTGTGAAAATCTGGTAAAACACACCAAGAACAATCAAATCACACTTATAAACAGAACCAAGGATAAGGCTGAAAAAATTGCCGGAAAGTTCAATTTAAGAGTGAAGGATTACGCCGATCTTCAATCGGAGATCCGCCAGGCAGATGTTTTAGTAGTAGCAACGGGAGCTCAAAACCCTACTGTTTCAAAGGAACTCATCTACGCAAAAAAGAAATTACTTATTCTGGATCTTTCAATTCCTAAGAATGTTGCAGACGATGTGGTAGGAATGGAAAATGTAACACTAATTCATTTAGATCAACTTGCCCAAATGACCGATGCTACGTTGGAAAGAAGAAAAGAATTTATTCCGCAGGCTCTGGAGATCATTAAGGAAGTGGAAGGAGATTTCATCAAATGGTTAGAAATGCGAAAATTCGCACCTACCATTAAAGCCCTAAAGAAGAAGTTGAAAACGATGAAAGATGCGGAACTGGATTTCCAGTCTAAAAAAATAGTCGGTTTCAATAGTGAGCAAGCAGAAATTGTAAGCAATAGAATAATTCAAAAAATAATGAATCATTTTGCCAATCACTTAAAAGACGATTCTAACACCTCAGATGAAAGCCTGGAATTAATCCAGAAAGTCTTTCAACTGGAAGA
>JAGXIJ010000007.1 GCA_024635675.1 Gillisia sp.
AACTACTAAGGTAGATGGCAAATATCCACAACCAGATCTAACATTTCTGGATATAAATATGCCCGTAATGAATGGTTGGGAATTTTTGAAAGAATATGAAAAATTGGAGAAGGAGCAAAAAGGAAGAGAAATTATAGTAATGCTTACAACATCAATAAATCCAAATGATTTGGAAAAGGCAAACAAGATTGTCCATATAGACGCCTTTCATTCTAAACCATTGAATTTAGAACACCTTAATAAGATCTTGGAGAAAGTATTATAAACAAAACCTCTATAATCTAAAAACTAAAAAAACCTTAAAGCCGAATCTCGGATTTAGGGTTTTTTAGTAGTAAAAACTTACTTGGTATTAATTAGCCTAAAATTCTGCATTTATTTGTTGACGCAGTCTTCTGGCATAATCTTCTTCTAACCAATCCCTATAATTCTTGGTGCTTTTACTAATACAGTAAGAATATTGTTTAATTCTAGAAGAGATATCATCCTTTAATTCTTTGGCAAGAATTCTTGCGTCAAAAACATCCTCGCTATTTTCTACACAAATTTTTACATGTTGCTCCATAGACCATTCTAATACTGATTTAGATTTAAGTCCTTTTCTTATCACTATATCATATGCAGCTTCCACATCAAAATCAACAATCTCAGAATTTTGAAATTGCTCTCTTAGCTCTGGAGGCATTATATATTTAAATTCGCGTTCAATTTCTTCATCACTCAGTAAATTTTCAAAATAAAAATCTGGAGATCTAAAAAGTTGTTTCCAGTCTACAGGTGCACTCCAATGTCCAAATCTTACAACATTATTACCTAGATCTATTACCGTGAATTCAGATTTATTATTTAAAATTCTTGAACCACGCCCAATCATTTGAAAATAAAGGGTCAAGGATTTTGTTGCTCTATTTAATATAATGGTCTCTACCGAAGGTTCATCAAATCCTGTTGTTAGAATACTTACAGAAGTAACAATGGCCTCTGGAGTGTGCTTAAACCATTTTAAAATATCCTTCCTGTCTTGTTTGCTGGTCGTATTATCTAAATGTCTAATTGGGTACCCAGCATTTCTAAAAGTCTCGTATACTTCCTTAGATGTATTAATACCATTATTAAAAATAAGTGTCTTTTTACCACTTGATTTATCTAAATAGGAATTTAATAATTTTTCCTGCATGCTAAGATTAGAGTACAACTCTTCAGAAGATTTAACGGTGTAATCCCCGTTGATCCCTACTTTAAGCGACTGTAATCCTACATCGTAACTAAAAACCTTCGCTCTGGCCAAAAATCCCTTACCTATAAGAGAACCTATAGACTCCCCAACAATTAGTTCCCTATAATTATCCTTCATAGGAAGTTTAATATTAGAACTTAAAGGCGTTGCAGTTACACCTAGAATAAAGCACTTCTCGAAAAACTTAAATAGCTTTCTAAAGGAATTATAATGTGCTTCATCTATAATTACCAACCCAATATCTTCGATTTCTAATTTTTCGTCATGTAGCCTGTTGTTAAGTGTTTCCACCATAGCTACAAAACACATATAATCTTCTTGATCTGGAAGTTCTTTAACCTTACTGTTAATAATTTTATTAAGCACTCCAAACTCAGAAAGCATTTTGGAGGTTTGCTTTAACAATTCTATTCTGTGCGTAAGAATTAAAACTTTTTTATTTGTGCGCTGAATATATTCTCTAACTATAGAAGAAAATATTACTGTTTTCCCACCCCCGGTTGGGAGTTGGTATAATAAGTTATAATGATTCGGGTGAGAATCTATAACGTTGAAAATTTTATCTATGTCAACCTGTTGGTAGCCATAAAGTACTTTATCATTCTTTTTCTCTTCTAATCCAAATGTTTCAACAGCCATGTTTTGTAATTTCAGCAAGTTTGCAAAAATAGCAGATTTTTAGGTTATACTAAAATGTTTGAGGACATTTAAGTTTAATATAAAATAATTTCCTAGTATTATTTTAATTCATTATTTTTATATATTCCTGTAAACCTCTCAATATCAGTATTTCCCTCCTAATTTTTTAGCTAGACCCCATACCAACTTTTTATTAGTTGTATAATTTTAATTAAAAAGAAAGCCTTACTTCAATTGAACTTATATTATGGAAAAGAAAGAGATTACAACTGGAAATGGGACTGGGAAATATCAACAACTCTTAAAAGACTGCGAATTATTTGAGAAAATGAACACAAAGTCATCTTATGATTTTCTTTCTCTTTTCCATGAAGAAAAATGGCCGAAGAACACCTGTATTCTAAATAAGGAAAAACTTACATATCATTTCTATATAATTCTTAAGGGAAGAATAAAAATGTATCAGGTAGATTCCTTAAACGGAAAAGAAGTTACTATTTTCCTATTAACCAAAAATGATGTTTTTGATCTATATTGTTTATTAGACGGGTGCGAACACAGTGCTTATTATGAATGTTTAGATGACGCTAAAATTTTAGCGGCTCCCATGGATAAGCTACGTACATGGTTACAAGCCAATCCTACCTACTATCCGCAAATCCTTCATTACGCCGGAAAACAATTGCGCTTGTTAGAAAATTTTGTTTCAGATATAACCTTTTCAGATATTTCTACCAGGTTACTTAATTTGATACTGAAAAATGTAAATAAGAAATCAGAAAACCTAGAATTAATAAATGATCTACCTAATGAAGAAATTGCAAATTTAATAGGATCTACCAGAGCAGTAGTAAATAGACATCTTCAGAAATTAAAACAAAATGGAGCTATCAAGATCTCAAGAAAAAAAATGGAAATAAGAAATTTAAGAAAGCTCATGAATCAATTGAAAGATAGAAAAAAGTATGCCCATTAAATTAATATGTGACTGGAGAATTTCTTCCCTAAAATTTAACATTTAAAACGAAAATATCTAGTTATGTGCTACTTAAGTAGTAATTAATATCAAATCACATAAATATCTTTAATGTATTATTAACGTAAATATATTTATTATGAAAAAAGTGGTTTTATTTCTATTTCTGCTGGTAGGTATGGGTGCGATGCAGGCACAAAAAGTGATCCAATTGGGGGAAGCACATGTAGGCTATAATCCCGATGCTATAATTGTAGATTCTGATCTAAATTCTGTCGGTTTCACTGTTAAAGAAAATTACATAGGAGAATTTTCAAAAAATCCTATTCAGTTTATGAAACAAAATTTTGATTTTAAAGCATTATTATCTTCAATCCAAAACGCAGATGATTTTGATGAGTATCTGGTTACTTTTAAAAGTACTAAAGGTTACTTAGAAGCTGTTTATTCAAAAAAAGGATATCTTGTACAAACTCAACAAGTTTTCAAAGACAAAGTATTACCCTTAGATCTTAGAAAACAGGTGTTTACTAATTATCAAGGTTGGACTATGGCAAGTAACAAATACATTGCTAGCGGAAAACTTGATAGAATTGACAAAGAATACTACAAGATTAAACTTGAAAATGGAAACAAATCAAGAAACATTAAAGTAGTACCAGGTGCTACAACTATTGTGAGTTTAGTTAGTAATTAATTATAATGTAGGTTTCAAGGAACTTAGTTAATTCATCAGGTTCCTTGAAATCTTACTACAAAAGATTTGAAGACAAATATCTATCTCCACGATCGCAAACAATACTAACAACGACTCCCTCTTTTATTTCTTCAAAGTGTCTTAAGGCAACCGCTGCCGCTCTCCACTACTCATTCCTGCAAATATTCCTTCGGCCATTTATTTATTCCTGGAATTCTACAATTACCTGTAGACGGAACTCCAACAATCTAAGTATTTATATTTTTCTGATTAAAAAAGTAGAAGTCCCCATAATAGTCATCTCTGCAGGAATTTAAAAATTTGGGATTAAGATCTCAAGAAAAAAATAGAAAAATGCTCATGAATCAACTGAAAGATAGAAAAAAGTATACCATTAAATTAACAGGTGACTGGAGATTATCTTCTTTAAAATTTAACATTTAAAATCAATATAAGTAGCTATGTGCTACTTAAGTAGTAGTAGACAGGCGCTCCTTCATTTACCTTTAACTAATATTAACAATTAAATCTTAAATTATGAAAAGGGTGATTTTATTTTTATTCGTTTTATGTGGTATAGCCACAATGAAGGCTCAAGAAGTAATCCAATTGGATGAAGCTAGAATTAATTTTGCACTTGATGAAATCACTATAGATTCAGATTTAAACTCTGTTAAGTTTATAGTAAACGAGGAATATACTGGTGAGTTTCATAAAAACCCTATCAGATTTATGAAAGAAAAATTTAATTTTATGGCGTTCTTAGATGCGGTGCAAAATAAGGACGATTTTGATGAATATCTTGTAACTTTTAACACTAGAAAAGGATACTTAGAAGCTCATTATACCAATGAAGGGAAAATAGTAAGTACTTATCAAAATTTTAAAGATATCCTATTACCTCCAGCTGTAAGAAATCAACTTTATAGTAACAATAAAGAATGGACTATGATAAGCAACAAATATGTTGCTAGTGGAAGAAGTGACCGATTAGACAGAGAGGTTTACAAAATTAGACTAGAAAATGGAAACAAAAAGAAAACAGTTAAAATTGTTCCTAGTTCTACTACCTTAATTGGTTTAGTGAATAACTAATAACCATTTAAAGCTAATTTTATGATATCCCTTATTAAATATGTAAATTCAAAATGTAGGATTCAAGGAACAAGCCCTACCATTTAGTTCCTTGAAATCTTACTTAAATAAATCTGAGGATAAGTAGCGGTCTCCACGATCGCACACAATACTAACTACAATTCCTTCCTGTAATTCTTCACATAATTTTACTGCTGCACTTACAGCCCCACCACTACTCATTCCTGCAAATATTCCTTCATCTTTAGCAAGTCGTTGTGCCATTTCTTTAGCCTCTACATCACTAACTTCTAGAACTCTGTCTACCTTTGTTGGATCAAAAATTTTAGGAAGGTATTCTTTCGGCCATTTTCTAATTCCCGGAATTCTTGAATCATCCGTAGGTTGCACTCCTACTATTTGAATATTTTTATTTTTTTCTTTTAAATAGGTAGACGTTCCCATAATAGTTCCTGTGGTCCCCATAGAAGAAACAAAATGTGTTATTTGATGGTTGGTATCTTTCCATATTTCCGGCCCGGTAGTTTTATAATGTGCTTTCCAATTATCCTTGTTAGCAAACTGATTAATCATATAATAATTCTCCGATCTCACTTTTTCTTCGGCATAATCTCTGGCATATTCTATACCTCCATCTGCATCGGTTAAAGTAACCTTCGCTCCAAATGCTTTCATTGTTTGTACCCGCTCTATAGTTGAATTCTCCGGCATTACTAATTCTATATTCAATTTAAAGATCCCGGCGATCATGGCGAGCGCAATGCCGGTATTACCACTGGTAGCTTCTATAAGTTTAGAATTTTTATCGATATCTCCCCGCTCCAAGGCACTTTTTATCATGTTATAAGCTGCGCGGTCTTTCACACTGCCCCCCGGGTTCTGCCCTTCCAATTTTAAGTACAGGCTAACATTAGGGTTTTTTATTAAGGTTTCAGTTTTAACTAATGGGGTATTACCAATTAAGCTGAGTATAGAATTATTCATTTTTTACTGAATTTTTGATGTTGATTTGAGGAGTATGAGAAACCATGGAATTGGAAGGAACAGAGGCTGTTAACCAAACATTTCCTCCAATAATACTATTGGCTCCAATTACTGTTTTACCGCCCAGAATGGTTGCATTTGCATAAATAGTCACATTTTCCTCTATTGTAGGATGACGTTTTGTATCCCTTAATTTTCGATTTACCGAAAGAGCACCCAAAGTAACGCCTTGATAGATCTTAACATTGTCTTTAATAATGCAGGTTTCCCCTATTACAACACCTGTTGCATGATCTATAAAAAAAGGGACTCCAATATGTGCTCCAGGATTAATATCGGTTCCTGTTAGTCTATGTGCACATTCAGACATTAACCTTGGCACCAATGGCAATCCAAATTTGTGAAATTCATGACTTAATCTATAGATTGCGATTGCAAAGAATCCAGGATAGGCAAGATATACCTCCTCGAGAGAGTTGGCAGCAGGGTCATTTAACATTATGGCCTTTGCATCTTTATTTAGATTTTCCAAAATTAAGGGTAACTTTTGCAAATAAGATTCCCAAATTTCTTTGCATGGTTTTAATGGTTCCCAACAAACCAGTTGGGAAAGTTCCAGAAAATCCTTTTCCAGAATTGCTATATTTTTCTCTACTGGAGTATCCCCATCAAATAAGGTATAAAACAATTTATTTGTAAATCCTTCCGTTTTTTCTCGGATAGAATATTTAAGATTGGGCAATTTTTTTTGCTCTTGAATCATCTTAATAATCATATTTTTTTCCATCATAGAACTATTCTTTCAGAGAGCAAAATCTCTATTTAAATATTAAAATTATGTATTTCAAAGTTATGGATTAATGTGCGATTCTTTGATAATTGCCATAGAAGATGGTCAATTATAATTAGCGCTAAAAGTTTAACATTTTTCACTAGTTAAAATTATATTAACATCGAAAATTGAATTGTAAATTTCTGTAACTTAGTGTATTAATCATTAAAATAAATATATTATGGCACAGTCACAAAGTCCTCAAAAAGGTAGTCAAAAGCAAGATCCAAAAAAATCTGATCCAAAAAAACAGGATCAAAAGAAACCTCAACAGCCTAAACGCTAATTAGGTTTAAAATTTTCGAAGCCACCTTTTTTAAAGGTGGCTTTTTGTTTTAAGTCAGGCTCTTATAACTCCGCTTTTCTAATCCTTCGGAAATGGAATTAATGAGATTCTTTTATTTATTTTTTCACTTAAAGAATATAACCATTTTAGTTGAGCTGTTACTAATTGCACTTCTTGTAATCGATGTGTATTACTCATATTGGTAGAATCATTAATTGATTCCTTTTCATTAATATTCATATTTATAGATTCAAAGCGTTGCTCAAAATAATTCTGCGCTTCTTTCCTATTGGATGAATCTAAAGTTTTAGAATAGTCATTTTTAGAAATAATATTCTCAGCAATATTAAGATTATGGGCTATTTCTTCTATATAATTATTAAAATAATTGGAGGCCTTACTGGTTGGGTGATTCTGAATATATGTGCCTAAAGAAGCTAAAGATGAAAGCAACGTATTGTTTAATACCACTATTTCATAGAATTTATCCACATGCACCTGTTTTGACTTAGGCTCCTGAGTCATCCTTTGAAATGCCATACTTAGATTCCCAGTTGCCAAAAATGCTGCTTTTCTAGAGAGCTTATAGGAAGTTGGCAAATTTCCTTTTTCCTGATAATACTTTTGTATAGTTAAAAGGTATTCCTTATTTGCTCTTAAACTAGCTTCTAGAATGGTTTTAATACCTAAAAACTCCCAGGAAGGCCACAATATTAGATTTCCAATTGCTGCCAGTCCTGCACCAATAATTGTATCTACTACTCTAAATTGGATTACGCTAATAACATCTGGAGTTAATAATGCGTATATAAATACCACACTTAAGGTTATAAAAGTCGCCGATGTTTTATAATTTCTTTGCACCATCGAGAAAGCTAAAACCAAACAGATGATAGCTAAAATCGCATAAACTGTAGTATTTTGAATTATTAATACGATCCCGGTTGCGATGGCAGCACCAATCAAAGTCCCTATTATACGTTGTTTAGATCGCTGTTTGGTAAGGCCATAATTTGGACGCATTATAACAATTATAGTTAACAGGATCCAATAAGTGTTTTGCAGTGAAAAATAAGTTCCAATGGCAAAACCTATCATAACCACTAATGCCAATCTTAAGGAGTGTTTAAAAATAGCAGATTTCAAACTAAAATTTTCCGTGAGAATCTTTAGATCGTATTCCTGATGTACAATAAAGCGTTGAGCTTCTGTCTCTGTTCTTTTAACAAAATTGAGATCCTTAAAATCTTTATTGCTTAAAATACGCTCGACCTTATTAATTTTCTCAACCTGCTTATGCTGATAATCGTATAAATTCTTAAGCAGGATTGAATTTTCTAAAGATTCTCCATTTTCATGAACATCCATAGAAACTATTTGATCTCTTATTTTTTGAAGACAATCTTCTAATAGATTGGAACTGGATATTTTTTTGGATTGTAAGAAGGTATCAGAGATATAGTTTATCCTAGAGGCCATATCAAAGATCAACTGCTGAAATAATTTAATTTTTTCGGGATACTTGGATAGAATTTCATCCATTTTTTCATAGTTGACTGGATTTGCCATGGCCAATTCCAAAATATCTACTAGTTGGATAAAAATTAGTAATCGTTTGCGCTGATAATTTGAACTACCGGAAGTTTTCCTGGAAGAGATAAGAGTATCCCTTAAAGTTTCATGATTTACATTCAGGTTTGCCTGTAAATCCAACAACTTCCGTTGTAGTAACTCCCTATCGGAATTTGGCGCTAATAATTCTCCTCTAACCTGCAAATAATTAGAAGTTAGATCCAGTCCTTGAGACAACAACTGTTCGGTTTGTGCTTTGGGATTTATTTTATGCCATATTATGGTTAACAACAGATACCATACGCCACCTAAACCTATTAAAATGGCACGTTCATAAAACTCAAGGACATTGGATATATTTGCGAAACTGAGTACCAACGCGAATAATCCTGAAAAACTTATTAAAGATGCTCTAAAACCATATACTGAAAAATAGGAAAATAGGAACATAAGAATTCCAACGCTTGGAATTGTTAGCCATACTGTAAAATTCAATAGACCACCTGCTAAACTGGCAACCACAGCAAAAAGTGCTGAAAGTAATATCCCAAAATTTTTATTCCGAAAACTCCCAGCCACATCACTTGGAGAACCTAACAGTGCCCCAACAGCTATGGCGAGTCCAATTTCTAATTTCCCCAAGGAGACACCAACAACTATGGGAAGAGTTATTCCTAATCCCAGGATCATGGCTTTCGTGAAATCTCTACTTTTTAAGAAAAGTAAAGTTTCCTTAGAGAACTCTTTAAAATCAATATTTGGATACTTCAAATTCTACTTTAATTCAGTAAGCAAAGGTAATAGCTAAAGCGTTGGAGAGCGTTAAACTTTTCTGAAAAAAATTCGTTTTATAGCTTATCTGAGTGTGATGGGAATAAAAATCGATAATTTTATGGGAATATAAAAATAACGATTTTTAGTTTTAAATTTAATTATTAAATAATGAACAAAACCATATATTTAAGGAGCAGACCATCCGGAATTCCAACACTTAATGATTTTGAATTCAAGGAGGAAAATAAACCAACTGTAGAAGATGGAGAGCTATTACTTAAAAGTAAATATATTTCTGTAGATCCATATTTAAGGGGTAGAATGAGAAGTGGCGAATCTTATATCGAGCCATTTAAAGTTAACGAGCCAATTGAATCTGGGGTTATTGCTGAAGTTGTTTCTTCTAAGAATCCAAACTTTAAGGAAGGAGATTTTGTTAATGGAATGTTGAAATGGAAACAGTATCAGGTAAGTCAAGGAGTTGGTCTAAATAAAGTTGATAAAAATTCAGCCCCTTTAACAGCATATCTAGGAGTGTTGGGTTTAACTGGTATGACAGCATATTTAGGCCTGGAAAAAATAGGAAAATTGAAAGAGGGAGAAACCTTACTGGTCTCTGGCGCAGCTGGTGCAGTGGGCAGTATTGTAGGTCAAATTGGAAAGATAAAAGGCTGCAAAGTAGTTGGAATTGCAGGAACAGATGAAAAAACTCAATTACTGAAAAATGAATTGGGTTTTGACGATGCTATTAATTACAAAACCACGTCTGATATTAGTGAAGCTATTAAAAAAGCTTGCCCCAATGGGGTTGATGTTTATTTTGATAATGTAGGGGGCGAAATTTTAGATGCGGCTCTAAGTAATATCAATAAATTTGGAAGGGTTATTAATTGTGGGGCAATTTCGCTTTATAATGCCACCGATACTCCTAAAGGCCCAAGACATGAAGGTACGTTTATTAAGAAAAGTGTATTGATGCAAGGTTTTACTGTGAGAGATTATGTTAAGGAATTTGGTCCAGCCATTAAGCAATTAGCGACTTGGTTACAGGATGGTAAAATTAAGTATGAAGAGACGATTGTAGATGGATTTGAAAAAACACCACAAGCCTTTTTAGACCTCTTTAAAGGTAAGAATAAAGGAAAAATGATCGTTAAAATATAAAAAAGAGTTCCTGAATCTTACTGAAATTGAGGTTCAGGAATATTTTACTTGATCTGGTCATGCTGTTCCGATGGCTATCGGAATTACTTAAGCATCTTCCCCTAATATTGAAAATGAATACTTTAACCTGATGAGCCACTTAAACATCTAGATGCTTCGGGAAAGTGTGACTCTAATTATGATACTTTGGGAACCTTAAGTGTTATATTTAATCCCATATTGAATCTCCATTCAATTTTTTCCAAATAGTTTTGTCATCTACCTTTTTTAATTTGGATTCATTAATAATTTCAAAAACTAAAGTTCGATCCGGGATTTCAAAATTGTTGTCAAAAGTCAAAATGATATTTTTATTAATAACCACATATTCTCCTCTCCAAATAATATCGGTGAGGATAATTTCAGCCATTCCGTCTTCCAGGAAATTTAATTCGGAGTGACAGTTTATAAAAAAATCACTTGGTTGTGCATCTAAACATTGCTGTTCATTCTTAAAATGAAGAAAAATAAAGGTTTCATTTTCAAACGCGATCTTATCCTTAGGATGTTCACTTCTCTCACAAAAACTTGCCATCAAAAATAACGAGCACAAAAAGAGTAGCTTTACTTTCATAATTAGAACATCAAGTTTGTAGTGTTTAAATTACTAAATATCAGACAAATATCATATGATTTTACACTGTTTAATTATAACAATTCCGTAAAAATTTTAATAATATCAAATGAGCCTTCTGTAAAAAAAAATGTCGCTAGAGCTTTCGTTCTTGCGACATTTGATTTAAATAAAAAATTTATGAAATACTCTTATAAAATATTAGAGTGTTTTTAAATTAGGCTTTTGGAGGCATGGATGGTCGTACTTCAATTTTGCTTGGTAAACTTCTAGGATTCATTTTTAATAAGTCTACCACCAACTCTCCAATATCTTCTTTTTGGATTTTCCATGAATCTTCGCTACTAGGTTCATGATTATTAAAATGTGTTGCTACAGATCCCGGCATAATGGTACTAACTTTTATTCCATGTTTTCTTAGATCTAACATTGCGGCTTGTGTAAATCCTGTCACCCCAAATTTACTTGCATTATAAGCAGTTCCCCCTGCGAAGAAATTTGTGCCTGCTAAACTGGAAATTGTAATAATATATCCTTCAGATTTTTTTAACCCATCCAAACTCGCTTTTATACTGTAAAATACTCCCGTGAGGTTTGTATCTATAGTAGCTTGCCAATCTTCAATTTTTAATTCATCTATCGGAGCAAAATATCCTACTCCTGCATTAGCTACCAAAACATCCAATTGTCCCCAGGTATCTAATACTTTTTTAACAGCCTTTTCCTGACTTTTATATTCTCTAACATCGGCCTCAAGAGCTAAGATCTCTCCTCCTCCAAGCTCTTTTAATTGTTTTGCTGCTTTTTCTGCTGAGTCTAAAGTTCTACTTGTTATTGCTACTCTCATTCCAAGTTTTAATAAGGATTCGGCCACTCCATATCCTATTCCTTTACTCCCACCTGTAATTAATGCTACTTTCGATTTTAACTTGTCCATTTCTATATCTTTTTGAATAAGCTTAAAACTACTAAACAACCATTGGAGCAAAAAATAATGGAGTCTAATTAATTGTTAATTATTACATGAAATGGGCGAGTTCACTATTAATGAACACATTAATTAAGGTTTCAAAATCTTTTATAAATAATAGCCAAAATGGTTTCAAAAAAACTTTAAAGGAGTAACTTTGCTAACACCCTTAAAAAGCCCTTTACCAGAGCTGAAATAGGGTTTCAAAAATTGACAGTAACACAATAAAAATATATAAGTTGAAAAATCCAAAAGCTCAAAAACTAATAGATAAAATTCAACGCGATTTAATGCGTAACGGATTAGTTACAAATACTCTTGTCGAGGAATTAAAACAGCTAAGACCTTTTGCAATTGAGGAAGAAAATCCGCTTTTAGCCAAAGTTATTCGTCTAGCTTTCGAACATATTGAATCTACAGATTCTTTTATGATACCTATTCCCGATGATGAACCTTTAGATGAGGATGAAAATGAGGAGGAAACTATTACTATAGAATCTACCCCTCAGGAAAGTTTGGATTATCTTTTATCATTGATGCATGATACTACAATTAAAAACAATGTGAGCGATTTAAGAGAATACAGTCGGGCACTATCTGAATATGCTGAAGAAAATTAATTGACATTGAATGCTATTATGAAAGTATATACCTGCTTTCTTAATAGCATTTTTAAATTCATATTTAAATGGACAATAGATGAAAAAGGAAGCGAAATCTAAAAAGAAATCGCGGTTGCGTTTGCTTCATCAATACTATGGCTATACAGGTTTTTATAAATTTGTAACCAAAAGTGTGAAAAAGGCAATTATACCTATAATCCTTATTATCGCTGCTGTTTTCGCATTAGATCATTTTGTACTAGATCTGGACAAGGTTCTGGTTACCGTTACAGAAACCTATTCCCCAATAGGTATATTAGCCGTTTTCTTTGCTTCAGAATCTTTATTAGGCATAATCCCACCAGAACTTTTTATTGCCTGGTCTGGAAAGTCTGAATTTCCTATTTTATTGGCGTTGGAATCACAAAAATCCCAGCTGTTCATAAACAAATAGAAACCAATATGGCAAAACATATTAAAAACACTCGTAAATGGGGTGGTTTTTTAATTATTGTTGGGGCACTTCTCCCTATTCCTTTTGCCATGACAAGTATTGCCGCAGGGATTATACGATTCCCTTTTATGAGTTATCTTATGTACGGACTATTAAGGTTTGTGAGGTTTTATGTCTATGCCTTGGTAATCTTTGAAATGGTCTAAAATGTTATGTGAAAAACTTATCTATATATACTCCAAATTTCGCCAAAATTATTAATAAATTAATTCCCTTATTCTCTAATTAAATAATGAGTGCGTTAAGAAAGATTGCTCGTGCCGGATATATTGCCAAAGGAGTTATTTATACTGTAACCGGTATACTAACTTTTATGGCAGCTATTAATTTAGGGGGGAAAAGAGCGGGCAAAGAGGAAGTT
>JAGXIJ010000035.1 GCA_024635675.1 Gillisia sp.
GTTAGTGATAGCTGCGTTAGGGATTGAAGCGGTAGCTCCCGATTAAAATCGGGACTATAAGCGCAAAGCCCGACCCGAGCTTAGCGATGGGTAACGCCCAAAAGATGTAGAAGAAATTACCTGCCGGCTGTCCATTTATTAGTAAGAGCATGAAAATCGAACCCTAATACACTTGGTTGGGGCTCCAATATCTTGGATTGGAAGGAGCGTTGAAGAATATCTTCTATTAAATAGTCTTCCTGATTTGATTCGGGATGATATTCTTCTTTTAAGGAAATATCGAATAAACTTGCCGTAGAATTATACCAGAATGCACGCCAACCACTTTTTAAGTCTTTAATAAGACTAAAAGCCGTTACTCCGGTTTGCCTATGAATTAGTTTTACCAGAATTTGACCTTCTGTATGAGTTAACTTTTTAAGATCTGTTGAAAATTGATCTTCAATATAATTCTGAACGATTTTGGTATATTTCTTTCTATCCCGTTTGGTTTTAATTTGATCTAGTCTAAATTCCAGTTCCAATAATCGCTCTGACGCCAATTTTGCATAGGGATAAACTTTTCTGGTCTTCCTCCTTAATATAAGGTATCGCCTTCTATCCTGATCTGACTTAAATTTTAGTTTTCCTAAAATTAAAACCTCATCTAAATCTATAACCTCACGAACGACTGAATCGCCCATAACAATAAAATACTCCTTTTGGATAGTATCTTGTTCTGGATTACTTTCCTGGCTCCACGCACTTAAAGCAATGAAGAATAAAACATATGTTAACCTTAAGCTCAAATTACTATCTTTTTAATTTCGATTATTAATTACTAAAACCATTCCAAATTTACAATTATTGCACTTGCAGAGGATTTTATTCTTATTAAATTCGTGCTAAATATTAGGTATACTAGCTATCAATAGCTTATAATAAGGATCTTACTGAAACCTCCAACAAATGTGTTTCCAGTAAGGCAAAGAAATTTAATTAAATATACAATGACAAAGAAAGACCTGCTGGACAAAAAGTCCATGGAATTCCTCGAAAAATATCTGAACAACGCTTCCCCTACCGGTTACGAATGGGAAGGGCAGAAACTTTGGATGGAATATTTAAAACCATATGTTGATGAATTTATTACCGATACTTATGGTAGCGCCGTAGGAGTGATTAACCCCAAAGCCAAATTTAAAGTAGTAATTGAGGGTCATGCAGATGAAATTTCCTGGTACGTGAATTACATTTCTGATGAGGGTCTTATATATGTAATAAGAAATGGAGGAAGTGATCATCAAATTGCTCCCTCAAAAAGAGTAAATATCCATACCAAAAATGGCATCGTAAAGGGTGTTTTTGGATGGCCGGCAATACATACCAGAAACAAGGAAAAAGAAGAACCACCTAAATTGGAAAATATCACCATCGATGTGGGTTGTACAACAAAAACAGAGGTTGATGAATTAGGTGTTCATGTGGGATGCGTAATTACTTATCCTGATGAATTCTTTGTACTAAATGATAATAAATTTGTTTGTCGGGCCTTAGATAACCGAATTGGTGGTTTTATGATCGCGCAAGTTGCAAGATTACTTAAAGAGAATAAGAAGAAATTACCTTTCGGATTGTATATCACCAATTCTGTTCAAGAAGAAATTGGATTAAGAGGTGCACAGATGATCACTCAAAGAATTAAACCAAATGTGGCGATTGTTACCGATGTTACTCATGACACCACCACTCCTATGATAAATAAGAAGATTAATGGATATGCTAAGATTGGGGAAGGACCAGTAATATCCTATGCCCCGGCTGTTCAAAACAAACTAAGAGAGTTATTAATTGATACGGCTGTAGAAAAGGATATTCCTTTTCAAAGGAATGCATCTTCCAGTATGACCGGGACAGATACAGATGCCTTTGCATATAGCAATGGCGGTGTAGCATCGGCTCTAATATCTTTACCATTACGTTATATGCACACCACGGTAGAAATGGTGCATAAGGACGATGTGGAAAATGTTATTAAGTTGATCTATGAAAGTATTCTGAATATTAAAGATGGGGACACTTTCAGCTATTTTGAATAAGAATTACTAGTTCTCTAAATCTTATTAAATCGGTTGCTTCAATACAAATGAAGTAGCCGTTTTTTATTTCCATAATTTTTCACAAATAATTATAATCTGTTCATTTAGAATCCTTTTATCTTTAAATAAAAAAGCGATGACCTTAACGAGCAATGAAATTGATAATCTGATAAATGATCCTGAGCAGGCTGCAAAAGTTGCTAATCTCATCTATATCTCTGAAGCTAACCTAAGTGTTGCACGAAAGAAATGTGGTCGCGGATATACTTATAATAGAAATGGAAAAAAGATCTTGACTGACCGAGAATTAGATAGGTATAAAAGTCTGGTTATTCCCCCGGCGTGGAAAAAAGTACGGATCTCCCATTTGCCAAACGGACATCTTCAGGTAGTTGGTTTAGATGAAAAAAGCAGGAAGCAATATATCTATCATCCCACCTGGTCTGAATTACGAAATAGAACAAAGTTCTTTAAGATGATCTCTTTTGGGAAGGCTTTACCTAAAATAAGACAACAGGTAGACCAAGATCTTGACCTTCCAGAAATGAGTGAGAACAAGATCCTTGCCTTGATTATTAGGTTGATGGAAGAAACCCATATTCGAGTTGGAAATGAATATTACGCTAAACACAATAAAACCTATGGGCTTAGCACGCTTAGGACTCGACATGTGAAAACTTCAAAAAGCGATATGAAATTCGAATTCATTGGAAAAAAGGGTAAGGAACATTCTGTTACTATCACCAATAAAAAACTTATTAAAATGGTGAATCAATGTGAAGAAATCCCAGGATGGGAATTGTTCAAATTTTATGATGAGTATGGCGAAAAACGAACGGTAGATAGCTCCATGATAAATAATTATATTCAGAAGATAAGTGGAGATAATTTTACCGCAAAAGATTTCAGAACTTGGGCGGCCTCCAAAATATTTTTTGAAACCTTATACGAAAACGGTTATCATGAGGAGGAAAAGGAAAACAAAGCAGCAATTTTGGACGCTATAGATGCTGCTGCGGAAGGATTAGGGAACACAAGATCTGTTTGTAGAAGTTACTATGTACATCCGTTTATTGTAGAGAATTATGAAAGCGGTGAAATTGTTTCTTATTTCAAAAAAATAAAAGAGGAAGAAGTTTTTGATTCTTCCTCTTTATCTAGTTCAGAAAAAATAATGCTAGATATTATAAGTGCTTATGAGATTAAGTTAAATTAACAACTAAGAGCTTCATAAAATTCTATTATCTTTTTCAGATCTTCTATATTCTAATTTTATTGTCACCAAAATATTATTTTCCCGAATTTATTTTGATAATGTTCGAGTTTACAGATAAGTGTTGAATTCTACTTTTTACTGTGTTGTAAGTATTCCATAACGTTGCTTTCTATGCGAGCATCAATATTAGAAACATCAGCCTTTTCAAATGTGAAACCTGTGATCTTTTCATATAATTCTATATACCGTTCTGATACAGTATCTATATAAGCATCGCTCATTTCTGGAACTGTTTGTCCTTCTAAGCCTTGAAAATTATTCTCAATAAGCCATTGTCTCACAAATTCTTTAGATAATTGCTTTTGGGTTTCTCCATTTTTTTGACGGTCTTCATATCCTTCCGCATAAAAATAACGAGATGAATCTGGAGTATGAATTTCATCGATCAGTACTATTTCTCCGGCTGCTGTTTTCCCAAATTCGTATTTGGTATCTACTAGGATCAAGCCCCGAGAAGTGGCTATTTCACTTCCTCTTTGAAATAATTTAGTGGTATAATCCTCGAGAATTTCATAATCTTCCTTAGAAACAATATTGCGTTTTAGAATATCTTCTCGGGAAATATCTTCATCATGATCTCCCATTTCTGCCTTTGTTGCAGGTGTAATAATAGGAGTAGGAAATTTGTCATTCTCATTCATCCCTTCCGGCATAGGAACTCCGCAAAGCATGCGTTTTCCTGCTTTATATTCTCTTGCAGCATGCCCAGCTAAATAACCTCGTATCACCATTTCTACTTTGAAAGGTTCACATTTCTTACCAACCGCCACATTTGGATCTGGAGTTGCCTCCAACCAATTAGGAACGATATCTTGGGTTGCATACATCATTTGTGTTGCAATTTGATTTAAGATCTGCCCTTTAAATGGAATTCCTTTTGGCATTACAACATCGAAGGCAGAAAGCCTGTCTGTGGCAATCATTACCAACAAATCATTTTCTAAGAAATATACTTCTCTAACCTTTCCTTTATAGACTTTCGACTGTCCGGGGAAATTGAAATTAGTATCTATAATAGTATTCTTCATGTACTTATTTAAATCTCAATAAAGAGAATGCTTTTATGAATTTTTTATTTAGTTTGCGATGTGTTACTTATTCCGCATGTTCAATTTTCTTATAGGCGGAGATGATATTCTTCACTAGTTTATGTCTAATTACATCCTTATCATCCAGGTATACCATCGCTATTCCATTGGTGTCTTTAAGCACAAGCAATGCTTCCTTAAGTCCAGATACAGTTCTCCTTGGAAGATCAATTTGTCCAGGATCTCCAGTAATCATGAATTTTGCACTTTTACCCATCCTTGTTAGAAACATCTTCATTTGGGCATGCGTAGTATTTTGCGCCTCATCCAAGATCACAAATGCATGATCTAAAGTCCTCCCGCGCATAAAAGCTAAAGGAGCTATTTGTATAATTCCTTTTTCAATAAATATTTCCAATTTTTCGTGCGGAATCATATCTCGAAGTGCATCGTAAAGCGGCTGCATGTAAGGATCTAATTTTTCTTTTAGGTCTCCTGGCAAAAACCCTAAGTTTTCTCCTGCTTCTACCGCAGGTCTTGTCAAGATTATCCTTTTTACTTGTTTCTCCTTTAAAGCTTTAACTGCAAGTGCCACTGCTGTATAAGTTTTTCCGGTTCCGGCTGGACCAACGGCAAAAACCATATCATTCTTCATGGCTAACTCTACCAACTTCCGTTGATTGGCCGTTTGAGCCTTTATTAACTTACCTCCTACTCCATGTACTAAAGTTTGACCACTTTCAGCAGAGGTAGAATAATCTTCTCTTCCATTACTGGAAAGAATGCGTTCTATCACATTTTCATCGAGGGTATTATACTTTCCAAAATGATCCATCAACATGGTAAACCGCCTGTCGAATTCCTCCAACATATCTTCGTCCCCATAAATCATCATCTTGCTACCACGGGCAACAATCTTTAGTTTTGGATAATACTTTTTTAAAAGTTCGATGTGCTCATTTTGTTGTCCAAAAAATTCTCTTGGACTAATTTCGGAAAGTTCGATGATAAGTTCGTTCAAAAGCGGTAGGTTTAAGTTTAAATTTTAAATCATTTTCAGTTTTTACTGATGTAACAATGTAAGATTTTACTTGATGTAAATTGTCGATTTTTTCTATAAATTTTCACAGATTTTGGATGAAATAAATTTATCTTCGCCTGTATTACAAACTTACATAAAATAACAAGCTACACCTTTAAAAAAATATCAACAATTGCCTATGGCCATCATTACTTTAACGACAGATTTTGGAGAAAAAGATCATTTCGCTGGAGCCGTTAAAGGAACTATCTATTCAGAAATGAATGATGCTAGGATTGTTGATATTTCGCATTCCATCTCTCCTTTACATATTACAGAAGCTTCCTATATTATTAAAAACGCATATAAATGTTTTCCTAAAGGGAGTATTCATATCGTTGGAATAGATTCAGAGTTAACTCCAGATAATAAGCATGTAGCCATATTACTGGATGATCATTATTTTATATGTGCTAATAATGGTATCCTTTCTTTAATAGCTTCAGAAATTAAGCCCGAAAAAATTGTAGAAATCAATATTCATAACACCGTAGAAACTAACTTTCCGGTATTGGATGTTTTTGTGAGGGTGGCTTGTCATATAGCACGAGGGGGAACTTTAGAAGTAATTGGTAAGACTATCCCGAGTATTAAATACTTAAAAGAGATCGAGCCTTATGTGAATTCTGAAAATAATCAGATCATTGGTCATGTCCTATATATAGACAATTACGGAAATGTAGTAACCAATATTACTCGAAAACAATTCGAAAATATTGGAAAAGGGCGAAAATTCAAGATCACTGCCAGAACAGCTAAGTTTTCGAATATTTATAAGACTTATAGCGATGCTATAGATTTTAAGCAACATAAGGACAAACGCGAAGAGGACGGAAAAAAATTAGCTATTTTTAATTCTGCAGGATATATAGAATTGGCAATTTATAAAAGCAATCCCAGCACTGTTGGAAGTGCCTCCACCCTATTTGGCCTAGAGCTTAGGGATACTGTAACCATAAAATTTGAATCATAAATGTTTGTACGCATAGTTAAGATGGGATTTCAGCCAGAAAATGTAGAAACATTTTTAAATGATTTTGATGTTGTAAAATCCAAAGTTAGAGGATTTAAAGGTTGTCTTTTTTTAGAACTTTATAGAGACAAAAACAATACAAATCAATTTTTCACGTATAGTTATTGGGAGAATGAAGCTGCTTTGGAAAACTATAGAAATTCCGATCTTTTTAAAGGGGTTTGGAAAAACACCAAGCAATATTTCAATCAGAAACCTGAAGCTTGGAGTGTTGATAAGTTGGTGAGTTTAGAATAAAGTTGAAAATTAGAAAAATATAATATTGATAGCGATCCTAAATAAAGAAATACGATCCTTTTTTTCCTCACTAATTGGGTATCTGGTAGTGGGAATATTTTTAACCCTATGTAGTCTTTTCTTATTCGTTTTTAATGGTTCCTATAATATCCTGGATAATGGGTTTGCAGATCTAAAACCATTTTTCGATCTCGCTCCATGGATATTTATATTCCTAATCCCGGCTATTACAATGAAAAGTTTTGCTGAAGAAAACAAACTTGGGACGATGGAACTTCTACTCACAAAGCCTATTGGAACCTGGAATTTGGTGCTAGGAAAATTTCTGGGTGCCTTTTTAGTATCTCTTATAGCAATACTTCCATCTTTAGTTTATGTGTTTACCGTTTATAGTTTGGGAGATCCTCCAGGAAATCTGGATATTGGAGCAAGCCTGGGGTCTTACATAGGGCTTTTACTTTTAGCGGCTTCTTACACAGCCATTGGAGTCTTTGCTTCCTCATTAACTAATAATCAGATCACTGCATTTATTGTGGCGGTTTTTCTTTGTTTCTTCCTATTCTTTGCTTTTGAAGGAATTAATGACTTTAAGTTATTTGGGAACTCCACCTATGGAATTGAATATTTAGGAATTAGTTATCATTATAAAAGCATGAGTCGGGGCGTCTTAGACACTAGAGATCTTGTCTATTTTTTAAGTTTGATCATACTTTTTATCTCACTTACCTATTTTAAAATAAATTCCAATAAACTTAAAGATTAGCTCTTGAAAAATTTGATAAAATATAAAGGGCTGTTTATAGTAATACTAGGATTGCTAGTTGTAAATATCGTAGCATCAAAACTTCATTCCAGATTCGATCTTACCGAAGATGATAGATATACCCTATCCTCTGCTGCTAAAAATATTATTGATAAAATTGAATCTCCTATTATAATCGATGTGTTTTTGAAGGGAACATTTCCCGCAGAATTCCGAAGGTTACAAAATGAAACCCGCCAGTTTCTGGAAGAAATGGCTGCCTACAATTCTAATGTGAAATTCAACTTTATAGACCCACTGGCAGAAGGTGATGATGCTAATGCTGTGGCGCAAGAGTTTTATGAACTGGGAATGACACCGGCTCGCATTAGTGTAAAGGAAAATGGAAAGGCGAGCGAGTCTATTATTTTCCCTTGGGCCATTGCAAATTTTAATAACAAAACAGTAAAGATCCCATTGCTTAAAAACAAACTGAGAGCTACAGATGAGGAGCGTGTTAATAATTCTGTGCAACAACTGGAATATTCTTTTGCAGATGCGATTGGACAATTAGTAGAACCTAAAAAGAAAAAGATCGCTATAATGCGTGGGAATGGAGAATTGGGGGATGCTTATATCGCCGACTTTATTAAAACCATTAGACAATACTATTTTGTAGCTCCATTCACACTAGATTCTGTAGCCAATCATCCAGAAAAGACACTTCAAGCTCTTAAAGAATTCGATCTTATTATTGAAGCCAAACCCACACAAGCATTTACCGAAAAAGAAAAATTTGTATTAGATCAATATCTTATGAATGGCGGAAAATCCATTTGGATGGTAGAACAAACGGCGATGGAAAGTGATAGTTTGTTCAACCAAAATGGGAGTGCTATTGCGATAACAAGAGATCTAAAATTAAACGACTTTTTCTTCTCCTACGGAATACGCATAAACCCAGCTTTGGTTAATGATATTTATTCGGCTCCAATTGTGCTGGCTAGCGGAAGTGGAAACGACACGAAATTTTCTCCTTATCCATGGTTCTATAGCCCACTAACTACTTCCCCAAATTCACATCCTATTATAAATAATCTGGAAGCGGTGAAATTTGAATGGGCAAATCCAATAGACTTGCTGAATAATAGTATCAAGAAAACTGTACTCTTATCCAGTTCGCCACAATCTAAAATAGAAGGCACACCAAGAGAAATTAGCTTGGAGCTGCTTAATACCAAACCAGATATCTCCACCTACACAGCAGGAGAACTCCCTTTGGCTGTGCTGTTGGAAGGAGAATTTAAGTCGGTATACAAAAACAGGTTGAAACCATTTGATACAGAGAAGGTTATTGATGACGGGAAAGCTTCAAAAATGATTGTTATCTCCGATGGAGATGTTATTAAAAATCAGCTACAAAAGGGACAACCCTTAGAATTAGGTTTCGATCGCTTCACAGGAAATACCTACGGAAATAAAGAATTCCTGTTGAATTCAGTAAATTATCTTTTGGACGATTCGGGATTAATAGATATTAGATCGAAGGAAATTAGTATCGCTTTTTTAAATTCTGAAAAGGTAGCGAATGAGCGTGGGAAATGGCAAATTATAAATTTAGTAACTCCAATCCTCCTACTAATTATTGGAGCATTTATGTTTACTTTTTTCAGAAAGAGGCGCTACTTGAAAAAGTAGACTTTCTACCCCTTATTTTTAGAGAAAATTAAATATTAACAATATCTCCTTCAATATTTTTTAAAAGCCTTTGAAAACAAGAAGTTAAAAGAAATATCTCTTATTTTTCTGTTAATAAAATATCGGCTATAGGGCTTCAGTTTTTAAAGGATTAAGATATATTTGTATTGATTAAATAATCGTTACATCCATGAAATTTATAGTATCTAGTACATATTTATTAAAACAGCTTCAAATATTAGGTGGCGTTATTAACAATAATAACACTTTACCTATTTTAGATAACTTTTTGTTCCAATTAAAGAAGGGCGAATTAACGGTTTCGGCTTCAGATTTGGAAACTACGATGTCTACTAAATTGAAGGTGGAATCAGATTCCGAAGGTTCTATAGCGGTTCCAGCAAGGTTATTATTGGAGACATTAAAAACTTTCCCTGAACAACCACTGACTTTTGTAGTAGAGGATAATAACACGATAGAATTAAGTTCTAATCATGGAAAATATGCTTTAGCTTATGCCAATGGGGAGGAATTTCCAAATGCAGTAGAATTGAGCGATCCTAGCAGCACTATTATTCAAGGAGATGTTTTAGCTATGGCAATTAGCAAGACTATTTTTGCCTCAGGGAACGATGATCTTCGACCGGTAATGAGCGGAGTATTCTTTCAGTTCTCTACAGAAGGTTTAACCTTTGTTGCGACAGATGCTCATAAATTAGTGAAGTATTCTAGAGAAGATGTAACGGCTTCTCAAGCAGCAGAATTTATTATGCCTAAAAAACCTTTGAATCTTTTAAAAGGAATTTTAGCGGGAAGTGAAATAGATGTACTTATTGAGTACAATGAATCTAATGCTAAATTTATTTTTGAAGACACAGAGTTGATCTGTAGATTAATCGATGGAAAATATCCAAATTACGAAGCGGTGATCCCAAAGGAGAATCCTAATAAATTAGTGATAGACAGAAGTCAGTTTTTAAGCTCTGTAAGAAGGGTTTCTATTTTCTCTAACAAAACTACACACCAGGTGAGGTTAAAGATCGCAGGTGCCGAGTTGAACATTTCAGCAGAAGATATAGATTATAGCAACAAAGCAGAAGAACGTTTAACCTGTTCTTACCAGGGAGACGATATGCAAATAGGTTTTAATTCTCGTTTTTTAACCGAGATGTTGAATAACCTGAATGCCAATGAAGTTCAGTTAGAAATGAGCTTACCAAATCGTGCTGGTATTTTAACTCCGGTAGACGGATTAGATGAAGGTGAAAAGATCACTATGTTGGTAATGCCGGTAATGTTGAATAATTAAGAAACTTCCCGTTTAATTCGGGAATTTATATACCTAATAAAAGAGCGGAAACTTAAATAAGTTTCCGCTCTTTTTGTTTTCGTTATTTTAAAGGAATATTATTTTATAAATTCAATAGAAAGTGGATAACTTGGGATCTCTCCATTACTCACTTTTATCGCATTTAGTATCGGGAAAAGTATCGCTACAATTCCAATCCCTATCAGCAAAAATATACCTAAGCCGAAAAGAAAAATCAAGGGAATACAAATTATAGAGTAGATAAAGAGGCTAATTTGAAAATTCAGGATCATTTTTCCGTGGGCATCCATCCCAAAAACTTTATCTTTTTGTGTTAGCCAGATCACCAAGGGAACTATAAATCCCCCAATTCCTGTTATTAAATCCAGTAATTGACTTAAATGTGTTAATACGAGTAATTGATTGTCTTCTCTCATGATTTTTTTATTGATTGATGATGTACTTTATAGGTATCACTTTTCTCAATAATGTTACATCGCTACAATTTAGCAAAATCTGATTTCTTTAGTATCTTTGCCGCATGATTTTAAATGATACTATTGTAGCATTAGCAACTCCCTCTGGGGCAGGAGCCATCGCTGTAATTAGAGTTTCCGGGCCACAGGCAATAGAAATTGTAGCCCCCTTATTTATATCTAAAACTAATAAAAATTTAAGGGAACAAGCAACACACACCCTTCATTTAGGGAATATAGTAGATGGGGCACGTATTATAGATGAAGTTCTGGTATCTATTTTCCACGGACCAAAATCTTATACCGGAGAACACACTATCGAGATTTCCTGTCATGGAAGTCAATTTATTCAGCAAGAGATCATTCAATTATTAATTCGGAAAGGAAGTCGCTCTGCCGAAGCAGGAGAATTCACCTTGCGGGCTTTTCTTAATGGAAAAATGGATTTAAGCCAGGCGGAAGCTGTTGCCGACCTTATTTCTTCGGAAAATGCGGCCTCTCATCAAATTGCGATGCAACAAATGCGTGGAGGTTTTTCTAACGAAATTCAGAAACTACGTCAAGAATTGCTAAATTTTGCTTCCCTAATAGAATTGGAACTGGATTTTGCCGAAGAAGATGTAGAATTCGCTAATCGAGATGAATTTCAAAAACTGGTAACTCGTATCCAACAAGTGCTTAAAAAGCTAATTGATTCTTTTGCAGTTGGGAATGTTCTAAAAAATGGAATTCCAGTAGCCATCGTAGGGGAACCTAATGTGGGGAAATCTACGTTGCTGAATGCATTACTGAATGAGGAACGTGCTATCGTTTCAGACATTGCGGGTACTACCAGAGATTCTATCGAGGATGAAATAAGCATTGGGGGAATCGGATTTAGGTTTATAGATACCGCCGGAATTCGAGAAACTCAGGATGTAATTGAAGGTTTAGGAATTAAAAAGACTTTTGAGAAGATAAGTCAGGCGCAGGTGGTTATCTATTTAATAAGTGCAGATAAATTTAATCCCGACGCTTCGGGACAAAATTCAGAATTTCAGGTGGAGATCGCAAAGATCCGTAATCAGTTTCCGCAAAAACCTTTGTTAGTTATTATAAATAAAGTCGACACACTAGATTCTGCAGCACAAGAGAAACTAAAAAAAGACTTAGAGAACATCTCAAGTGGAGTGGAAAGTGCACAGTACCTCTTTCTTTCTGCTAAAACAGGGCTTGGGGTAGAAGAAATGCAACAAAAATTATTACAATTCGTTAATACAGGGGAATTGCGTAACAATAACACCATTGTTACTAACAGTAGGCATTACAATGCACTTTTAAGTGCGTTAGAGGAGATCAACAAGGTGCAACAAGGTTTGAATGATAATCTTTCAGGAGACCTTATGGCGATAGACATAAGGCAAGCTTTGTATCATTTTGGAGAAATAACCGGAGAAATAACGAATGATGACCTTTTAGGTAATATCTTTGCAAATTTCTGTATTGGAAAGTAATTGGTGTCAATTAAATTTCCTTTACTCATTTTTTTATTATATGTTTAAATATTAATCCTTTAAGTTACACTAATTGTAACTTTAGAAATAACAAATATGGGAAGACCTTCCACAAAACCAAAAGATTTAAGAGACGGATTTTACATAGAAGTCCGAAATAAGAATCAAAGAACAGCTATAAAGATCCGTAGAGACACTAAGGAGCAACTTATCCTTGCAATAGAAGAATACCGTAAAAACAAGGAGGTTACCGTTCTCGGGCAATCTAAGAAAGGGAAAATGATTCCAATTCCTGAAGTAAGTTAGCGGTTATTATTCCATTTTAAAATTATCAACTGAAATATACAAC
>JAGXIJ010000036.1 GCA_024635675.1 Gillisia sp.
GTATATCTCTGTGGACGTAAATAGCTTCTAGTCAGTTAAATTAATAGTGAAAAAGGAAATTTTGCAGCACACAATTTTGAAGAGTATTCCTACAAGCAATTAAAATCATACCACCCTCTATTGATAGGATTGAGAATTATTTTTTTAGGATGCTACCTTATTATACTTAAGACACCTATTATTTTGTAACTTCTCTTCTTAATAATAATTATATGAAAAACTCCTACACTACAAGTTTGAATCTTCCGGCAACAGATTACGGACTTTTATTTTTAAGAATTGCAATTGCTGCATTAATGCTTAGTCATGGGTTACCAAAACTTCTAATGCTTTTTGGTCCAGAAGAGATTTCCTTTGCAGACCCTTTTGGCATTGGACAAGTGGCTACCTTAACATTAACTGTTTTTGCAGAAGTTATATGTTCTTTATTAATTGGAATTGGTTTAGCTACAAGACTTGCGTCCTTAACTTTGCTAATTACAATGGCTTTTGCATTTATTGTAATACATGGAAATGATCCCTTTCAGGCAAAAGAATTAGCCATGCTTTACTTAGTTGTTTATACCTTTATAACTATTACAGGGAGTGGTAAATATGCCTTAGATCATTACTTCCTAAAAAATAAAATTTAAAATATTAATACTATAAAATATTAAAAATGAAAAACTTAGGATTATTAGCAACGTTAAAAGCTAAGAAAGGAAGGGAGATGGAGGTTCTGAATTTTATAAAGGAGGCTGTTAATCTGGCAAGAAAAGAAGAGAAAACAATCACCTGGTATTCCTTTAGGATTGATGAATCTACTTTTGGAATATTCGACACCTTCGAAAATGATTCTGGGAGAGATGCTCATTTAAATGGAAAGATAGCTTCTGCCTTAATGTCTAAAGCATCAGAATTACTTACAGAGCAGCCAATCATTAAAAAGATTGAAATCCTTTCTGCAGTTTAAAAGACTTAAAATAGTTTATAAAAAAACGGGGTAAAGCAATTTTGCTCTACCCCGTTTAATGTTTAAAGGATCTAAATTTATTCAGAATCCATCATTGCAAAGAATTTATCCAGGTTTGGTATAATAACTATTCTGGTTCTTCTGTTTTTTGCCATGTTTTCCTTATTGGAATTCTCTACCAATGGAGCATAGCTACTTCTTCCAGACGCAATTAATTTAGCAGGATCTACTTTGTACTTATCTTGTAATTCTCTTACAATAGCAGTAGACCTTCTTACACTTAGGTCCCAGTTATCTTGAATGTGTGATCCGGGAACCATAGTTTGAGAATCTGTATGACCTTCTACCATTACTTCCATGCTTGGCTCAGAATTAATAACTTCAGCTAACTTTTTCATTAACCCATCAGCTTACTATTTAATCTATAGCTACCACTTTTAAAAAGTAACTTGTCTGAAACAGTGATCATAACTACAGTTTTATCTATCGTTATTTGTACATCATCACTTTCAGAATCTTCCGTAATAGATTTCTTTAAATTATAAGACACCGCTAGGTTTATAGAATCTTCAAGTGTTTTAGCTTTAGTCAACTCACTTTGATCTACCTTAGCCAAGGTCGTTCTCATTTTTTGTTTTGTGTTATTGGACATCACCGTAAGGTCATTCATTTCCATTTTAGAATCGTTGGATTCTTTAAGCGAGCTGATTTTAGAATTGTAATCTGCTACTCGGGCCTCGATTGCATCTAATTTACGCTGAGCTTCATCCTTTTCAACTGTGGTACGTTGTAAATTACTTTGTGTGTTAGATAATTCACCTTCAAGTGCTACATACTTCTTTTTAGAAACACAAGAAGTTAATGTTGCAGCAGATATTACTGTAACTAATAAAATGTTTTTAATTTTCATTTTGGTAATTTTTAATTTATAGGTCCATGGTTGGTTGTTTTGCTTTTTATGGACAGAAGGAAAACGGTCTTATATTGCATATCGTATTAATATTTTGAGTTTAACATTTCTTTAGGCTACATTTTTTAGAAGTTGTCTGGTTCTTCTTAAAATTTTAATAAAAAATTTTTATTAAGAGGAAGAGGTAGTTCAAGTTGCATCTATTAGCCCAAATACTTTAATAACATATTTTAGAAATGCTTATGGAGTAGGTTCTTCCTTGGAATATTATAACTGGTATGCTATCAGGAAATCCTTAAAATAGATATACTATATATAAGAGGAAATAACTATGAAATCTATTCTATGGAATTTGGATTAGGTTTATTGCAGAAAGTAAAATGACGAGGTAACTTTAATAGATATTTTTAATGCTGAAGTTTCACACCATAGGCTAGATCTCCGGCATCTCCTAATCCTGGAACGATATATCCTTTGTCATTTAGTTCTTTATCTATAGTGGCAATCCAAAGTTTAGTGTTTTCCGGGAAATGATCTCCTATATAGTCAACTCCTTCTTGTGAACCAATAACTGATGCTAAATGAATTTCCTTTGGAGTTCCCATTTCTTTTAAAGCATTATAAACATTTACAAAGGAACTTCCGGTTGCGAGCATTGGATCGGCAAGGATGAGTGTTTTATTTTCTAAAGAAGGGGACGCTAAATATTCCACTTTAATCTCAAATTCTGAATCAGAGATTTGATGCCTGTAAGCAGATATAAAAGTGTTCTCAGCGGAATCAAAATAATTCAACAAGCCTTGGTGTAGTGGTAATCCCGCTCTTAATATGGAGCAAATAACTACGTCCTCATGAGGTAAATTGCAAACTGCTGTTCCTAGTGGAGTTTTAATATCTACCGAATTATAGGATAGGGATTTACTCAATTCGTATCCTAGTATTTCTCCAACTCGTTCAATATTTCTACGGAATCGCATTCGATCTGATTGAATGGAAATATCACGTAATTCGGAAATAAATTTATTTAAAATAGATTGTTGCTCACCAAGATTGATAACTTGCATTGAAAGGATTTTCGATAAATTTAAGTAGAAAATTTTATTAGCTGTCCATAGATCCTAAGAAAATCTAATTAATATAGTTCATGGTTCTATTTTTGATATACTAGAATATCTAATAATTCTTTATTTTTATTAAATGAAAATATATCTTCTTCTTTTTATAATTTCTTTAAGTTCTGCTATTGGGTATTCACAAGAAACACCCATAAAATCCACCCCAATAGAGCGTGCAGGCACTTCTTTTCCTCTTCCAACTGAAGGTTCGGCAATTCCTTCCAGAAAGTCTACCAATCCATTTTTTAAATCTAAGGAGAGAACTTCTAATTTGCCTTCAGAAGAAAAAGAGAAATTCAGTATGAAAACCGGGAATGATCTATTAACTGCCGGAGATTTTATAGAAAAGAAATGGACAGAGGATAAAAGAATTAGCGAAGAATATAGAAAAGATCAGTATCTGGGAGATTTTAAGACTAAAGGAAATTATGTGGAAGTACTATGTAGGGATTATCAGTATGTAGATGGAGATAAGGTTCGGGTATATGTGAATGGGAAAATGATTGAATCTGTAATCGAGTTACAGGCAAATTATACACCTATTTTAGTGAAATTGGAAAGTGGTTTAAATACTATAGAAATTGAAGCCCTTAATCAGGGAAGTTCAGGGCCAAATACAGCAGCTTTCAAGATTTATGGAGATCAGGGTGAGTTAATTACTTCCAACGAATGGAATTTATTAACAGGGGCAAAGGCAAGTGTTATTTTCGTGAAGCAATAAGTATATTTTGAACCTCTGCAATTCCTGTATTTCAATTAATTCCTAAGGCTGTTCTGGTAATTACTTGGATTAAATAAGCAACTCACGATACTAATTATTAGATAAATAATTTATGTGTTCTTAGATAGTCAATCTCAGGAGGTCACTACTTGCTCTATAATTATAAACACTCAAATTTCTATAAATAAAAAAAGCCCCAAATAGTGATTTGGAGCTTTAGGTTTTGGTATATAATTAATCTTCTGCTACATCTTCCAGACTCTTAATCGTTGAAATTGTATTCTTAATTTCCATTAACTGGGCGGTAAGCATTGTTTTGACATTAGGAGGAAAATGAGTTTTTTTGAGTTTTTCTTCATACTCCCTAACACTTGCTTTTTCACCTCTTATACATTCTTCTAGAACAGCTTCATCATCATTTCTACTTAAAGCTGTCCTAATATCTATCCAAACACGATGTAAAGTTCCGGTAGAAAATTCATCCTTCAATTTAGGATGTGCATTAAGATCATGCAATACCTTTTCAATTTCAGTTTTAAATCTATTTCTAATAATGGCTTGGTGTTTGAAGAAATTTTTTAACCCATGATTTTTTGAATCTTCCAATGCTTTTCTAAAACCCTTTTCTGCATCGTAATTTTTCTCTAAAAGTTCATTGAGATTATTTACAACCTCATCATGCATTTCTTCTTTTGCTGATTCTCTGGTGGTTTTCATGTTATCATTTTTTTTAAATAATTTAAGTACTATAAATATACATTGTATAATTCTGAAAAAATCTAACCAAAATCATATTTTAGAAGGGTTTAACACTTTTTGTTAAAGGATTTTAAAACAGCTCTTCAAAATCCCTGTACTACTATACACTTGTGCATTTAGTTTTAATATTAATTTGAATTCTATCAAAGCATTAGTGTTAATATGCTTATAAAATTAAGAATATAAAAATAGAGTTGTAAAATAATTCATTAAAATATCTATAATTGCTTCATTAATCACGAAATTAGTAATGCTTTTCTTAATGAGCATTTTCTTTAGTATCATCTTTAATTTCAATTATTATGAAAAAGGTTCTAATTTGTATAGATTATAATCCCACTTCCGAATTTGTTGCAGATTATGGTTACAAACTTGCTAAATCTCTTAATGCTGAAGTATGCTTACTTCATGTAATTGCAGATGTTCAATATTATGGAGTTCAATATCCTACCTTCATGGGATATGATGGTTTCGATACAGAAGTAGATTTAAATATTGGTCGAGAAATGCAACAAGTAGCACAAAATTTTCTTGAAACGGTAAGAACCCACCTAAACGATGAACAGGTATCAACCAATATTTTGGAAGGAAACACGGCAGATGTAATCCTTGAATATGCATCTGAGTGGAATGCAAATGTTATCGTGCTTGGCACTCATAGCCATAATGTCCTAGAGAAAATATTTATTGGAGACGTGGCCTCAAAAGTTTTAAAACACACGAAAATTCCTGTTTATATGGTACCTACTAAAAAATAGGAGTTCCTTTCGCATTCAAAACTCACTATCTTAATTTGATATATGGATGAAATAAAACTTTATATAGAATACGTAGCAAAAGGGATGGAGGCAATTGGAGTTATTATTATTGCCATAGGTTCAATCATAGCGATTTCCCGATTTTTAATTTCTCAATTGAAGTTTAAACACCATCTCTATAGTAGACTAAGGAAGGAACTTGGGAAGGCAATTTTGTTAGGACTTGAAGTTTTAGTTGCGGGAGACATTATAGCCACAGTAGTCACCGAACCAACTTTGGAAAAAGTATTTACCCTTGCCCTAATAGTACTTATTAGAACTTTCTTAAGTATATCACTACAAGTTGAAATTGAAGGAAAATTTCCATGGCAATCTAAGCAGATCGAAAATGAACATTATACTTAAAACAGTTTTCATTTTTCGATTTACATCAATCTAAATATCTAAGATAAATCACTTCTTTAAGCACAAATATTTTAAAATTATTTTTTGGTCAATTATATTTCTTATCTTTAATCTACTCAAAATCAGAGCTTTTCCTACTGCTATCCCCTTAAATTATATCCCTTGAATTCAGAATTAAAATAAATGAAAAATTCTCATTTATTCAATTATTGCAGTTTTAATATTAACCAATAAATAATGTAATTATGGAGTTTACAGGAACAGTGGATAACACTATGAAGGAGGTTCTGACTAAAGAGATCAAAGGGGAAGTGATTTTTCCGGAGGATAAAAATTATGATGAAACCAGAAAGGTTTATAATGCCATGATCAATAAACATCCTGGAATAATTATTAAATGTATAGACACAGCAGATGTAATTAGGGCTGTGAATTTTGGAAGAGAAAATAAGCTATTAATTGCGATTAGAGGTGGAGGTCACAATGGAGGTGGACTTGGCTTGTGTGATGGTGGATTAGTAATAGATCTTTCAGAGATCAAATTTGTTCGGGTTAATGCGGAAGACAGAACAGTACGAGTAGGAGCAGGGAATCTATGGGGAGAAGTTGATCATGCAACTCATCCTTTTGGTTTAGCAATTCCATCCGGAATGATATCTACAACAGGCGTGGCAGGTCTTACTCTTGGTGGAGGAGTGGGCTACTTAGCTAGAAAATATGGATTAACTATAGATAGTTTATTAGAAGTAGATATGGTTATGGCAGACGGTACATATTTAACCGTAAATAATCATAAATTCCCAGACTTATTCTGGGCTATCCGAGGGGGAGTTGGAAATTTTGGAGTTGTAACCTCCTTTAAATTTCAAGCTCATCCCGTTAAAACAGTTTATGGTGGTCCAACTTTATGGCCAATCGAGCAGGCTGAAGAAATAATGGAGTGGTACGATAAGTTAATTGAAAATGCTGAGGAAGACCTAAGCGGGTTTATAGCTACTATGATTATTCCAGGGCCTCCTTTTCCAGATTTTTTACATAATAAACAGTTCTGCGGAATTGTTTGGTGTTATCTGGGCGATCCGAAAAATGCTGAAAAAGTCTTTGAACCAATAAAAAAAATGAAACCTATTTTCGAACATTTAGGTGAGATGCCATATCCTGCACTTCAAACTCTTTTTGATGGTTTAATGCCACCAGGGTTACAATGGTATTGGAGAGCCGACTTTTTTAATGATCTAGGCCCGGAGTTAAGGAAACAACACAAAAAATTTGGATCACAAATCCCAACTCCCTTATCACAAATGCATTTATATCCTATTAATGGTGCAGCTAGTCGACCAAAGAATTCAGATACAGCTTGGGCATATCGCGATGCAAAATATGCCGGTGTAATAGTAGGAGTAGACCCAGATCCCGCAAATTCAGTTAAAATAACCAAATGGTGCAAGGATTATTGGGAAGCATTACATCCTTATTCTGCAGGTGGAGCGTACAGTAATTTTTTAATGAATGAAGGAGAAGAGCGTGTTAAAGCCAGTTACAAAGGGAACTATGATAAATTAGTAGAAATTAAAAGGAAGTACGATCCTAAAAATTTATTTAGAGTTAATCAAAATATTAAACCTTAATATATTAATTATGAAAAACAACATTAAATCGTTCCGCATTATTGGGTTAAGCTTCATCATAGCTTGTGTAAATCCTCTTATATCCTTAGCTCAAGAAAGTAATAATATGGATTTTGAAAAGTCGGTAGTAATGGACGCCGAAAGCCCTAAACTTGTTTGGGGACCTTGCCCGGAATTCATGCCTAATGGTTGTGAAATTGCCGTTTTACATGGAGATCCCGCTAAACCAAATGTAGATATTCTTTTTAAGGTACCATCAAATACCGATATTCCAAATCATTGGCATAATTCTGCAGAACGAATGATATTGGTCTCAGGAGAAATGGATGTTACCTATGAGGGAGAGAAAACTCAAACTTTAAAGCAAGGAAATTATGCATATGGTCCGGCCAAAAAGCCTCATACCGCCAGATGTGGAGATTCTGGACCTTGTGTACTATTTATCGGGTTTGAGAAACCATTAGATGCAATGCCTCTTAATAAATAAATTGTAAATAAAACCAAAGACAATCAGGTAATCGAAGAATGAATTAAATTCTTTTTTTAATGCAGCAGATGGTAAATGCTTCATGGATTATGCGATTATTATTGTACTTTTACGCAACGGTAATCGTGTAAATGCCCTGCAAGTAATCTTATTACCCTCAAAAAGGTATATATTATCAAATTTGAGATCTTTTGCTTTTTAATCGAGTGTTTCTACGAGTTGCCCACTGACTGTTCATACAGAACAGCTTTTTATTAATTAATATTTTAAGTAAGAATGGCGAGACCACAAGAAACTTTTGGTAAAAAAGAAAAAGAAAAAAAGCGTTTAAAAAAACGTGAAGAAAAGCAACGTAAAAAAGAAGAACGTAAATCTAACGCTAAGAGCGGGGATTTAGAAGATATGTTGGTTTATGTAGATGAAAATGGACAACTAACAGACACTCCACCAGATCCTACTAAAAAGGTGAAGATAGATGTAGAGAGTATCGTTATTGGTGTTCCTAAGAAAGAATATATAGAGGAAGATCCTTTTCATAAAGGAAAAGTTGAATTTTTCAACGACTCTAAAGGATTTGGATTTATTAATGATCTGGATTCTCAAGAAAAATATTTTGTTCACATTAGTGAATTGATAGATGAAGTGAAGGAAGGCGATAATGTTATTTTCGAAATCGAACGCGGAATGAAAGGAATGAATGCGGTTAGAGTTAAAAAAGGATAATTCCTATTTTCAACTAATTGTCTTTTTTACTTTAGCGGGTTCCTTACAATTCTATAAAACCCCCAATTTTAGATTCTCTAACAACAGCATTTGAAGTCAATTCTCGTTGACTAATATTAGCGTTGTGGGTTTCCTATGAGAATTACTGAATGGGATTAGGCTAAATTTGCCATTTAATATAAAATGTGCGTAACTTTAGATGCTATTGTAAGTATTACTAATCTCATTTAAAGTTGTTCAATTTGTAAATGGAAAGAAAAGTTTTGGAACCATCTAAGAGTACTTCTGAATACTCATCGGAAAAGTTTGAATTAGAACTCCATAAATGGAATGAGGTATTAGATTCTATTACTGATTCTGAAAAATTAATAAGCGCTATTCTATTAGATTTTTCAGAATTAGCTAACTTTTATATTAGTATTTCCAATAAGGAATATCAAAATGATTTTTCTGAAAATTCTCAAGAACGGTATTTATTACATTATGCCTTAGCAAAACCATTTAAAGATCTCATGCTTTTGCATAGAGATGTCTTGCTTCAACTTCAAATCGCATCCCATAAGCATAAGGAAAATGTAGTGTCTAATGAACCTTTAATCACTCATTATCAAGCTTCCAAAGATGTTTTACTTAAGTCGCTTAGAGAGTTTAGATTAAGTATAGAACAGGAGCACAGAACAATTTCCAGATTTCAAAAGAGTGGGAAGAACATTTCAAAAAAAATAAAACACCACCAAAATCCTTGGGAAGTCTACAAGGAGCAGTTTCAGAATATCCTTGAACAAATTCAACTTATAGATACCACCGGGTTAATTTTTTTAAAAGTTCTTGAGATCTTTTGTTCGATTAAAACCTTTACTAAAAGCACTTATGACAGGAGTTTGGAAGAGGCAATTATCTCTGAGGAAACGATTGAAAAAATTGGAGTTTCTTTGGAAGAGATCAAGGAGAATGAAGAGATTCCAGGAATTATATCTGAAATTGGGCTTGCCATAAATAAAATTGAATCCTCAGGAAGAAAGCTTGAAGGTTTTACAGATCTTGTTGAAGAAAATTTAAAATCTTTAGCTACACTAAATTTTCCTATTGCTACTAATCAAGGTTTATTACTTATAAAGAAGATAGATTTAAATAGATCTGTTAAGAAATGGTTGGATTATGAGCTGTTACCAAAATTAATAGAACTCTGGGACAACCAAAATAATTTAAGTTCTTATTACAAACACAGTCTTATTAATTTAAAAAGCAGTCTTAAACTTCTTAAGAATAATAAGTCTTTAACGCCTCTTAATTCCCAAATCGAAACACTTAAAGGAATTAGTAAGACCATTTCCTTAAGCATAAAGAAGCAACACCAAATAATTAGTGAGATTGAATATAAGTTGGAACACCAACTTTTGGCGACCAAAATTTATGGTTCAGAGGAGTTTCTGGATGTGTCATTTCAATCTTCAATTAATCAATACACATCTGGTAGTAGCAGTTTGCTTACAGACTTATTCCACAAATTTAAAACCACTTATGAGAAACTAACTTCATCTTACCAAAAAACCAATTCTTCCCATCCAGATAATTTAATGGAGAAAGCCATTAACTGTATCAACTTTAGAATGGTCAAGGAGGAGAATGCACAATATGACACCTTATTTTTGAATAAAAATTTTATTGGAGACCTATTTCTTGTACCTCGAATAGAAGAAGAAAATAAGCTTGAAACAAGCTTTAATGATTGGAAACAGGGCTTTAATAAGTCGGTACTTATCTCCGGAAATAATTTAAGTGGTAAATCCACTTTTATGGAAGATTTTGCCAAAAAACATTTTGGGAAAGATAGTATACTACTAGAAACTGATAGTACGATTACTATAGAGGGAAGAAAGTTTAAAACCACTAAGAACCTAAAGGAAGCATTGCAAGAGGTGAATAAGAATATTTATACCACTAAACCTGTATTAATTATAGATGATCTGGAATACTGGCGATCCGATGATTCAAGTTTTTTAGATAATGTAAGAGCACTAGTGAATTTTGTGCTTTCAGAATCTGACAGAATCTTTGTAATGGTATCGCTATCTAAGGATATGCAAAAACATTTAGATCAACGGATTCCATTTTCTCATGCTTTTACGACTCAATTAGATCTAAATAAAACAAATTCAAAAGAAATATTTAAAGCTGTTTTAATAAGGCATGGAGCCTCCCATAAAAAATTGGTTCATAAAAACCACACTGAATTATCTCCTAAGCAAATGGAAAATAATGTTCAGGAACTATCCAATAGGCTTAAATATAATATTGGAGAAGTATTACAGGCATGGGCATACAGCACAAAAGTAGCAGATAATAACTTGGTTGTTTTTGAGGAAACAGCATATAAATTTGAAGATTTTTTCACTTCAGAAGAGCTTATAATTTTAAAATATGTTTATCTCTACAAGTATGTAAATGAAGTTCTATTAAAGAGTTTTTTAGGTAAGGGATATAATTTAAAATTCGATTCTGGGATTAAACGACTTATAAATACAAAGGTTTTATTGAGAAATTCAAGTGGGAATTTAATCTTAAATCGAGTAATCACTTCAGATATTTTGGAAATTTTAAAATATAGAGGAACACTTAAATAAATGGAAGATATCACCACATTCTATACATGGAAAGGGCTATTTTACCTATCAATAGGTTTAATAATTCTATATGGTATTATTAAACTAGTAATTCGGTTTATAGAAAAGTCTGCGAAGAAAAATTTATCCAATAAAAGATTTATTTTCTGGTTAAGAAACAGCCTGTTTTTTTATGTGCCTGTTGCTGTAATTATTTTTATTCTAGGATTTATTTCAATTAATTATATAACTCACACAATACTAGTGGTTATTAGTATGGTCTTTACCTTTCCTTATATCCGAAATTACCTTAGCGGACTAATTTTTAAATCCAACCCTATTGTAAACAAGGGTGCAATTATAAAGTCTACTAATTTAGAAGGAGAAATAAAGAACTTACTAGTTCTAGGTATGATCGTAAATACGGAACAAGGCGAGCAATACATGAATTATTCTAGTATAGATGTTGTTGGTTTTACCATAAAATCTAATAAAGGAAATGTATTAAGGCAAACTCTTTACTTAAAAACCGAGCTTACTAAAGATGCACTTCTGGATTTGTTATTTGACAATCCTATTCTCGATTTTGAAGAAAAACCAAATCTTAGAAATGGTCTTGAACCTGAAGATCTAATTTTAAAATATACCTTAGAGTCTGGAGCAACAACAGAAGATCTTATCTCGTTTTTAACGGCCCAGAATATTGAAACAAAAGTAACCCGTAAAGTAAATTAATATATGGAAATTTTATCCTCCTATAATTTAATAATTGGAGTTTCAGTTATTATTATCCTATCCTTCTTATTTAATGGGTTATCCAAAAAGACCAATATTCCGGCTGTACTCATGTTAATTGTTTTGGGGATTGGACTTCAATATTTATTAGAATATTTTGATGCGGGCAATATCAACTTTTTTCCTGTTTTGGAACTATTAGGGATTGTTGGATTAATAATGATCGTTCTGGAGGCAGCCTTAGAGCTGGAGCTAAAAAGAGAAAAACTAGTCCCGATTTTAAAAGCAATGGGAATCGCACTTATAGGGCTATTGGCTTCCGCATGGGCGGCAGCACTTATTTTATATAATTTCATTCCAGAAATGACCATGCAATCTGCTTGGTTGTATGCAACTCCTTTATCCATCTTATCCAGTGCTATTATTATTCCAAGTGTGTTAGGGCTTAGTGGAGCTAAAAGAGAATTTCACATTTATGAAAGCACCTTTTCGGATATTATGGGAATTATGATGTTCTACTTTTTAACAGGAAAATTAAACCCTGCTGAAGATGGTGGAATTGCTGGATTTAGCGGGAATTTAATCTTAACAATTGTGATCTCTTTGGTTGCCAGTTATGGGATAATCTTAATTTTCCAACGTATTAAAAGTCAAGTGAAGCTCTTCCTTTTAATTGGAGTTTTGTTGTTATTATATGCTTTAGGAAAGAAAATGCACTTATCGTCTCTTATTATTATCCTGATATTTGGGCTAGTGATCGCTAATATGAAGTTGTTTTTTAAAGGAAGACTCTCTAAATTTCTTCATTTCGAAAAAGCGCATCATATCTATCACGAATTACATACTATTACTGCTGAAACCGCCTTTGTTGTAAGAACCTTCTTTTTTGTGATTTTTGGATTAACCATTGCAATTGCTTCGCTTTGGAATTTAGACGTAGCGTTAATAAGTTTATTGATAATTGCTTCCATTTACGGAATTAGATTTGTGCTCTTAAGAGTTTTTATAGGACCAGACATTCTTCCGCAGTTATTTATTGCGCCTAGAGGATTGATCACGGTGTTGTTGTTCTATGCAATTCCTGTAGAGGCTCAAATAGACTCTTTTGAACCGGGTATCCTCTTATTTGTAATTATAGGAACCAGTCTTATAATGACCTTTGCAATGATCTATGATAAACGTAGATCTGCCAAAGCCATTAAGCTTGCCAATAGCATAAAGGTGGGAACAACTAAATGGAAAGCTCCTGTTTTGGAGGAAAACGCTAGGTAAATTAACCTTGTATTGTGATAGAAATCCCTTGTAA
>JAGXIJ010000037.1 GCA_024635675.1 Gillisia sp.
CTGCAAAACTAAGAGACGACGAGAAGAACCTTGAAAAACAACTTGCAGTAGCTCAAGAGAAATGGGAAGAAGAATCTAAAAAACATAAAGAAACCGTTACAGAAGACCACGTTGCAGATGTTGTTTCTATGATGACTGGTGTTCCGGTAAATAGAATTGCACAAACAGAAATCACCAAACTGGCAGAACTTCCTGATAGAATAAAAGGGAAAGTTATTGGTCAGGATGAAGCTGTAAACAAAGTAGTTAAAGCAATACAACGAAATAGAGCTGGATTAAAAGATCCTAATAAACCTATTGGTTCCTTTATTTTCTTAGGTCAAACAGGTGTTGGTAAAACCCAACTCGCAAAAGTACTTGCTACACAATTGTTTGATAATGAAGATACTCTCATTAGAATAGATATGAGTGAGTATATGGAAAAGTTTGCTATTTCAAGATTAATTGGGGCACCTCCAGGATATATTGGATATGAAGAAGGTGGACAATTAACTGAAAAGGTAAGACGTAAACCTTATGCTGTTATCCTTTTAGATGAGGTAGAAAAAGCACATCCAGATGTTTTTAATATGCTTTTACAAGTACTGGATGATGGATACTTAACAGATAGTTTGGGTAGAAAGATCGACTTTAGAAACACTATTATTATAATGACCTCTAATATCGGATCGAGAAAACTGAAAGATTTTGGACAAGGCGTTGGATTTGGAACAGCTTCACAGAAATCGCAAATAGATGATAATGCAAGAAGCGTAATTCAGAATGCCTTGAAGAAAGCATTTGCTCCTGAATTCCTGAATAGAATTGACGATGTAGTGATATTTAACTCTCTAGATAGAGACGACATTCATAAGATCATAGACATCGAATTAGAAAAACTCTATGCTAGAATTGGTGTAATTGGATATACTCTTGTACTTAGCGACAGTGCTAAAGACTATATAGCAGATAAAGGATACGATAAAGATTTTGGTGCAAGGCCATTAAACCGAGCAATCCAAAAATATATTGAGGATGCCTTAGCCGAAGAAATTATAACTTCTCATCTTCAAGAAGGTGATAAAATTTATATGGATCTGGATAAAGACAACGATAAGCTTACAATTAAAATTGAAAAAGCTAAAGAAGAAAATGAGGTTTAAATAGATCTCTAAAAATTACAAAAAAGAAAGCAGCCCTTAACTTAAGTTTTTGGCTGCTTTCTTAAATATATTCATCCTTAAAGAAATAAACTTTCTAAAAACACAGAGTCTTGCAGTTATAAACACCTGATTTTAAGATAATTAAACATTTTTTATTTTTAGTATAAAAATTCAATCGGAATTCTGCCTTTAATACTTAAATTTGAATTCATAATTTCCCTACCACTTATGACAGAATCTGCTTTAAAGCTTAAGTTTGGATCAGTTACATTTCTTGAAAATATTCAAATTGCTGAACTCAATGAAGGTATTCTTTTTGATATTCCCGAAAATCGAGAAATATTAGCAATAGCTCGCAAACGGTTTAATAATCAGCCATACGGATATATTTCGAATAGAGTCAATTCCTATTCTGTAAATCCTATAATTTACATGGAAGCTGCTAATTTTACCAATCTTGTCGCAGTAGCAATCGTTTCAAGTAATCCCATTTCGCAACAAACCGCGTTTATCGAAAAGCAATTTTTCAAAAACAAAAGCTCTTTTCAGGTTTTTAATAATTTGGAAGAAGCAGTACTCTGGATGAAACAGCAACTTTTATTAATCAAATAATAATTGCTGATCTATTTCAAAATTGTCCACGAATTTTTTGGCTGCCTTAATATGTATAGACATTACTTGATCTTCTAATAATATTGGCACCACTTTTCTGAATTCTGTTATTACCTCCTGAAGATACGCCGATGTTTTTTTAGGCTCTCTATAATGCAAAGCCTGCGAGGCATTAAAAAGTTCTATTGCCAAAATAGTAGAAATATTATCTATTACCTTTAGAAGTTTGGTAGCACCATTAGAACCCATACTCACATGATCCTCTTGCCCATTAGATGAAACTATAGAGTCTACACTAGATGGAGTGGCATACTGCTTATTCTGACTTACAATACTTGCAGCCGTATATTGCGGAATCATAAATCCGCTATTTAATCCAGGATTTTCAACAAGAAAGGTTGGGAGATCTCTTAAGCCCGAAACTAATTGATAGATCCTTCTTTCAGAAATATTACCAATCTCTGCCATCGCAATAGCCATATAATCTAGAGCCAGGGCCAATGGTTGACCATGAAAATTACCGCCGGAAATTATTTTATCTGCTTCAATAAAAATATTAGGATTATCGGTAACAGAATTTATTTCAGTTTTAACCGTTTTCCTAACGAAGGATAAGGTATCCTTTGTTGCGCCATGCACCTGTGGGATACATCTAAAGGAATAAGGATCTTGGACACTTGCCTTTTCTGTTGTTGCAATCTCACTGTCGGCTAAAAATCCTCTAATTCTTTCCGCAGTTTTAATTTGACCACGATGAGGGCGAACCATATGCACCAATTCATCATAAGGCGACATATTGCAGTTAAAAGCATCTATAGAAACAGCACCAATAACATCTGCTAGGTAACATAACTTATAAGATTGGATCAATGCATATACACCATGTGCACTCATGAATTGAGTTCCGTTTAGTAAAGCAAGTCCTTCTTTAGATTGTAAAACAATTGATTCCCAGTTAAACTTTTTAAGGACTGTCGCAGAATCTACTTGTTCTCCTTCTAAATAAACTTCTCCTTTTCCCAATAGCGGTAAAGACAAATGAGCTAATGGCGCAAGGTCACCCGAAGCTCCTAACGATCCTTGTTCGTAAACAACCGGTAGAATGTCTTCGTTGAAAAAGTCTATTAATCGTTGTACCGTTTCTATAGCAATCCCACTATGTCCATAGCTTAAGGATTGAATTTTTAGCAATAGCATCAAGCGAATTATCGATTTAGAAACTAAGGCTCCTGTACCGCAGGCATGAGACATCACTAAATTTTCCTGAAGCTGAGTAAGATGGTCATTTGAGATTTTAACATTACACAAAGACCCAAAACCTGTATTGATTCCATAAACAGGAATATCGCTTTGTTTAATTTTATTGTCTAAATATTTTCTTGATTTTACAATATTTACTCTGGATTCCTCGCTAAGTTCAAGTTTCATTTTATTTTGAAGAATATCTTGAATAGTCTGTAGGTCAAGAACAGCTGAACTTATATAATGGTGTGAACTCATAAACAATTTTAAATTTTAGGAAGAAAAGAAATCAATAACATTAGGGCTTAAGAATTCTTAATAGATAATAGCTGTTTAAAATAGCCGTTTTTATAACTCCAATGTTAAACAAGTGCTAAAATAACCGAAAATTCTTCAATTCCCCTCCGTTTGCATTTCCTTTTTAAATAAATCTAAAAATGATCTTCCCATATTGCTTGCTATATCTCCCGCAATCAATCCCTGATAACTCATTTCCTCTGCCATTATATCGCCTGTTCTACCATGCAAATAAACCCCAAAAACCGCTGCAATTAAAGGTTCGTATTGTTGTGAAATAAGTGAGGCTATAACTCCAGAAAGGACATCCCCACTTCCTGCAGTAGCCATACCTGGGTTTCCTGTGTTATTTATATAAAGATCGTCTTTAAAAACCGTAAGAGTATGTGCGCCTTTTATCACCACAATCACATTATGTTTTTTACTAAATTTTTTAGTTTTCTCTATTTTATCAAAATCATCTTTCCACTTCCCAATAAGACGCTTCAACTCTCCAGGATGGGGTGTTAAAACAGAATTTTTAGGCACTTCCTTTAATAAATCTTTTTCTAATGAAAGGATATTAATCCCGTCGGCATCTATTAGCATGGGTTTTTTAGTTCGCTTCAATAAAGATTTAAAAGCCGAGATGGTCTCTTTTGAAGTTCCTGCTCCCATCCCAAAACAAATTACATCCGGTTCCAATTCGAATTTAATAGTCTTCAATTCCTTTTCGTTACTATCTGTTAGAACCATTGCCTCCGGCAAAACAGTTTGCAAGATTTGATACCCACATTTTGGAGAAAAGATGGTCACCAAGCCAGCTCCCGTTTTTAAGGCTGCCTTAGCTGTAAGGGAAATACTGCCTATTTTACCATAGCTACCACCAATAATTAGGGCATGACCAAAATCTCCTTTATGAGCAAAACTTGTTCTGGGTTTATATAAAAGTTGTGCTTCAGGTTTATTTATCAATTGAATATTTACAATTGCTTTAGACAAATATTCTCTATCCAAGCCGATATCTAACACCTGCATATCTCCTACATATTCCGCAGCCTGTGGTAAGAAAAATATAAGTTTCGGAGACTGAAAAGTAATGGTAACATTAGCTTTTATTGCAGGTTGTGTTTTACTTGGAATTTTATTTGCGAACATCCCCGACGGCATATCAATAGCCAAAATAAAAGCTTTAGATGCATTAATATATTTCACCATGCTACCAACCCATTTTTCCAAAGGTCGATTTAATCCAATCCCAAACATAGCATCTATTATGAAATCCTTTTCTGAAATCTCATGAAAATCATCTTCACCTTTTATAGCCCCTGGCCAATTATTGCTGACTTCTTTAATTCTATCGTAATTAAGTAAAAAATCTTCAGAACGATTATCACTATAATTCACCACATACACAGTAACCTGATAGCCGTGTTCCAGTAAGAGCCTTCCAATTACTAACCCATCTCCCCCATTATTGCCAATTCCACAAAAGATCTTAATTGGAAGTTGAGCCCCATTTAATTTCGAATGAATATCATTAAAAACAAGGGTCGCAGCTCTCTCCATTAATTCAGCAGAACTTATTTCTTGTTTTTCTATGGTGATTTTATCGGCTTCAGCAAGCTGTTCAATATCAAATATTTTCATAGATGAGTTTATTAATCTCTTCTATACAAATATAAAATATCTAAGGGTGCAATATTATATAAGCCATAGATTCTTAAGAATTATGTTTATTTGCACCACTATTAAAATTGATTTAAATAAATTTGCGAAAATTCAAAAACAGATGAAAAAAATAGCCCTTCACGATATACATCATTCTTTAAACGCGAAAATGGTTCCTTTTGCTGGTTTCGATATGCCTGTCTCTTATGAGGGTGTGAATATAGAACACGAAACGGTACGTAAAGATGTGGGAGTATTTGATGTTTCTCATATGGGTGAATTTTTGATATCTGGAGAACATGCACTGGAACTTATCCAAAAAATAAGCTCTAATGATGCCTCTAAGTTAATAGATGGAAAAGCTCAATATTCGTGTATACCTAACGAAGATGGTGGGATCGTAGATGATCTTCTCATCTATAGAATGAATGAAGATAAATACATCTTGGTTGTTAATGCTTCTAATATAGAAAAGGATTGGAACTGGATTGCACAGCACAATACTATGGATGCCACCATGAAAGATCTTTCAGATGAATTTTCTCTTCTGGCTATTCAGGGACCAAAAGCTGCCGATGCCATGCAAGCTTTAACAGATGTAAATTTAAAAGAACTTAAATTTTACACCTTTGAAATAGCAGAATTTGCAGGAGTAAAAAATGTAATTATTTCAGCAACCGGATATACCGGAAGTGGTGGATTTGAAATTTATTTCAAAAATGAAGATGCTGAAACTATATGGAATAAAGTATTCGAAGCAGGAGCCGATTTTGGTATCAAACCAATAGGATTAGCTGCAAGAGATACCTTAAGATTGGAAATGGGTTTTTGTCTTTACGGAAACGATTTAGACGACACAACCTCTCCCATAGAGGCTGGATTAGGTTGGATCACTAAATTCACAAAAGATTTTATTAATGCTGAAGCATTACAAAAACAGAAAGAAGAAGGTCCAAAAAGAAAACTGATTGCTTTTGAGCTGGATGAAAGAGGAATTCCTAGACAAGGATATGATATTGTAGATGCAAATGGGCAAGTAATTGGAAATGTTACTTCAGGAACCATGTCTCCTTCATTGGATAAAGGAATCGGTATGGGTTATATTCCAACAGAAATGGCAAAAGCAAACGAAAAGATTTTTATTCAAATTCGTAAGAAAGCAATTCCTGCGACCTTGGTAAAATTGCCTTTTTATAAAGGATAATCAATTGGAAAAAATATTGATTTTAGGAGCAAGCGGCTTTATAGGTAATGCCTTATATAAAGAGCTTTGCTCCTATTTTGATACTTATGGAACCTATCGTACCAGTTCAGATTTCTTTGAAGCAAATCATAAGTTCTATGAATTCGATATGGAAACCGAAAACATAGAGATCTTATTAGAGAATCTTAGGCCAACGGTCATTGTTTCTGCCCTTCGAGGAAATTTTGATGCCCAGATAAGTACCCACTTTTCAATAATAGATTACATATTGAGGAATAATTGCAAATTGCTTTTTATTTCTTCAGCAAATGTCTTTGATGCCTTTACCAATTACCCTTCTTATGAATACGATAAAACCTTATCGCAAAGTATTTATGGTCGATTTAAGATTAAAATAGAGAATGCACTGCTCAGGTTACCTAATAATAAATATAATATCCTGAGGCTTCCAATGGTATTTGGAGCTCATTCTCCAAGAACACTCGAGATCAAGAAAAAAATTGAATTTGGAGAAGCGATCGAGGTTTTTCCAAATGTGGTTGTTAATGCAACAGATATTCTTAGAGTTACCCAACAAATTCATTATATCATCAATCAGAAAAAACAAGGCGTTTTTCACTTAGGAAGTGAAGATCTTACCCATCAACATGACCTTATTAAGGATATTTCAGAAGTTTTGGGGTATAAAAACCCTTTGTTAAAGCAGGTATTCGATTCTAATTACGATAGATTTCTAGCTGTTTTACCTAAAGATAATCTGCTCCCAAAAAATCTGCGAATCTCGCTAAAGCATGTAATTAATTCTTCTGTGGTACTCTAAAGTTGTTAATCTTATATTAAACTGAAAACATATTTTAAAGAGTTCTCAGCTTATAAGTAACTTTAGGAAAATCAATATTGATGAAACCACCACAATTTAAAGATCTTAAAGCGGTATTTATAAACTGTACGCTCAAAAAATCTCCACAGCAAAGTCACACCCGAGGGCTTATAGAAGTTTCCAAAAATATAATGGAAAAGGAAGGTTTAGCTGTAGAAGTAATACGTGCAGCAGATTATAATTTGCCTAATGGGATCCAGCCAGATATGAGCAAAGAAGGGGAAGAAAAAGATGATTGGCCAATACTTTTTAAGAAAATTATAGCTGCAGATATTTTGGTTCTTTGCACCCCTATTTGGCTTGGTGAGAGATCTTCCATCTGCACTAAGATCATTGAACGATTGTATGCCATGAGTGCACAGCAAAATGAAAAAGGCCAGTATATTTATTACGGAAAGGCTGGAGGTTGTTTAATTACAGGAAATGAAGATGGTGTGAAACATTGCGCCATGAGCATGTTATATTCCCTTCAGCATTTAGGCTATTCCATTCCACCTCAGGCAGATGCCGGATGGATTGGAGAAGTTGGTCCAGGGCCCAGTTATTTAGACAAAGAATCTAATGCACAAGAGAATGATTTCACCAACAGGAATACTACCTTTATGACCTATAATCTTATGCATTTGGCAAGTATGCAAAAGCAATTTGGTGGATTTCCTGCTTATGGTAATTTACCTAAGGAATGGAAAGATGGTAAAAGATGGGCTTTTGAAAATCCTGAATACCGCTAACAAACTAAAAATATAATTATGAAAAAATTATCTGAAAAAGAAATAAACGAAAAATTGGAAACCCTTGAAGGCTGGAGCTATACCGATAATTCTTTGCAAACTTCTTTTGAATTCGAAAACTTTAAGGAAGCATTCACATTAATGACTAGAATCGCATTTGAAGCAGAGGCACAAAATCATCATCCAGATTGGAACAATGTATACAATCAATTAGAAATATCTTTATCTTCTCATGATGCCGGTGGTGTTACCGAAAAAGATTTTAAATTGGCTAAAGCAATTGAAGGAATTGTAAATGCCGAATAAATTATAATTAATTTTATTGTCGTTCCATTTTTTTAGCTAGAAATGGAACGTTTTTTTATTTTTACACCAGATTTAAAATATTTATGGGAAGAGCATTCGAATTTAGAAAAGCACGTAAAATGAAGCGTTGGTCTGCAATGGCTAAAGCATTTACTAGAATTGGAAAGGATATAGTAATGGCTGTGAAAGAAGGCGGTCCCGATCCAGATACAAATTCCAGACTGCGTGCAGTTATTCAGAATGCGAAAAGTGTAAATATGCCTAAGGATAATATCGATCGCGCTATTAAACGTGCCAGCGATAAAGACCAAGGAGATTATAAAATAGTGCTTTTTGAAGGATATGCTCCTCATGGGATCGCGGTTCTAGTTGAAACAGCTACCGATAACAATAATAGAACTGTTGCAAATGTGCGTATGCACTTTAGTAAAAGTGATGGGAACTTAGGAACTTCCGGTTCTGTGGAATTCATGTTTGATCATACTTGTAATTTCAGAATTGATGCAGAGGGACAAGATGCCGAAGAATTGGAATTAGAATTAATTGATTTTGGAGCTGAAGAAGTTTTTGAAGATGAGGATGGAATCCTAATTTATGCTCCTTTTGAAAGCTTTGGGGCAATTCAAAAAGAATTGGAAAACAGAAAAATAGAAATTTTATCATCCGGATTCGAAAGAATGCCTCAAGTGACTAAAAAATTATCTGATGAAGAAGCAGCAGATGTAGAAAAATTATTAGAACGTTTGGAGGAAGATGATGATGTTCAAAACGTATATCATACAATGGATGAATCTGAAGATTAAGGTTTTCAGATTCTAAAATTTTTCAGGAAACTTCCCTAGAACTCCTTTATAAAAACTCTTGATTTCTGGAAGATCTTTTTCAATATCACCTGTGGTGTAAAACGGTTTAGAAAATTTAGTGATTCTTTTACCATAATCAAAAGCGACCATTATAATGGGAACCTGGGCTGTTTCAGCAATATAGTAGAACCCTGTTCTCCATCTCTCAGTTTTTTGCCTAGTTCCTTCCGGAGATAAAGCCAACCTAAAAACCTTCTTGGATTCAAAAATCGAGGCAATTGCTTCAACTTTCTTTTCTTTGGAAACTCTATCCACCGGAGCTCCTCCCATCCATCTAAAATACCAACCAAAGGGAGGTTTAAACAATTCCTTTTTTCCAACAAAATTAATTTCGATGCCTAAAATATTCCGGGTTAAGACTCCCAAAGAAAAATCCCACCAACTAGTGTGGGGAGCTACAATAAATATGCATTTTTCAATTTTTGGATCAAAAGTGCCTTGAATTTGCCAATTAAAAATCTTAAAATATATGAACTTAGAAATGAAACTCATAAAGTTTAAATTATTATCGGTTTCCTTTCGTAGGCTCTCCTTTTCGGCGTTTTCGTTCTTCAATAAGTAAAGCTAATTCTCTACCGGTTTGTCCTCTTACAGAAGTGTTTTCCTGTGCCCTTCTTATTAAATAGGGAACTACCTCCCTAACTGGACCAAAAGGTACTAATTTAGCGGTATTATACCCCTTTTTAGCAAGGTTTAAACTAATATGGTCACTCATGCCATATAACTGGCTAAACCATACTCTGGGGTCGTTAATGGCAATAAGTTTATCTTCCATTACTTGTAAGGCAAGATAATTACTCATTTCATTGTGGGTTCCTATAAACAAGTAAATATCATCAATTTGTCCCAAACAGTAAGCTAAAACGCCATTAAAACTAACATCTGTAGCTTCCTTGCTTTCACATATTGGGGTTGGATATCCCATTTTATGTGCACGTTCATTTTCCTTCTCCATGTAGGCACCTCGTACGATTTTCGCACCTATTTTAAAACCTGCATCATTAGCTCTAAGATGTAGTTCTTGTAAATAGTGCAACCTATCCCACCTATAACATTGTAAAGTATTAAATACAATCGCTTTTTCCTTATTGTATTTAATCATCATCTCTTCCATAAGATCATCTGCCGAATCTTGCATCCAAGATTCTTCACCATCTGCTAAAACACTTATATCATTTTTAAACGCAGCACCGCAAATTAGATCGACCCTGTTTCTAACTCGAGCCCATTCTTCTTCCTCTTCTTGGGTTAATGTTACTTTAGAGGATACTTTTTCCCATATCTCAAATCTTCCGATTCCGGTTGGTTTAAAAACAGCATAAGGAATTTCTTTCTTTTCTGAAGCAAATTCTATTACGCTTATTTTCTTTTTCATGGCAGCATCAAATTGTGCTTCCTCCTCTTTACCTTCTACAGAATAATCCAAGATGCTATGTAATTTCTTAGAATACATCTTTTCGATCACCTTCATACAAGCTTCCATGGTTTCCCCACCACTAAATTGCTTAAAAATGGTGCTTTTTATAAGTCCCTCCACCGGCAAATGTAATTTTAAAGAAATTTTAGTGAGATAGGTCCCAATCTTTACTAAAGTTGGCCTATTGATCATGCTAAATAAAAACAACGCCCTATTAAGGTCTTCGCTGGATTTTAACTTAAAAGCAGTCTTGGTATCGTTAAAGATTTTTTGTGTAATCATCTGTGGGATATTATAGCGACAAATATAATTATTGAGTTAGGATATTTTAATTATTTTCTGCTTATTTTCGATATCTATAACTTTGAATAAAACCTTTTAAAATATGGCTGTTTTAGCTAATCAGGCTCCAATTTTTTATACAGACACCGGATATACCGAATTATCGGAATATCTAAAGGTATCTAAACCATCTACAATCTTTATTTTAGTGGACACTAATACACACAATCATTGTCTCAATAATTTTCTACAACATCTGGAAACAGATGTTACAATTGAAGTAATTGAGATGGAAGCTGGAGAAGAACATAAGAACATTGAAACGTGTTCGGGAATTTGGAGTACGTTATCTGAGCTGGGAGCTGATAGAAAAAGCATGTTGATAAATCTAGGTGGCGGAGTTGTTACAGACCTGGGAGGGTTTGTTGCCAGTACGTTTAAAAGAGGGATTCCCTATATAAATGTGCCCACTAGCCTACTCGCAATGGTCGATGCATCTGTTGGAGGAAAATGTGGAGTAGACCTAGGGAATTTAAAAAATCAAATTGGAGTTATTAATCAACCGGAAATGGTATTAATAGATTCTAATTATTTAGCAACCTTGCCAGCAAACGAAATGCGAAGTGGTTTGGCCGAAATATTAAAGCACGGACTAATTGCCAGCGAAAAATATTGGGATAAAGCTACCAATTTAGAAGCCTTAACTCTGGAAGATCTTGATAGTCTAATTATTGAATCTATCCAGATAAAATCCAAAATTGTAAAGGAAGACCCAACCGAAAAAAATCTTAGGAAAACCCTCAATTATGGCCATACCTTAGGTCATGCAATAGAGTCCTATTTTTTAACTAATCCCGAGAAAACAACTTTATTACACGGAGAAGCCATTGCAGCCGGAATGATCATGGCTACCTATCTCTCCCATAAACTATATGGGTTCCCAGAGAAGAAATTAAAAAATGTTACTAGTAATATAAATGAATTATTTCCTAAGATCGAATTACAAACAAAGGATTACGAAATGATACTCGATCTTCTTAAATTCGATAAAAAAAATTCTCACGGTAATATAAATTTTATCCTTTTAGAAGATTTTGGAGAAGCTAAATTAGATGTTATAGTGCCAAATGAGCTGTTAAAAGAGGCTATGGATTATTATCTAAAAAATTAAATTGAAAATTAAATAGACCGCTTGAAAATAATGCTATTTTTACTATAATTGCATCATCAAATCTTAGTTATGAAAAGAGTCATTGTAGATTACAAAAAGTTAACTCCAGAAATTTTAAGTCTATTGGTAGACAAATATCCTGATGGGTATGATGATGACCATGTGATTTCATTTAAGAATGCTAAAAATGAAACAATCGAGGCGGTAGAAGTGCGCACTGAGGATTCAATATACCTGGTTAAGGTAAGTACCAAGTTAGAGAATACCATGGCGAACTACGACGAAGATGATTATGATGATACCGATTTCAATGAACCGATCGCAGAAATTCCCGAAAAAGATAACGACGAGGAAGATGAAGACCTTGATAAATAATCAAAAAAGCGACCTTTAAAAGGGTCGCTTTTTATTTTATGTTGATCGAAAATTTACGCACTTTGTAATAATAACCTGTCTTCTTTTATATTTTTTATTAATAACTCTACCCGATTATTAATGTTCGTTTTCAGTATTAGATTCAAGATCTTTAATGATCTCGTTATCTTCCTTTAATTTTTCTTTTTTCTCATCTAGCTTTTCCATCTCTTGATTTAGAGCTGGTTCACTAAATTCGGTCGGGGTAACTTTTTCTTTTTTATGTAATGCATACTGAACAGTGAACTCTGCACCAAAAAACATGATTAAGCAAGTATAATTTACCCAAAGTAAAATAAGAACCAAAGAGGAAGCCCCTCCATACACTGAAGCAGGATCTGTTCTTCCAAAATAGATTCCAATAAGATACTCGCCTATCAAGAAAAGGATTGTTGTTAAAGCTGCACCATAGAGAGTAACTTTCCATCGAATCTTGATGTCCGGCATCAATTTAAAAATAAAACCAAATAGAATGGTAATAAATATCAGTGAGAGTAGTGAGTTCACAATATCGAGACCTAAGGCTGTTAAAACCGGAGCATAACTTTCTATATAATCGCTGAGCATTCTAATGATCGCCGAAATAATTAGTGCTAAAAGCATTAAAAACCCTAAAATCAAGATCATTCCAAACGATATCACTCGATCCATGAACATTCTAAAATAAGTATCCTTCTTTTCGGCTACATTCCAGATATTATTCATGGCTTTTTTTAATTGAAAGAACACTCCTGTAGCCCCAAAGACTAACATAAAAACGCCAAAGATAACCACCAAGGTAGAATTACTGGTTAAGGACGCATTGCTTATCATATTCTCAACAATCATTGCAGAATCTTTCCCTATAAATTCTGCTATTTGTCCGGTAATTCTTCCCTGAACCGCTTCCCTTCCAAAAAAATAGCCGGCAATACTCACTATGATAATCAACAAAGATGGCAATGAAAACAGGGTGTAATACGCAATAATAGCACTTCTTGCCCAAGGATCGTTACTAATCCAACTTACATAGGCCTGCCTTAAAAGCTTCCAAAATGTCTTAAGCTTGCTCATAACCTATAATCGGATTTGAATAAGATCAAATGATGTTTTTGATGGCCTGCAGAGATAAATCCAGCAGCTCGCGGACTAAGGGGGGATTTACTAGCGTCTCCAATTTTACTTAACATTTCATCCTCCAAACTTTCATATAAAGCAATTCCGGCATCTCTCACCAATTCGAATTCCTTAATAAAACTTGCAAGACTTCGTCTATTCGCTTTAGATACGGGAACATAAGCGTCTTGATCGAACCCAGGAAGTGGAGTTAAATCTTCTCGCGCAATTGTTAGCGCACGATATTGAAATATTCTTTCGGTATCTATTACATGTTGAAGCACCTGTGCTACCGTCCATTTCCCTGCTGCGTATGTATGCTTTAAATCTTCCTCTTTTAAGCCCTTCAAAAAATTTACAAATTCAATTTTTAGATCTTCTAGAATTACAAGTAATTCTTCATCTGGCAACTTATCAATATAAG
>JAGXIJ010000038.1 GCA_024635675.1 Gillisia sp.
GCTTAGGCTTAAGACCTTCCCGGTATGTTTGCTAATTAAGCTTATATTTTTAGCTTGAGGCTCTTCAAAAATAAGCGCATCATTATCGAAAAGATCTTTTCTCAAATTGATCTTATTTTCATTTTTCAAAACAGCTTCTGAAGTATTGGAGATCAAACCATCATTAGTTAAAACAGCCGTTTTTAATTCCATATTTTGGTCGAATTCCAAATAGTAATCCTCATAAGTTTCCCCGGGAAAAAGAGGTGCGTTGAATGCTGGATGGCCTCCTATGGAAAAATAAATAGGTTGTTTATCTAAGTTGAAGACCTCATGAATAATATGTAGACTTTTCTCGAGAAGAATAAAACTAACTTCAAGTTCAAACTTAAAAGGATAACTTATTAATGTCTTTTCAGAATATTTCAGGCTAAAAATAAGAAAATCATTGCCTTTTTTCTTTAGAATTACATCTTCATTATTTCTGAAAATCCCATGTTTTGGCATGTTATATTCCTTCCCTTCAAAAAAGTAAGTGTCATTTTTCAAAGCCCCAATTATAGGAAAAAGTACAGGAGCGTGACTAGCCCAAAATGCAGGATCTCCTTGCCAAATATATTCTGTGCCGGTAAGCTTATTTTCTATGCTGCAAAGTTCGGCACCAATAGATTTTACACCGATTCTTAAAACCTCATTTTCCAATCTATGGTTTGCTACATTTTTCATGCAATTGAATTATTAATGAGATAAAATATTTATTTTTTGTGGCGTCGGTTGGCACCCTTATCACCTCTAGTTTGAGGTTTTTTATACTTTTTAGCGATCTCCCGTCTGTAAGATCCCCCAAGATTCTCCTTGCTGTTCTTCTCACTTTTATCGTGATAAGCAGGTCCCGGAGCATCTTCATCCCCTCTTTTATTAGGATTGTTTATTTCGAAGATCTTAGGTTGCTCCTCTGGAATAAGAACTGTTGAGATTTCTACAGCTTCTGACATCTCAAATTGAGGCACCTTCATATTCATAAGGTTCTCGATCTTTTCTAAGTTATCCAGCTCCTTTTCTGTGGTTAGAAGAAAGGAGATTCCTTCTTTTTCAGCACGACCGGTTCTACCAATTCGGTGCATATAATTCTCAGGATATTCCGGAGTATCAAAATTTATTACATGAGAAACATTCTCGATATCCAATCCACGAGCCATTACATCTGTGGCAACAAGTACTCTACTAAAGCCCTCACCAAATTGTTTAATACTTCGCAGTCTATAATTTTGAGATTTGTTGGAGTGGATTACGGTACATTCCTCTGGAAACTCTTCAGCCAAACTTTCAAAAAGCCTGTCTGCTAAACGCTTGTACGCAACAAAAATCAGGACTTTGGTATAGGTTTCTTTATCCTTTAATAGATCTTTCAGGAAATTAACTTTCGTGTGGAAATTAACTATTTTATATCCTCGTTGCTCAATGTTATCCAGCGGAGTTCCACTTATGGCTACCGATATTTTTACAGGCTGCTTAAAGCTAACATCTATTATTTCTTCAACCGCCTCAGTCATTGTTGCAGAGAACATAATATTCTGTCTGTTCTGCGGAAGCAATTCAATGATGTTATTTATCTGAAATCTGAAACCCAGATCCAACATTACATCTACTTCATCTATCACTAATTTCTGAATAGATTTCATTTGTACTGCACGACGTAAAATAAGATCGTACAACCTACCCGGAGTAGCAACAATAATATCTAACCCCTGAAGCAGGTCTGAATGTTGTGAATTTATATTGGTTCCTCCATAAATACCCGTAACCCGTGTATTCATGTAAGCGGTTAACTTTTCAATTTCTTCACGTACCTGTACTACCAATTCTCTGGTAGGCACTAAAATTAAAACTCTCGGATTTTTTTGTTCAGAATACTTTAGCATTCTAAGAATAGGCAACATATAAGCAAATGTTTTACCAGTTCCTGTTTGTGCGATCCCAACTACATCTTTCCCGGACATTATAGAAGAAAATGCTTGTTCCTGAATAGGTGTTGGCGTGTCGAATTTTAAATCTTCTAACGCGTTTAAGAGAGGGGTATTTAAATTAAGATCCTGAAAAGTCAATTGAGTTTATTTTAATTAACTGCAAAGATAAGTTTTGCAACTAAGGAATAAGATAAAAAATGTATGGAAATAGCGAAGCAGGTATTTAAAACCGTTTAATTGAGCTTTCATTTTATACAATTCCGATTATTTAGGTATTTTTGGTATCCATCAATAAGCTAACATGAAAAAGATCTTGGCCTTTGCAGGCTCTAACAGTAGCACTTCCATTAATCATCAATTTATAAGTCATATCGCCAATAGAATTAATGGTCATGAAATAAAGATCATTAAATTATTGGACTACGATATTCCTATGTTTAGTGTAGATAAACAAAATAATAATGGCTTCCCGGTAGATATTCAGGTTCTAAAAAATCTTGTTGATGAACATGATGCCTTGATGATCTCTGTGAATGAGCACAATGGAATGGTTTCAGCTTTCTTTAAGAATATTCTGGATTGGCTTTCGCGTTTAGACCGAAATTTTTTAGCTAATAAAAAAATATTGTTGGTAAGTACTTCTCCGGGAGCTCGAGGAGGAGCATCTTCTTTAGAATATACCAAAGGCATCCTGCCAAGATTTGGAGGTAAAATAATAGATAGCTTTAGTTTCCCTTCTTTCAAGGATAATTTTGAAAACGATACCGTTCAAAATGAAGTCTTAAATATGGGGATTGAAGATGTCTTGACTACCTTTGCGCATGAAATTGAAGAATAAGTGCGTACTACAATCGAATTTTTATTAGAAGATCCAACAGCATTCAAACAGAAGCTATTTCAATGGAGTTCTCAATTTCATGAAATAGCTTGGTTAGACAGCAATAACTATCCACAAACCTCCTCGAATTATGAAGCAGTACTCGCCGTTGAAGCTTTTACCGCTTTAAAAACAGATTATCAAAACGCTTTTGAGCAATTAAAGGAATATCAGGAAACCACAAAAGACTGGATTTTCGGATACCTTTCTTACGATTTGAAGAATGATCTTGAGAATTTGAGCTCTAAAAACAGTGATGGATTAGAGTTCCCAGATCTGTATTTTTTTCAGCCACAAAAATTAATTCTGGTTGGAAAAAACAAAGTGGAATTTCGCTACCTGAAGATGGTAGATGACGAAATCGCTTCAGATTATGAAGAAATCCTTCAGCAAAAGTTGAAGACCAAAGACAATACTTCTGAAGTAAAAGAAAAACCATCACCAGTCCAAGCAAGGATTTCCAAAGAACAATATCTGAATAAGATTTCAGAAATGTTGGCACATATTCATCGAGGCGATATTTATGAAGCCAATTTTTGCCAGGAATATTTTGCTGAAAACAGGGCAATAGATCCAGCTAGGGTTTTTCAGAATTTAAACAACATATCTTCTCCCCCTTTTGCGACTTTTTTAAAATTGGAAAACTATTACTTGCTTTCTGCTTCGCCGGAACGCTACATAACCAAAGAGGCTAATAAAGTGATCTCTCAGCCAATTAAGGGAACTGCCAGAAGAGCTGAAACCGAAGAGGAAGATAAAAAGATAGTGGAAAGGCTGGCTAGGGATCCAAAAGAACTTTCAGAAAATGTGATGATCGTAGATCTGGTACGAAATGATATTTCTCGGGTTGCTAAAAAAGGAAGCGTGCAGGTAGATGAACTTTGTAAAGTATATTCATTTAAACAAGTACATCAATTAATTTCCACTATTTCGGCAGAATTAGAAGTAGGGTGTACTCCTGTAGAAGTGCTCAAAGCAACTTTTCCTATGGGAAGTATGACTGGTGCTCCAAAGATCTCTGCCATGAAGATCATTGAAGAATTAGAAGAAAGCAAACGAGGGCTTTACAGTGGAGCAGTGGGCTATTTTACACCAGATGGAGATTTCGATTTTAATGTGGTAATTAGAAGCATCCTTTACAATGCAAACTCACAATATGTGTCCTTTTCTGTAGGCGGGGCAATTACTTCCAAATCTATTCCAGAACAGGAATATGAAGAATGCCAATTGAAATCTAAGGCAATGCTTCAGGCATTAGAAGGGCTCTAAATTTCAAAAAAAAAGGGTGTAAATGTTCTGCATATTGCAGACTCATAGAACAGCCTTATTTCTTATCTTTGATTTCTATGGAAAAAGCTTTTAAAAACCATATTAAATCTGAATTTCCTTATTTATGTCAAAGCAAAATTTTGCTGGCGGTAAGTGGGGGAGTAGATAGTGTGGTTTTAGCTCATCTCTGCAAACTTGCAAAATTGAATTTTTCTATTGCCCATTGTAATTTCAACCTGCGGGGTAAAGAAAGTGATGTAGATGAAGAGTTTGTTTTAAACTTGGCCGAAAAATTGGATGTTGAGGTGTTTATAGAAAATTTTGACACTAAAACTTTTGCAGAAGATGCTAAGATCTCCATACAAATGGCTGCCAGAGAATTAAGATATCATTGGTTCGGGGAGTTAAGTGCTGCGTTTAAATTCGAGTATATTCTTACCGGACATCATGCTAATGATAATTTGGAAACTTTCTTGATCAATCTTATTAGAGGAAGCGGGCTGGAAGGATTTACAGGAATTAAAGCTGTGAATAACACCGTGATTCGCCCATTTTTACCATTTTCAAGAAAAGAGATCGAATCTTATGCGAAAGATCATAAGATAAAATGGCGTGAGGATTCCAGTAATGCCTCTAACAAATATCTTCGGAATAAGATACGACATGATATAGTTCCGGTTTTAGAGGAATTAAATCCGGAAATGTTGGAAAGCTTTGCCAATACTCAATCCCATTTAAATGATAGTTTAAATTTAGTGGAAGACTATATTGGATTGATCTATCCAGAAATAGTTTCAAAAACACTTTTCGGGTATAATTTTAAAATAAATGTCCTGAAGAAATTGCCAAATACCAAGGCGGTATTATATCAATTGCTTAACAGTTTCGGCTTTTCTGAATGGGAAGATGTATACCAATTATTAAATGCACAACCGGGAAAAATGATCCTGTCTGAAACGCATAGACTAATAAAAGATAGAGAAGTGTTGATGTTAACCGAGATCCCTTCTGAAGAAAATAACGAAAAATATGGGATTCAGGAGGGAGAAGAAATTATCATGTTGCCAATTGGCAGGTTCACAATTTCTGAAGTTGATAAAATTGCAAATGATTCTCTACATAGTATTTATGTTAACGAGGAACTTCTAAAATATCCCTTAGTTTTACGGAAATGGCAGGAGGGGGATTTCTTTTACCCATTTGGAATGAAAGGAAAGAAAAAGTTAAGCGACTTTTTTAAGGACAATAAATTATCTTTGCCCGAGAAGGAAAATAGTTGGTTGTTATGCTCTAATGAAGATATCGTTTGGGTAATTAATCGGCGTGCAGATAATAGGTTTGCAATTACAGATCCGTCTCAAAAAATATTAAAAATCACCTACACTTTATGAAGTATTTCTGGTCACTATTACTCCTTATATTTTGCTCCCTTACAACCCAATCTCAAGTTTTCACCTCCTTAGATGACGATGCGCAAATTGTGGAACCTATTACTTGGGATTCTCATTTGGAAAAGAAAAATGACAGTATCTATAAGTTGATATTTACAGCAAAACTAGATAAAGGCTGGCATTTGTATGCTCAAGATGTAGCAGAAGGAGGACCAATTCCTACAAATTTCACATTCAATAATTCTCCAACTACCTATGAGCTGGTGGGGGAAACCTCAGAGCCTAATGTCCCAACGTATTATGATGAGGTATTTGGAATGGAGATCAAATATTTTGAAAAAGAAGCAGTTTTTTTTCAGACAATAAAAATTATTGATCCCGAAGCTATTATTGAAGTAGAGGTAGAGTTTATGGTGTGTAACGATAGTATGTGTCTACCTCCGGATACGATTCCTTTTCAAATTTCTGTTGCAGCTAATAAGACTTCGAAAGGCTATGCAAATGCAGAAATCACCCCTATAGATATCGAAAAGACCGAGGCGCTTAGTCTGGAGATGAAAGGTTGGGACGCCTACAAACCAGTAGGAGAGGAGAAGGACGGTTATATGACCATATTCCTCTTAGGATTCTTGGGTGGCCTAATCGCCTTATTAACACCCTGTGTTTTCCCGATGATCCCGTTAACGGTTTCATTTTTTACGAAAGGCGCCAAAAGCCGACAAAAAGGATTGGTAAATGCCATTCTATATGGAGTTTTTATCTTTCTAATTTATCTTTTATTAAGTGTTCCCTTCCATCTTTTAGATAGTTTGGCCCCGGAAATTTTGAATAATATATCTACCAATGTCACATTAAACATAATCTTCTTTGTGATCTTTATAGTATTCGCATTTTCCTTTTTCGGATATTATGAAATTACATTACCTAGTTCTTGGAGTAGTAAAATGGACGATAAAGCCTCAAGTATTGGAGGTGTAATAGGGATCTTTTTTATGGCACTTACTTTAGCCTTAGTTTCTTTCTCCTGTACCGGTCCTATTTTAGGTTCTTTATTAGGTGGATCACTAAGCAGCAATGGAGGAGCGATGCAACTCTCCTTTGGAATGGGAGGCTTTGGTCTTGCCTTGGCATTGCCTTTTGCATTATTTGCACTGTTTCCAAATTGGTTGAATTCTTTACCTAAAAGTGGAGGTTGGTTGAACACGGTTAAAGTGGTTCTTGGATTTATAGAATTAGGGCTTGCCTTCAAATTCCTATCTAATGCAGATCTTGTAGAACATTGGGGATTATTAAAAAGAGAGATCTTTATTGGGATATGGATCGTAGTAGGAATAGGATTAATGCTCTACTTATTCGGATTAATTAGATTTCCACATGACGGACCAAAAAAGAAATTGACTAAATCCAGATTTGGTTTTGGCGTGCTCACATTTATATTTGTTTTATACCTCTTCCCGGGCTTAACTAATTCAGGCTTTGCCAATCTTACACTAGTAAGCGGTTTTCCTCCACCCTTGTTTTACAGTGTGTACGAGAAAGATACACAAGGTCCGTTGGGTTTAAAGGCTTATAAAAGTTGGGAAAAAGGGCTAGAGATCGCCAAGCAAGAGAATAAGCCAATTATGCTGGATTTTACAGGTTGGGCTTGTGTGAATTGCCGAAAAATGGAAGAACAGGTATGGAGTGACCCTGAGGTATATGAGGTTTTAAAGAATGAGTATATTTTGGTTTCGTTATATGTAGATGACAGGGAGAAATTACCAGAACATGAACAGTTTAATTATGTTCGTGGTAATGGAAGTATCAAAAAGATAAAAACCATTGGAGATAAATGGGCCACCTTCCAAACAGTGAATTTTCAGAATAATTCTCAGCCATTTTATGTGTTATTAGACACCGATTTGAATTTGTTAAATCCACCTGTAGGCTATACTCCAGATTCTAAAGAATATCTGGAATGGCTACAGCAAGGACTTCAAAAAACAGAAGAGTAGCAGCTATTATAATTTTAGGGTTTAAAGAGTTAATTTCTATCTTTAGGTTTTAAAAATTTAAACTATTAAATGAGGCAATATGTAATTTGGTAATTAAACGAAATGCATATTGTCGAATCGCATGTTTATAATTGATAACAAATAATAAAACCAGATGAAATTAACTCACTCCCCGCTTATTTTTATAATAAGTCTATTTCTTTCTCTTTCAGTTTATTCTCAAGCTGAAGATGATTATTTAGTTGCAGAAAATTATACAAAACAAGAAGTCGAGATCACAATGCGCGATGGTATAAAATTGCATAGCACCATTTATTCTCCTAAAGACACTTCTAAAAAATACCCAATTTTATTACAGCGTACTCCATATAGTTCTAAACCCTATGGAAAGGATCAGTTTAGATCTAAAATAGGCCCTAATGAATTCCTTATGAAGGAAGGGAATATCATTGTTTACCAGGATGTTCGTGGAAGATGGATGAGTGAAGGGGTTTACGATAATATGAGAGCTTATATTCCGAAGAAAAAAGGAAAACAAATAGATGAAGCTAGTGATACTTATGAAACTATAGATTGGTTAGTTAAGAACACAAAAAATAACAATGGAAAAGTTGGAACCTGGGGAATTTCTTATCCTGGATACTATGCTTTGTATTCCTTATTGGATGCGCATCCGGCATTAAAAGCTGTTTCTCCACAGGCGGGGATCGGAGATTTCTTTTTTGATGATTTTCATCATAATGGAGCTTATTTACTTAGCTATTGGAGAGCCACAGCGGTATTTGGATATGAAAAAACAAAACCTACAGATTCTACATGGTATAAGTTTCCGGAATTGGGAACTCAAGATCAATATCAGTTCTTTTTAGACAATGGTCCACTGAGTAATCTGGATAAATATTACAAGGAAGACAATGTGTTCTGGACACAATTAAAGGAACATTCCAGTTATGATGAATTCTGGAAATCCAGAGGGCTAATTCAGCATTTAAAGGATATTAAACCAGCCGTAATGGTAGTGGGGGGATTATTTGATGCCGAAGATCTTTACGGTCCTTTCGAATCTTATAAGAATATAGAAGCAAAAAGCGATAATTACAATACTATGGTTTTTGGGCCGTGGAGTCATGGTGATTGGGCAAGAGATTCCAAAAGACAGGCTGTAGGGAATGTGTATTTTGGAGATGATATTTCTAAGAATTACCAAAGAGACATCGAAACGAAATTCTTTAACCATTTCTTAAAGGGATCCGGTACCAAAGAATCTGGATTGCCGGAAGCTTATGTTTTTGATACCGGGAATATGAAATGGGACAGTTTTGAGCAATGGCCTCCAAAAGCAACTGTTAAGAAAACGTATTTTTTAGGAGCTAACCAAAAACTTACTGAAGCAGCTTCGGAGGAAAAACAAGAATTTGTGAGCGATCCTAAAAAACCGGTTCCATATTCTGAGGATATTAAAATGGTGTTCACTCCAAGAAAATATATGACAGACGATCAGCGATTTGCTGCGAGAAGACCTGATGTTTTGGTATATGAAACTCCGGTGTTAGAGGAGGATATGAGTTTGGTAGGTGCAATAAAGGCACATTTGCATGTTGCCACTACGGGAACTGATGCAGATTGGATCGTGAAGGTGGTAGATGTATATCCTGCCGATGCGGAAGACACAGAAGAGATGCAATCGCATTTAAAAATGAGCAACTATCATATGATGGTGCGTAGTGAGGTGATGAGAGGTAGATTTAGAAATAGTTTTGAAAATCCGGAGCCATTCAAGCCGGGAGAGAAAACTATAGTAGAAATTGCCTTACAAGACATTAATCATACTTTCAAGAAAGGTCATAAACTGCAAATTCAAGTTCAAAGCACTTGGTTCCCACTTATAGATCTTAATCCGCAGACTTTTGTTCCAAATATTTTTAAGGCTGAAGAAGGAGATTTTAAAAAACAAACTCACACCATTTATGGAGATTCCACTATCGAATTTTCTATGCTTCAAGAATAAAAAGCGTAAGTGGGCCAAAATGTAGATTGATAAAAATTAATAGAACTAAATGAGAAACATAATAAAAGGAATTTTAGCTACAGTATTTTTAAGCAGCCTTGTTGCTTGCCAGGAGGATAAAAAAGATCAACAGATTTCTTCTGAAGAAATTGCCAAGAATTCTAAAGAGTTAAATAATTATTTTGAAGCTGAATTTGAAAAGGATCTGGCTGAATCTCCAATGATGCAAACGCGATTGGGTAGAAAAACCGCTTATGGGAAATGGGATGATTTTTCTTCGCAAAAGTATACAGAGGATCTGGAGAAGGCTAAGAAAAGGCTTGACTTCATTAAAAATAAAGTAGATGAGTTTGCCTTGGATAATAGCACAAAGCTTAGTTACCGACTGTTTAAGCAAAGTCTGAAAGATGAGATCACCGATTATGATTATAGATTCTATAATTATCCTATTAATCAGATGCATGGATATCACGCAGAGTTGCCAGCATTTTTAATTAACATGCACAGAATAGATTCCGTTGCAGATGCTGAAGCCTATATACAAAGGCTTAATGGAATGCCTAAGGTTATGGAACAAATTATTGAAGGTTTAAGAATTAGAGAAAAAAATGGAATTTTACCACCGCAATTTGTTTTTGAAAAGGTAATAGAAGATTCCAGAAATGTGATTAAGGGGAAGCCATTTACAAATTCGAAGGAGACAAGTACCTTATTAGAAGACTTCAAAACTAAGGTAAAAGTGCTGAAGTTGCCTGCATCAGAGCAATTAGCGCTTGTAAATAAGGCAGAGAATGCCTTGAACACCTCTGTTAGAACAGCTTACGAGAATCTAATTACAACGCTAGAAGACCAACAACAACGTGCTACAACCGATCATGGGGCATGGAAGTTCCCTCAGGGAGAAGCATTTTATAACAATCGGTTAAAGAGAATTACAACGACCAGCCTGAACTCTAATGAGATCCATGAGATTGGACTTAGTGAAGTTGCGAGAATTCACAGAGAGATGGAGGAGATCATGAAAAAGACCGGCTTTAAAGGTTCTCTTCAGGATTTCTTCGAATTTATGAGAACAGACAAGCAGTTTTACTACCCAAATACTCCGGAAGGTAAAAAGCGTTATTTATCTGAAGCTACAGCCTTGATTACGAATATGAAGAGTAAATTAAATGATCTCTTCATAACAAAACCAAAAGCAGATATTGTTGTGAAAGAAGTGGAAGCATTTAGAGAGAAGAGCGCCGGAAAAGCATTTTATCAACAACCGGCATTAGATGGTTCCAGACCTGGAACTTATTACGCAAATCTTTATGATATGAATGCAATGCCAACCTATCAAATGGAAGCCTTGGCCTTTCATGAAGGTATTCCAGGACATCATATGCAAATAGCGATTGCTCAGGAATTGGATAGCATCCCAATGTTCAGGAAATTCTCGTTTTACACAGCTTATGTGGAAGGTTGGGGATTATATAGCGAATTTGTGCCTAAGGAAATTGGGTTTTATAAAGATCCATACTCCGATTTTGGGAGATTGGCAATGGAATTGTGGAGATCTTGCAGATTGGTTGTAGATACGGGAATCCATGCAAAAAAATGGACCAGAGAAGAGGGAATCGCATATTATAAGGAAAATACTCCTAATGCCGAAAGTGATTGCGTGAAAATGGTAGAAAGACATATTGTGATGCCAGGGCAAGCAACAGCATATAAGATCGGGATGAATAAGATCGTAGAGTTACGAGAAGAAGCCAAAGACCAACTGGGTGAGGATTTCGATATTAGAGAATTTCATGATGTGGTACTTACTAATGGTGCGGTACCATTAAACATTTTGGAAGAAATGGTACAAGAATGGGTTAAATCTAAAAAGGCATAATTTGTCCCCATTGGAATGAATAGGGTTTTATATACACCCCTAAAAATATTAGCCACGAATTCACGAATCATATTTGAAATATCCGTGAATTCGTGGCTTTTTTATTGATTTCCAGTCGTGATAATTGTCTCGCCACCCTGTCCCGAAGCATCGGGATAATTCAGGGTCTCAATTTATTTTATCGATTTATAGTGTTATGAGATTCTGAAACAAGTTCAGAATGACGTCCTTTATCTGTCTATTATATTTTATGGACAATTCACGAATCCTACTTAAATAATTCGTGAATTCGTGGCTTTTTTATTATTTCCAGTCATTAATCTGATGTGCAGAATGCCTTATATGTGAAAAATTATTTCACATCTTTTAGTAACCATAAGGCAGCATCGGGGAATATAGTGGCCCACATTGTTTCATTATGCTCCCCTTCAGGTATAGATTGAATATTTATATGCTCAGCAGAATTTAGTTTAGAGGAAAGTAATTCTTTCATCTCATACATTAGAGGAACCATGGTTTTGCTTTCTTTTTCACCAGCTCTAAAATAGAAGTGGTTGTCGGAAAGTTCAGTAACTTCTATGTTTTTAGTCAATTCAAAAATATCTTCGGAATACCAAAAACTAGGGGAAAAGACTAGAGCTTTGCCAAAAACATCAGGATGTTTTAAGGTTGCATAATAAGAAAAAAGACCGCCTAATGAGCTCCCACCAATAAACGTATTTTCAGCAATTGAGGAAGTGTTATAAAGCGAATCTACTTTTGGTTTTAATGTGTTTAGAATAAAATCCAGATAATTATTGGCATTGCCCCCATTGTATTCAGGGTTAGGGTACGGGGTTAATTCATCTGTTCGCTTTTCATTTCCGTGTTCAATTCCTATAACTATTAGATCAAGATTCAAACTATCTAAAGTTTCATCAACTCTCCATTCCCCAACATAAGAAGTAGAAACATCAAATAAATTCTGTGCGTCTTGCAGATATAGCACAGGATACTCTTTCTGAGAAGTTTTATAAGATTCCGGGAGGTATACCCAAATTTGTTTAATAGTATCCAATTGGGGTGCCGCAAGAGTAAAAGTTGAAACATTTTTGGAGGCAGTACTTTGAGCATTTGTATTAATTCCTATAAATAAAAACACTAATAATAGCAGGACAAGGTGTTTATGTTGGGTCATTTGGAAAATATTGTATTTTATATTATACCAGAGTGGTAAGGTCTAGCTTCATGTTTTTTGCTAAAGTAAGTAGGTTTTCGATATCTCTTTCATTCTTAATAGCGTTCTTAGCATCTGCTAATAAAGATTTAATTTCCAAGTTGATGCTATCCTTATAATCCTCATTATAAGTTGGTTGATTCAGTAAATAATTCAGCATGATCAATAATTTTTGCGCCAAGGTTACATCATGCTTACAATAGGTTCTTATTGAAGCCATTATCTGATATATCAACTCCTTAAAATCTATTGTATTGATTTTTAAATATGGAATTTCTTCTCTTCGAATAACATTAACATCTTTCTTTTGCATTCGTAATGCTAACAATTCAGTAAGATAATCAATAGCATTAATGGCTGTTCCCGGATCGTTTATTCCCGGGGACATTGCCTTTACGATTATTTCGGTGATTTGTTTAAAACCAAGAATATAATTATCCTCAATAAGTTCCTCCCTTGCAAAATTAAAATTACCTAAAACAAGATTCAGGGTCTCTTCATTTAACTCCTTTTTAGATTTCAAAATTGGATTCCCATTAAGAACAAAAATACCTTTTACAGGTAAAATATGTAGTTGTGTATTCTTTTCCTTACTAATATCTATAAGATTGGTATAAGATACATTTTGAAGGTATCCGGAGCATTTAGAATAATATTCATGCCAACCTTCACTCTCCGGAAAAGAAGCTAGATGTTCCACTTCCTTTTCGATCAATAGATCTAATCGACCTTTTGCCTGGACATATATTCTTTTTAGAATATTACTTATCTGTATAGATTGAGAAATATTATGAATAAAGAAAATGAAGGCATAAATACAAACAACCGTCCCTAAGATCCCTATTAATACGGCAAATCCGGGGAGCTGATATTTATCTCCTGTAGGTTGAATAGAGAATAAAATGAAAATATTGTAAAGTATGGTAGACAGGTAGGTTCCTAAGATAATCTGATGTTTTTTATCTGAAATTAAGCCGGGTAATAATCTCGGGGAATAATTGCTGGATGCCTGACTCAACAATAACATCACCATAGAAAAGCTAAACACGATTACAGAGATAAGTCCTGATATTAGAGCACTTAAAATTGTTAAGGCTGTATTTCCATTATCTACCACCAAAATAGGTGCTTTTTCCAACAAATATTTTGAGATCCCCAGACTTTCTAAATAAATCATAAAGAATGCAAAAAAGGCTCCCAAGAAGGCTAATACAGTGGGATAAAAAGCAATTTTACTTTCAATTACATTGAAGAAAGAGCGCGTACGGAAAAAGAACTGTTTCATATATGATAAATGTAATTCTAAAAATAGGGATTAATTGATGCACAAAGGAAATCTTCATAAAATTTTAAATATATTAAAACGAGGAAAACAAAAAAATCAGTGATAATAGGGTTTTCAAGCCAAAATAACGTAAAAACAACACCAAGAGGTGCTTTTTTATTTATTTAATAAGATCCATCTATTCCCGGCACTTTGGATCGTGAATATTTGATTTGCTCCAATAGTTGTTACAGTCACATTATTTCGAACATCATACAAATTATCAGCATTGGAAAACACAAAACTTTTAATTCCAATTCCCTCCCAACCAATTAGTCTAATTATTCTCCCTTTATTAATATTTGCAGCCGGAATGATAAGTTGACTCAAATCGTTGTTAATTCTTAAAGTTCCAACATCTTCGGTGATTAAGAAATCTCCTGTTGCACTTCCAGTACTTATATAATTTTGAGCATTGGGATAAGTCCAATTCATATTTCCTGTGGAATCTAAAGTCAGAATTTGAGAACTGCTGCCCTTAACGGCTGGTAAAATATATTCTTCTTCCTTGGTAAGTCCAATCCCAAGCCTTCCTGCAAAATAACCTGCAAACACCTTTGCACTGCTATTACCTTCTGCTTTACTATATATTCCATATATAGTTCCCAGGCTTGTCGTACTTCCAATTATACTGTAAATACCATAATTATCGCTCTTTGCTCCGAAGGTATTTCCTACGCGATTATAGATTCCATAGATATCATTGGTACCTGAATTCTGATAGGTTTCATTAAAAATACCGTAATGAATCCCAATACCATTCCCTCCCACATTATTTTTGAATCCGTATTTATTACCATTAGTAGAACTTCGATTATCACTAATTATCCCATAGGTTGTAAGATTATCTACCGTCGGATTATTATTATCTACCTCCAAACCTTTTTTAATCGCTGCATCTGTAGTTGAGTTGAGTGCTATTTGTAATTTTGAAGTGATATCCTGTGTACCAATCCCAATACTTCCATTTCTAAACATAACGTCACTAATATTACCGGGACTCAGTGTTGTAGATGGCTTATAGAAGTTTTCTGAAAGGCTTGCGGTGAGTGCTTCCCATTTTTGTCCATCATTGTTCCAATAATAGAACCCGCTCTTTTGATTCCCTATTGTTGTATTCAAAAAAACCAATAATCCATGTTGGTCCTTAGTGGGAAGAGCTCCCGGGAATTTCTGAAGTCTAGGGATCAATAGTCCGTCTATAACCAAAGGATTATCCGGAGAACTGGCAATTATATCTAATTGGGCTTTGGGAGAGGAGGTGTTGATACCTACTTGACTAACTACAAAAAAGGGGATAAACAGTAAAATAAATACAAAAATTTTCATCTACAATATATTTAACCACCACAATAAATAGGGCTAAAGTGAAGAATGAATTTTAAATATATTAAATTAAAACGTTGAGTGTTAGTATTATATGCTATTTCTTTTTAAAACATAAATAAGAGACCTTAAATTATGTCAAAGCCTTGGTTTTATCTTGTAACATTTTAATTTCATCCCGTAGTCTTGCAGCGCTCATGAAATCTAAATCCTTGGCAGCTGCTTCCATCTCTTTTCGTTTAGTTCGAATGCGTTTTTCTAATTGAGGTTTACTAAAATATGCCGTTTCTTTTTCGGCTGCTTTTAAAGTGGGTGCAGTCTCAATAACATAAGGATCTAGCTTGTTCTTCACTAATGAGTTTTCAATACTTTTCACAATTGCAGTTGGGGTGATCTTGTGTTTCGTATTATATGCAATCTGCTTTTCCCGACGATAATTAGTTTCATCTATAGTTTTTTGCATACTGTTAGTTATTCTATCAGCATACATTATCGCTCTTCCTTCCAAGTGTCTAGCGGCACGTCCTATGGTTTGTGTAAGAGATCTATTACTTCTTAGAAATCCTTCTTTATCTGCATCTAGAATCGCAACTAAGGAAACCTCTGGTAAGTCTAATCCCTCTCTTAATAAATTTACACCAATAAGGACATCAAAAATCCCTTTTCTTAGATCCTGCATTATTTCTACACGTTCCAGTGTATCAACATCAGAATGGATATACCTACATCTTACATTTATGCGGGTTAGATATTTTGTTAATTCCTCTGCCATTCTTTTAGTTAGCGTAGTAACTAATACCCGCTGATCTTTTTCTGTTCTAATATGAATTTCTTCAATAAGATCATCAATTTGGTTCAAACTTGGCCTTACATCTATTATCGGGTCTAATAAGCCTGTAGGTCGTATTATCTGCTCGACATAAATACCTTCAGTTTTTTGTAATTCATAATCGGCAGGAGTAGCACTCACAAAGATCACCTGATTTTGCATGGCTTCAAACTCTTCAAATTTTAAAGGTCTGTTGTCCATCGCCGCCGGTAATCTAAATCCATAATCCACTAAATTTTCTTTTCTGGATCGGTCACCTCCATACATTGCGTGAACCTGAGGAATGGTAACGTGGCTTTCATCTACTACCATTAAAAAATCATCTGGGAAATAATCTAAAAGACAGAAAGGTCTTGTTCCCGGTAATCTTCCATCCAGATATCTTGAGTAATTCTCGATTCCCGAACAATAACCCAGCTCCCGAATCATTTCCAGATCAAAATTAGTGCGTTCCTCTAATCGTTTTGCTTCTAAATGCTTACCAATGTCTTTAAAATAATCGATTTGTTTAACAAGATCATCCTGGATCTCGCGAATTGCACCTTGAAGCACATCTGGAGAGGTAACAAACATATTCGCGGGATAGATGTTCAGCCTCTCGTATTTCTCTAAAACTTCATTCGTTTGAGGGTCGAACTCTTCTATTTCCTCTATATCATCTCCAAAAAAATGAATTCTGAAGGCATTATCTGCATAACTAGGAAAAACATCTACGGTATCACCTTTTATTCTGAAATTACCATGGCTAAAATCGGCTTCTGTTCTCGAATATAAACTCTGAACAAGTCTGTGTAAAAGCTTGGTTCTTGAAATATGCATATCTTTTTCAATAGAGACTACATTTTTCTTGAATTCAACCGGGTTTCCAATACCGTATAAACAGGAAACGGATGCTACTACTATAATATCACGTCTTCCGCTTAAAAGAGAAGAAGTAGTGCTTAAACGCAGTTTCTCCAGTTCTTCATTGATCGCGAGATCTTTCTCAATATAAGTTCCAGAGGAGGGAATGAATGCTTCAGGTTGGTAGTAATCATAATAACTCACGAAATATTCAACAGCATTGTCAGGAAAGAATTGCTTGAATTCTGAGTAAAGCTGTGCGGCTAAAGTTTTATTATGCGCTAAGATAAGAGTTGGTCGTTGGATCTCTTCAATGACATTTGCCACGGAAAAGGTTTTTCCAGAACCTGTAACACCTAATAGGGTTTGGTATTGCTCGTTATTATCAATACCAGAAACCAGCTTTTTTATTGCTTGAGGTTGGTCTCCGGTAGGTTTGTAATCGGATTTTATTTCGAATTTCATTAATCATTTTCTTAGCCTCACGAAAATAAGCAAATATCTTGCCTATTCAAATACAAACCAAATAGGAAATTCTAAAGATCTCTCTTCTTTAATAGGGCAAGAGATAAATATACGAAGATTACTGTCCAAGTTATTACAATTAGCAACTGGTACCAATGAACCCCATAATCTTTATCTAATTCTTCCCCAATTTGGGTTGCAGCAGTCTTAATGAACGACAAACGTGAAAAAGGCTCTACCACTATATTACTCATGGCAGTTAAAGGAAAGAATTGCATGATATTTTCTGGAAGGTCACTATCTCTAAAGAATCTAAAATTTAAAACCCCGTATAAGATATTCTCAAAAATCCACCAGATAAATAAGAATCCTAAAGCAAATGCAGAGCGCTTTATTAAAATGCCGATGAACATACAAAAGGTGAAAAATCCAAGTAGTTTAACAAAATACCCCAGAAGATATTCCATATCTGAAAATACTATTGAAACCTCTGTATAATCTGAGAAATTATAACCTAAAATAAGAGTAACAATTACAAGAAACAGTGTCGAAATTACTGAGAATAGTAGGACAGTTAGAAATTTAGACAAAACAAATTCTTTCTTACTCAATCCATCAATTAGGTTTTGTTTTAGGGTCCTATGGCTATATTCATTAGACATCATTGAGACAATAACGATAGCAAGAAATATTTTAAGAAGCGCCCCAATGTAGCTATTGAAATGCCAAATAAATGGAAAGTTAAATATTCCCTGATCTGCTAACCTAAAATGAACCGGTCCCAAATCAAATTCTATAGAGGCAATTAAAGCGATGAAGGTAATAAGGATAAAATAGGTGCTAATAAGGATCTTTGCGGATCTATTATACCTTAACTTATGTAATTCTATATTTAATAATCGTAACATCTATAAGGCTGTTTGGTTAGTTAATTGTAAGAACTGTTCTTCAAGACTTTCCTTTCTTTTTACTAAATAGGAAAGCACCATTCCTTTTTCATGAAGAAATGAATTTAATTCATCGGCACCCATTGGTTTTTCCAGAATAGCAGTTAAAAGATCATCGTTAACAGTGATCTTTCCAATAGCTGGGTGATCTTCCAGTAATTGTTGAAGTTTTACAAGATCTATAGCTTTTAATTCGAAAAAGCCATGACTGGCATTCATCTCATCTACTTTTCCACTATAAAGTTTTACTCCTTTTCTAATAATTACTACGTGGGTACATACCTTTTCAACTTCATCCAATAAATGAGAAGCCAAAAGAATGGTTGTTCCCATAGATGCAATATTTCTTATAATCTCTCTTATTTGATGGATGCCTTGTGGATCCAATCCATTAGTGGGTTCATCTAAAATAAGTATTTCCGGATCATTCAATAGGGCAGAGGCGATTGCTAAACGCTGTTTCATTCCCAAAGAAAAAGTACTGAACTTACTATCTTTTCGATCCAATAATCCAACCAGACCAAGTTTTTCATCAATCTTATTTTTGGAAACTCCTTTGATCTTACATACCAAAGCAAGATTTTGTGAGGCTGTCATATACGGGTAAAAATTAGGATGCTCTATTATTGCTCCCACCTTTTTTAATGCCTCATGCGTAGAATCTGTACCATCAAACCAATAAAAGTCTCCACTGGTTTTATTTACCACATTTAGAACCATCCCAAGAGTGGTAGATTTTCCACTTCCATTCGGGCCTAAAATGCCATAAACATTTCCCTTTTCAATTTTAAAAGAGAGGTTATTAACCGCGGTTAAACTTCCATATTTCTTGGTAAGTTGGTTTATAGTAAGAATTGTTTCCAAATTATTCTGAGTTTTTTAATAGGACGTCGAAGTTAACGATTTGTTACTTGAGAAGTGGAGCAGATACTGTATTTTTGGAAAAACCCTAAAGATGGAAGAAAACTTAATGTCTAGGAAAAAACCTTCCTTTCCTGTAAATGAACGTTTGCATAAATATTTGGAGAAATATAACAGGGATACTAAAATCCCTGTGTTTTATGATGATCTTCTTAGGTTCTCAGGTTCCATCGTTGTTTATGATCAAAATGATGAAGATACACTTTGGGTGCGTTGCTATTATTCTGATAGCGAGCGGGTAGAAATTGATGAATCGTTAAAACACATTTATGCAATATTACATTCTGATGGGAGTGATGATTCTCTACCTTATTTAAGCATTGATGCAATAGATTATTGCACTTTTGGGAATTCAAAGCCCTTTAGAATTAGAGTTCGAAATACATTAAATGAAAGCTTCACATATTTCTACATTAAAATTGCCGATGCTTCCAGAATTTATGGTTTAGAAATAGAACATATTTTATCTCCACACAGGATCAATTTTCTGGTTTATATGGACACCTTGATAGAAGAGCATATTGCAGGAATTCCGGGGGATGTTTTTATTCAGGATGAATTGCCAGATTGCGATGATCGAGCGAAGACACAAATAGCAAAGCAATTTGTGAAATTTAACGAGCGCTGTACAGTGCGGCTTCTTGGAGATATGCGGTCTTATAATTACGTTATAATTCCAACCCACGATTTTGATCATGTGGAATATACTATTCGAGCAATCGATTTCGACCAACAGTGTTATGAAGGAAATTTAAAAGTGTACCGACCACAGTTCTTTAAGGAGAATTTTAAAATGGTAGAGTTGGTAACCGAAAAATTAGAAAGTAGTTCTATAGAGCAATACAGAAAAGAGGAACGCTCGCTACTTGCTAAGCGAATGATCAATGCACAAACTCGCTTTAAAGAATTGATAAGGTGCATGATCAACGATCATGTTTCTACTCCAGCAAACGTAAAACAATTACGTAAAGATCTGTATTTATTCACCAACGATATGAAATTCAAGAGAGCTAAGACCATGGGACAAATCTTAAGGACTGCGCTTGAGTTTGTGAAACGAAATTATGAAAATGCAAATATAAAGAAGAGGAGGGTTTAGCTCTTCTCTTCTTTATTAAAGTACACCAAGTAGTAATACATTTGTTTTTCTTCGTCCCAACCTTTTTCCACGAATTTTTGAGCAGATTCCGGATTGATGAAATCCAGTTTTATCTGAATATTTGTGTCTAGATTGATGACGTTTTTTATCGATTTTCTTGCAGAAGTTACTGCAGCGTTTGCAATATTGAACTCAGTAAGATCTTCAATCTTATATTTGGGAGCCTTTTCTGTTTTATAGTTACGGAATTCCGGGATTAATTCCGGATTATCAATTACAGAATTCAAGAAATTAGTTTCCTCGAAAGAATCATTTTTCGCGAAATAATCCACACTTCTGTTCATGAACATTACTTCTTCTTTTTTGTCTTCGGCAGGGAGCACAACATCCTTTGCGAAATTCTGACAAAATTTTAGATACTTTTTTGTATAGAAATTATCATCAGCTAAGACATCTACTCCTAAGAAATTTTCCAACCAATATTTTGTGTCATACTTATTAGAATCTACAGATAGGATCTTGTAGCCTTCAGCTCTATTCTTATTGAAGATCAATGCGCCTTTATCCATTTTTTGAAGGTTGATCCCTTGCTGAATCACCATTTCTAACAATGATCCTTTTTCCTGAAATTGTAAAAAATCATGCTTTAATTCAGATTTAAAAATTCCAATGGCCGAAACTTTTTCATTATCTAAAAGCATATTTTCAAAATAAACAACATACACTTCTCCACTTTTAATATGGGGATGAGAGGATTGTTCAAATAATAAGGTGGTTATTTTTTTTGAAACTTCATGCACAGATTCTGGAGCATCAAAAATTTGATTTGCCAGATTATACAACTCGTTATATTCCAAATCTGTTTCATGTGCGAATTGATAATAATTCTCTTCTTTTTCTCTGAATGATTTTAAGAAGTATTCTTTGATCAAGGGAGCAATTTCATCATTCAATTCGAAAGGAGCACCAGAAAGGAAAATGTTTTCGTTTCTACTTTTATTCCCAACTCTGTGGATAGAAAGGGATTCAATTTGCGCGTTATATAGATTGATCATTTTACAATTGAGATATTAGATTTGAGAAAATAGTATTGAGTATAGAGAAAAAAAATTAATCAATTAAAGTAAACTTGAAACTTGAAACTTGAAACTTGAAACGAAAACCGTAATCAGTTATCAAACTGTCACCCTGAGCTTAGTTGATGGGTTAATTCCAAATATCATCATAAGAAAGGTCATCAAAATTATCCAGATCTAAATCGGAATCATCCTCATCATATTCATTCTTATCGGCTACAAACTCCATATCCGGAGCTTCCGTAGGGATTTGCCCATGAACATACATCAAGTTTGGATAATCACGACCATCCTCAATTTCAGCAATATCGGCCAATTCTATAAGGAAAGTCCACATGCTTAAGAAATCATATACATAGATCAATTTTCTATGATTTTTAGAAACAGCACTATCCAGCGTAGTTTCATTCATTAGTCTAACAGAACCGAGTTCTTCCCCAAGATCAAATTGGGATATTTCTTCGCCTTGATTCCATTCATCGTCACTAATATAAAAAGCATCCATTTCCATCCCATCGAAACCAAATGCATTCACGATGGCATTATGA
>JAGXIJ010000039.1 GCA_024635675.1 Gillisia sp.
GGAAGAACATTTTGTAAAAGTAATTGAGAATGAAACAATTTGCGAAACCTGCCCTGAAGAAGGTATAGACTCTAACGATGACTCTTGGAACAATGATGAAAACTGGGAAGAATCTGATTCGTTTGATGACGACGATAACGTTAAGATTCGTATAAATTCTGATGGGGTTCAGATAAATAAGAATACAGACAACTGGGAAGAATCTAGTAAGTTCGGTGATGACGATAACGTCAAGGTCAAAATTAGTTCGGATGGTGTACAGATCAATAAGAACAACGATAAGCAGATTAAAATAGATAAAAACGGAATAGAAATTAAAAAGAATGAATCATGATAGCCTTGATCAAACTCATAATCGTTTTGATTTTATCTGTCTTTTCAGTAGAATCAACCGAAGAAAAAATAACTATAGACGCTCATCATCAGGAACAATTTCAATATCAAAAAATGGATATGTTAATTAGATGTAAAAAGACTTGTGTGCCAAGCTAAAAATAAGCCTCCAATAACTGGGGGCTTTTTCTAAATTTGCCTGAATTTTATATAGTGAAAAATGTATAAATATATACTCCTTGCTTTTCTTTTAATCGGCAATAATTCTCAGGCTCAAAAAAGTGTAAAAGGAAGCAGAAATGTGACCACCGAACAAACTGATATAAATTCATTTAGATCTATAGAATTGGATGGAGATTTTGAAGTTGGTTTATTAAAGGGAAATCGAACTATGGTTGAGGTTGAGGCAGATGATAATTTGCATAGCCTAATCCAGATTGGAGTTGTAAATGAGGTGCTATATATTAAACCTTCAACAAAAATTTCAAACAGCAAGTCCCAGAAGTTAAGGATTACTTTTGCAGATACCTTGACCATGATTACCGTAGATGGAAAAGTAGAATTTGAAACCTTGCATGAGTTATATTTAAATGATTTTGAATTTATAGCAAAAGGAAGATCGAAAAGTAAATTTTCGGCCACCACTAATAAATTCAGATTAGACAATTCCGGCAATGCTAAGGTAGAAGTAGATATCACTGCTGAAGATATTTCTCTTGAATTAAAAGAGTCCAGTGACTTGGAAGGATCTTTAAAAACTCCTCTATTGACTGTGAGATCGATCGATAATTCTTCAGCAAAATTAAAGGGAGCTATTGAGGTTTTAAACCTTACCTCATCAAAATCTGCTAAATTTGATGGTGAAAAATTAAGTTCCAAAACTGCAGAAGTGTTTACTACAGGAAATTCTAAGAATAGAATTAATGTTTCTAAAAACTTGAAGCTTTCTGCTAAAGACAAAAGCGAAGTAGACCTTTATAATACTCCAGAGATAGATCTGGTAGAGTTTTCACAAAAAGCAATACTTTCTAAAAAAAGTTAAAACGTATACCTACATATGCTAAAAAGCAGTAAGTTTATCTCTTACTAACCCCTAAATTACAATAGAATGAAAAATATTTTAAGAAACGGTTTGATTTTTTCTATGTTATCTATAGCATTAATTTCTTGTAGAGATGAAAAACATGAAGCAGATGATATGGATGATGAAAGTGCAATTCGTAAAGAAATGAACTTAGATTCAGATGATAAAGTGAAAGTAAGCAATGATGGTGATGAGGTGAAAATTAAAACCGACGATAAGAAAATAAAGATCGAGGTTAATGATGATGGATCTGTAGAAAAGAAAGTGAAAATAGATAATTAATTATCTAATTGTAAATAAAAAAAGCCCTGACAATTGTCGGGGCTTTTTTATTATATCAAAAAATAAATTGCTACATATTAGCTTCTACCTTTTTTTCTTTGATCTCTTCAACAGAACTTAAATAACGCTCTGCATCTAAGGCAGCCATACAACCTGTACCTGCTGCAGTAACGGCTTGTCTATATTCTTTATCCTGTACATCTCCTGAAGCAAAAACACCGGGAATATTAGTCTTAGTAGATTTCCCTTTGGTAATTAGATACCCCATATCATCCATTTCCAACTGCCCTTTAAAAATATCGGTATTTGGTTTATGACCTATGGCAATAAATAATCCGGTAATAGCGATCTCCTCCTTCTCACCTGTTGCATTATTAAGCATTCTTAATCCCTCTACGACCTGTTCTCCAAGCACTTCATCTACAACAGTATTGTATTTTAATTCTATGTTTTTAGTATTGGTAACTCGATGCTGCATCGCTTTAGAAGCACGCATTTCATCTTTTCTAACCAACATGGTAACCTTCTTACAAATGTTAGCTAAATAAGTAGCCTCTTCAGCCGCGGTATCACCACCCCCTACTATTGCAACATCTTGATTCTTATAGAAAAACCCATCACAAACGGCACAGGCAGAAACTCCACCCCCTCTAAGACGTTGTTCACTAGGTAAACCTAAATATTTTGCGGTAGCACCAGTAGAAATAATTATTGTTTCTGCTTCTACCCATGTAGAGTTATCTACACAAGCTTTATGAATACCTCCCGGGTCTTTATTAAACTGAACCTCTGTAACCATCCCAATTCTAACTTGAGTCCCAAAGCGCTCAGCTTGTTTTTGAAGATCTACCATCATAGCCGGACCATCTATTCCGTCTGGGTATCCAGGGAAATTATCTACTTCTGTAGTGGTAGTTAATTGACCTCCAGGTTCCATCCCTGTATACATAATTGGTTCCATATCTGCCCGAGCAGCATATATAGCAGCTGTATACCCAGCAGGTCCAGAACCTATAATTAAACATTTTATTCTTTCAACTGTATCAGACATTTCAATATAATTTTAGTACTGTAAAAGTAGGGAGTTTAGTTAAAAACTTACAGAAATTGTTATTAAGATTTCCTATTTGTTTATAATTCAATTGAATTCCTAAAAGTATTATGAACAATTTTAAAGGATGTAGTTTAGTAAATACTGTTTTAAAAAGTAACTTTGCCGGTAATGATAGATCTATCACTTTTTAGTACATTCGATATTTTAGGAACTATAGCTTTTGCCATTTCTGGGGCCTTGGCAGCTATGACCAGAAAGCTGGATTTATTTGGCATTTTCATAATTGCATTTGTTACTGCCGTTGGAGGTGGAACAGTACGCGACATTTTAATTGGTAACAATCCGGTAATGTGGATGGAAAAAACTTTCTACATTTACCTTATAAGTGTTGTCACATTTTTAACCATTTTATTTAGAAATAAGATAAATCATCTTAAAACTTCATTATTTTTATTTGATACCATCGGATTAGGGGTTTTCACAATTACCGGAGTAGAAGCGGGTATCAATAATGGACTAAGCCCCATAATTTCCATTGCGCTTGGGGCAATAACAGGAACATTTGGGGGTGTTATTCGGGATATCCTATGTAATGAGATCCCAGTGATTTTTAGAAAGGAAATCTACGCCACCGCTTGTTTAGTTGGAGCTTTAGGCTATGTAATCTTATACAATTTCAACGTAGACAACGATATCATTTATGTTGTTACCTCGTTAATTGTAATAAGCATAAGATTGGTAGTCGTGAAATTCAAAATAGCACTTCCCTCTTTTACGATGGATTCCACCGAAATTACCCCCCCTAAAAATTAGTGTGGTAACTTTTTCTGAAGCAATCCATATATAAAAGTTCCAAGAATAGCCCCCAATAATACTACGATAATAGCAACAGATCCGGCTCCAATAAGTGTATAGATTGGTCCAGGACAAGATCCAGCCAGTGCCCAACCCAATCCAAAGATAATTCCTCCTACCATATATCTGGTAAATCCTTTTTCCTTCGGAACAAATTTTATAGGTTCTCCAAAGAAGGATTTAATGTTATTTCTCTTGATTAATTGTACTCCTAGCACTCCAAGAACTAATGCGGAGCCAATAATCCCATACATGTGAAACGATTGAAACTGAAACATTTCATAGATTCTAAACCATGATGCCGCTTCAGACTTATACATTACAATTCCGAAAAAGATGCCTATAAATAAATAACTAAGTGTTCTCATATTAAAATATTAATGGGAATAAAACATGGATCATAAATAATCCACCAATAAAAAATCCAATTACAGCAATTAACGAGGGTAATTGTAAGTTGCTTAATCCAGATATCGCATGACCAGAAGTACATCCACCAGCATATCTAGCACCAAACCCAATAAGTAATCCTCCAATTAAAAGAATTGCTACAGACTTTATACTCAATAAAGCATCAAGGCTAAATAACTCATCTGGTAAATAAGCATTACCAGCACTATTAAATCCAAGCTCTTGGAGTGTTGAGATTGTTGCCGGGTTTATTGCAACAGCAACATCATTAGATAAATAATGAGCTCCAATAAAACCACCAATTATAGCTCCTGCTACTACTACTAAATTCCATCGTTGTGCTTTCCAATCGAAACTAAAGAAATCAGCTTTTTTATCGGCCCCGCACATAGTACAAAAAGTTCTCAAGTTAGAAGACATTCCAAATTGCTTCCCAACAAAGATTAATAAAAACATTATTAATGCTATTAAGGGTCCGGCCACATACCAAGGCCAAGGTTCAAAAATCCAATCCATAATTTATAATTTCATTGAGCTGCAAAGAACTCCTATTTTAGTGATGTTTACAGTAACATTTGTTACAGTCGATAAGAAAGGTGAAAACTTATAACAATAAATGCAGACCAATAAAAATTAACTGTGCTTAAAAATTATCCTTAAACCTATAACGGAATATTTCCATGTTTACGATCTATTCTTAAAACAGACTTTTTCTCTAACATACTAAATGCTTTCAGTAATTTCTTTCTCGTATCTCTTGGCATTATTACCTCATCTATAAAACCACGCTTAGCAGCTTCAAAAGGATTCGCGAATTTTTCAGCATATTCAGCTTCCTTTTCAGAGAGTTCTAGTTCCGGATCTTCTGCATCCTGTATTTCTTTTCTGAAAATAATTTCACTGGCCCCCTTTGCTCCCATCACGGCGATTTCCGCAGTTGGCCAGGCAAAATTGAGATCGGCTCCAATATGTTTAGAATTCATCACATCGTAAGCCCCGCCATAGGCCTTTCTTGTAATTACTGTAACTCTTGGCACAGTTGCTTCACTTAAAGCATATAATAGCTTAGCGCCGTGTAATATGATCCCGTTCCATTCCTGATCTGTTCCAGGTAAAAATCCCGGTACATCTACCAAGACTAATAATGGAATATTGAAACAATCACAAAAACGAGTAAATCTGGCTGCTTTCTTTGAAGAGTCAACATCTAAAACTCCAGCAAGACTCATAGGCTGATTGGCAACTATTCCAATACTTCTTCCTCCTAATCTTGCAAAACCTACAATAATATTCTCTGCATAGTCCTTATGAATTTCAAAGAAAGAATCCTCGTCGATAATCCCTTTTATTACCTCATGCATATCATAAGGTTTATTGGCACTATCCGGGATAAGATCGTCCAAAACTTCTCTAATCTCGTCTCCTAATTCGTAACTATACTTCTCTGTAGTTTCCTTATTATTTTGTGGTAAATAGCTTAATAAACTTTTAATATCCTCCAAACAAGTGATATCGTTATTTGAAGTTAAATGTGTAACCCCAGACTTTGTTGAATGTGTGCTAGCCCCTCCTAATTCTTCTGAAGTCACCTCTTCATTTGTAACAGTTTTCACAACATTAGGTCCGGTTACAAACATATAGCTACTTCCTTCTACCATAATGGTGAAATCTGTCATTGCCGGGGAATAAACTGCTCCTCCAGCACATGGACCCATAATTGCCGATATCTGCGGAATCACTCCAGATGCCTGTACATTTCTATAAAAAATATCTGCATATCCACCCAGAGAACGAACTCCTTCCTGAATACGAGCTCCTCCAGAATCATTCAATCCAATAATGGGAGCTCCAACTTTCATGGCGTGATCCATTACCTTGCAAATCTTCTCTGCATGGGTTTCTGAAAGGGCACCACCAAACACAGTAAAATCCTGTGCGAACACATAAACCAATCTGCCGTTTACAGTCCCGTAACCGGTTACTACTCCATCTCCATAGTATTGTTGTTTTTCCATCCCAAAATCTGTAGTTCGGTGTGTTACCAAAATACCAATCTCTTCGAAAGAACCTTCATCTAAAAAATAATTCACTCTTTCCCTAGCAGTTAATTTCTTCTTTTCGTGTTGTTTTGCAATACGCTTTTCACCACCACCCAAATGAGCTTCAGCAATTTTATTATTTAGGATCTCTATATTTTTACTCATAATCTTCTTATGATTTTGATTTTATATTCAACTAGTCACATTCAAGTTCTTCGTCATGCTGAACTTGTTTCAGCATCCCAGTAAAGTCTGGAGGAGACCCTGAAAACTCCCGATGTCTCGAGACAGGGTTAAGATCTGATTAGCAGTCTTAACGGATGAAAAACAGATATACATCTCAATTTCAATTTAAACAGAATTTAATTGTGAGGTAATCTCGTTAATTCTTGATCTCTTAAATATTGCTTTAACGCAATTAATCCTGCAAGTTTCGCTTCCTTTTCTATTTTGTCTGCAAGTTTATCTGCTGAATAGTAATTTTTCACAAAGTGGGTGTCAAAATCCCCACTTCTGAAAGCTTCATGTTCAAAGACAAATTTCCCAAAAGGAAGTGTAGTTTGCACACCTTGCACTTCATATTGATCTATAGCCGAAATCATTAACTGAATGGCTTCTTCCCTGGTCTTACCATAAGTGATCAATTTTGCTAGCATTGGGTCATAATAAATTGGCACTTCCATTCCTTCCTCAAATCCATCATCCATTCTAATGCCTTCCCCTTTTGGAGTTCGATATCTTTCTAAAGTACCAACGCTTGGCATAAAATCTTCCAGTGGATCCTCTGCATACACACGTAATTCTACGGCATGACCATTAATTTTAAGATCTTCTTGAGAAAAAGCTAATTTTTCACCCCTAGCTACTCTAATTTGTTGTTCTACCAGATCTTTCCCCGTAATAAATTCGGTAACAGGATGCTCCACTTGGAGTCTGGTATTCATTTCCAGAAAATAGAAATTCTTGTTTTCATCCAATAAGAATTCAACCGTACCAACACCCACATAATCACAAGCTTTAGCCACTTTAATTGCGGCTTCTCCCATTTCCTTTCGAAGTTTCTCATCTAAAACTACAGATGGCGCTTCTTCCACTACTTTTTGATGTCTTCTTTGAATGCTGCACTCACGTTCGAAAAGATGAACGTAATTGCCATGTTTATCTGCTAAAACCTGAATTTCTACATGCCTTGGCGAACCCACATATTTTTCAATGAAAACAGATCCATCTCCAAAAGCAGACTCTGCTTCGCTAATGGCACGTTTCATCTGGTCTGCTAATTCCGATTCTTTTTCTACTACGCGCATTCCTTTACCTCCACCTCCGGCAGAAGCTTTTATAAGTATTGGATACCCAATTTCTTTAGCAATGTCTTTGGCTTTTTCAACATCAGTAATAGCCTCATCTATCCCCGGAACCATAGGGATGTCATACGCTTTAACAGCATCTTTTGCTGCAAGCTTGCTTCCCATTACTCGAATAGCCTTAGACCCTGGACCAATAAAAGTAATTCCATTTTTTTCGGCTTCTTCAGCGAAATCGGCATTCTCACTTAAAAACCCATACCCGGGATGAATAGCATCTACTCCATTCTCCTTTGCTACTTCAATTATTTTACTTCCCAATAAATAGGATTGATTGGAAGGTGCCTCCCCAATACAAACCGCCTCATCGGCATATTTTACATGAGGAGCATTTCTATCTGCCGTAGAAAAAACAGCAAGGGTTTTAATTCCCATTTTTCTAGCTGTTTTCATGACTCTTAAGGCGATCTCTCCCCTATTTGCTACTAATATTTTTTTCATTTATCTGAATTGTATGTAAACTGATTCTTCAATCAATAATTTTGATTTATCCCTTTCCGAAGAGATTATTCCATTTCTATAAGAAGCTGATTCTTATCTACTGTTTCTCCTTTGGTCACCGAAATAGATTTTACCACTCCGTCTCTGGGTGCAGTTAAGGTGTTTTCCATTTTCATAGCTTCCAGCACTACAAGATAATCTCCCTCTTTCACCTCTACTCCTTGTTCCACCAAAACGTCCAGAATTAACCCCGGCATTGGTGCCTTAATGTCATTCACTAACTTATTGGTGCTTATAGCTAAGCCCATATCCTCAATTAACAAATCCAACTCGTCGGAGATCTCTACTTGATAGGTATTGGAATTGATTTTTATAGTATAAGATTTATGAAGAAAATCTGATTTTAAAATTTCAGGATTAAAAGATTTTCCATCTTGAAGTACATGGTATTTTGATTCTGAAATTTTCTGGGTATCTAAAGAAAGTATTTCCTCATTAGTAAAACGATGCTCGTAGGAGTCGTTCACCTTTACTTTGTATTTTTTGTCCATTATGCGCTAATTATATGCCTAATTTCATTGAATGTGGTAAATATAGAAAAATGCTCAGGGATATATTTACAATTCCTGTGGTAACTTTCGAAATTCGCAAAACGAAAAAACCTCTCAAATATAAATACTTGAGAGGTTTTTATGGTTTCTAAACAGGGTAGAAAATCTTTATGAATAGATAAGCTCCATTCTTACTTATTTATTTAAAATCATCGATCGCATCACTAAGGTCATAGATTTTTGTATTCTTGAATTTATTTTCTAAAATACTACTCCCGGCAGCAGAACGATATCCTCCCGCGCAGTGAACCACAATTGGTTTATCTGTTGGAATTGACTTAAGATTATCTCTTAATTCATTCAATGGTGAGGCTAAAGCTTGTTCAAAGATCTTGCCATCGGCAATTTCTCCTTCATTTCTAATATCTACAATGGTGTAATTATCTTGATGCTTCTTAAAATCATTCAGATCCAACACCTCTGAAGCTTTTGATACCTCCCTAGATAAGGTAACAATCGCTTTTAGTTGCTTCTCGTAACCAATTTTTACAACTCTGCTTAATAATTCCTCAATATCATCTACACTTTCTACAACTAAATAAAATGCTTCATTCGGTTCAATGATTGCACCTAACCAAGTTTCGAATTTTTGTGCTGGCGAACTAGCCATGATATTAATACTATTGGCTAAGTGTCCTTGTTTGTATTTTTCTTGATGTCTAACATCTACAATGATAGTGCTAGAGTCTAATTCTGAAACATTCAGTCTTAGCTCTACACCCTTAGCTTTATTTACGTTTTCAGCACCCGACTTATTAATATCTACATTAAATCCGAAGTATGCAGGAATAAAAGGCTGATCCACTAAAATTTCTGTTAAAAATTCTGCTTCTGTTTGCTTTTTAAAAGCCCAATTTCCTTGACGTTCATTACCAAGTGTACTGGAAGAATCGGTACTCATATTCTTTCCACATAATGAACCTGCACCATGAGCAGGATAAACAATAGCATTATCTGGAAGCGCGGAGAATTTATTTTGAATGCTGTGGTACATATCCTTTGCTAACTCAGTACGTTTAGCCGTCATGTTACCGGCATTTTCACGTAAATCTGGTCTCCCAACATCCCCAATAAACAAAGTGTCTCCTGTAAATAGGATGGTTTCCTTATCCTCTTCGGCAACAATTGTAATACTATCTGGGGAATGCCCAGGTGTGTTTATAGCCTTGAAGGTGATAGCTCCCATTTTAAAGGAATCTCCATCATCAAAAGTTTTATGATCGTAATCTGCTCCAAGCAATTTACTCACATAAATACTCGCTCCTGTTTCTTTACTTATTTGTAGATGACTACTTACAAAATCGGCATGTGGATGCGTTTCAAAAACCGCTACGATCTTTGCATTTTCCTCTTCTGCATATTTATAATATTGTATTGGATCCCTACTAGGATCTACCACTGCCATTTTTCCATTACTTACAATTGCGTAGGAGTAATGAGCTAAAGCTTCATCATTAAATTGTTTTATTTGCATTTTACTACGTTTTTGTTATTTATTTCTTTGAATTGGTTTATTATGATGTTTAAAGGGAAATAATAATTGATTTCCGAATTCTTTCTGGAAATCCTCATCTCCTTTAAATTCTATTTCAATATTTTTCCCAATCTTCAGAATAAAGGCAGAACCAAAAATATAATCCGAAAGACTTCATGTTAACTTGAAGTTCTTTCCCTAAATATATTCTTAAGGTAATTCTCTAACTTTTTCTAAATTACAAAACAAAAATAGACAATTGTGTGGGTTGTCGCAGTAACAATTGTTACAGATGGAACTATGAAGCGATTAATCTCAAATTATAAGAAACCCATTATCAATTTACTCGTAAAAGACAGCGACATCTTCGAGTGGTTTTCTCTTTATATTTGGGACATATACGGGATCTTGTGCGTATCCTACGGGCAGCAATAGAAAAGCTCTTTCGTTTTCAGGTCTCTCCAGGGCTTTAGTTAAAAAATTCATTGGGCTAGGAGTATGGGTTAGGGTTACCAGTCCCGCATTATGAATAGCAGAAATAAGCATTCCACATGCAATTCCAACAGATTCATTTACATAATAATTATTGTGTTTCTTTCTATCCTCTTCAATTTCATACACTCTTTTAAAAACCACAATTAACCAGGGAGCTTCTTCCAAAAAGGGTTTTTCTACAGTAGTACCTAGTGGAGCGAGGTCTTTAATCCAACTCTCACTCATTCTTCCACTATAATTCTCCTTTTCTTCAATTTCAGCAGCTTCCCGAATTTTAGTTTTTAATCCAGAATTGGAAATCGCACAAAAGGTCCAAGGTTGCTTATGAGCTCCGGAAGGCGCTGTTGATGCTGTTTTTATAATGTTTTCTATAACTTCTTTTGGTACTTCTTTTTCTGAAAAATCCCGAACAGACCTTCTTTTATCTAACCATTCGAAATAGTCACGGCTACTTTCTATCATTTTGTTTCCTGAAAGAGATTCCGTTTCGTGCAAGCTATGCTTGTAACCATTGATGATTTTACTGCTTTCTTCTCTACTCATATTTTAATCTAATCGGTTATTCTTGGGTTTTGTAACAAAGGTCACATATATGTTTAATCTAGTCCTATACATTTGTAGATCTGAATGAAATATAATAACTACATAGGATTCATACTACTTATGGTATTTATAGGAAAACTAATTTCTGTGGATGCTAAATTTATGGAATTTGCTTCTCAAAATAATTTTCTTTCTCCTATAAATCCAAATTGCAAAAAAATACTCTTTCAAAATGATAAAACTACGGCAGAGTATTCTTCGATAAATTCTGAGGCAATTCATATAATTAAATATTTATGTTCTGCTCCTTATAATTTGGATTTAGTTTCCTGGGACAATATAGCCTCTGCTACTTATCTTCCTAAAATTAATTATAGAACTGTTTCTTTTTCTTCAGGATATTCAAAAAAGCTATACCCTCCCCCAAAAGCCTAATTCACATTTACTATAAGTATTAAATTTTATTCTCACTACTAGACAAGAGGTCTTTTAGTGTATTAATTATATAAATATGAAAGCTGATATTTTAGTTAGTAATCGCTCTGTGATTTTATTCCGGGTGATGTTAAGCGGTATTTTTTTAATAGCAAGTTTTGCCCATTTATTAAATATAGAAAAAACACTACAGCGTATAGAACATGCAAGATTTAAAGGGCTTGCACATTTTTTTGGAGAGCCAAAATTAATGGTGATTGGATCTGGAATTGTTATGTTAATGGCAGGCATTAGCCTACTGTTAGGTTATAAAATAAAATGGGCAGCGCTGTTACTTTGTGCGGTACTTATTCCTATTACGCTAACAATTCAAGTAGGTCAAATTACAACCTTGGGGCCATTATTTAAAAATATAGCCCTTTTAGGTGGTCTCCTATTCTTTATTTTAAACGATTTTAATAATTCAAAAACAAACAAGATATGAAAACTATAATCCTAAGTATTTTCACAACAATCCTCACACTATTTACTGTGAGCATGAATGCACAAGACACTATTGATATTAATAAGAATAACTATGTGGTTCTTACCAGTAAGATCCCTCAATTAAAACCCATTTTATTAACAGCTGCATCTTTGGCCAAAGAAGACGGAAAAGACTACGGAGATTTCCAGATTATAATTTGCGGTAAAACTGTCGAAGATTTAAAAGACAAAACGTTAATGCATGACCTTTTACATCAGGCTAAAGAGCAAAATGTAAAAATAGTAGTTTGCGGTTTGTCTCTGAATAAGTTTAAAGTTGAAAAAACTGAAATCCCTAAAGAACTGGAAGTTGTTCCTAACGGTATTTTATATAATTTTCAGCTTCAGAAAAAAGGATATAGAAGTATAACCTTATAGAGCAGCTTAAATAATCAATCCCCTCTTTAACCCTATTATAAAGAGGGGGTTTTATTATTTAGAAAAAAAATAAATGTCTATTTCCTTATTTAAAATTCATTATCTGGAATCAATAACATCTCAACCTAGCTCTTCAATGCTTCAAAAAATTCATGTGCATTTTCCTGGTAACTTTATATATTCTAATACTACCTGTTCTCTAAATTCAGAAAAAGTTAGTACATGCATTTTTAATTGTTGCATGAATTAATTTCACTCTTTAGAAAAAAATATTGCAGATAACAATTGCACGAAAACTAAGAATTGATAAATTTTAAGGTGTCTTTTTATTAGGAATTTTGGACATCGCCCTTTCGGCTATAGCCGTTATAGATAGGGATGGATTAACACCAGGATTAGCAGAGATCATAGATCCATCTATAATATACATATTCGGATATCCGTAGACTAAATTATCTTTGTTAATAACCCCTTCTTCCGAATTTACACCCATAACCGCACCTCCTAAAA
>JAGXIJ010000008.1 GCA_024635675.1 Gillisia sp.
AGATGTGTATAAGAGACAGGGATAAAGTGATGCGTGCCTTAAATATAGGAAACTGGGTGTCTATAGCTTTAGTAGCAATAACATGTTTTGCTTTGGTAAAATGGATGCTTCCGGCAACTATGCAAATGGAATTCTTTGGGGAAGGATTAAAAGAAATTTCTTCAATGCGTGTATTTGGCGCTACCATCATTGGACTTATTGTGGGAGGAGCTATTTCTTCAGTGACAGAATATTACACTGGACTTGGTAAAAAACCAATTCTTAAGATCGTACAACAATCGAGTACTGGTGCAGGAACAAATATAATTGCAGGTTTAGCAACAGGGATGATCTCTACTTTCCCTTCAGTTTTATTATTTGCAAGTGCAATTTGGGCTTCTTATGCTTTCGCAGGATTTTATGGAGTTGCATTAGCAGCTTCAGCAATGATGGCTACAACTGCAATGCAATTAGCAATAGATGCTTTCGGTCCAATTTCCGATAATGCAGGTGGAATTGCCGAAATGAGCGAGCAAGAACCAATCGTTAGAGAACGTACCGATATTTTAGATTCTGTTGGAAACACTACAGCCGCAACAGGAAAAGGTTTTGCAATTGCTTCGGCAGCATTAACTTCTTTAGCCTTATTTGCAGCCTATGTAACATTCACAGGGATGGAAGGGATCAACATTTTTAAAGCTCCTGTATTGGCAATGCTATTTGTGGGTGGAATGATTCCCGTAGTATTTTCTGCCTTAGCAATGAATGCGGTTGGGAAAGCAGCTATGGAAATGGTGCAGGAAGTTAGAAGACAATTCAGGGAGATTCCCGGAATAATGGAAGGAACAGGAAAACCACAATATGATAAATGTGTTGCTATCTCTACAGAAGCCTCTTTAAGAGAAATGATGCTTCCGGGTTTATTAACTATAGGTTTCCCATTGGCAATAGCATTTGTTCCTATGATCTTCGGAATGGATAATTTGGCAATTGCTGAAATGTTAGGAGGTTATATGGCAGGAGTTACCGTAAGTGGTGTGCTTTGGGCTATTTTTCAGAATAACGCAGGTGGAGCATGGGACAATGCTAAAAAATCTTTTGAAGCAGGAGTATTAATTAACGGTGAGATGACCTACAAAGGCTCAGATGCGCATAAAGCTGCGGTAACCGGAGATACTGTTGGAGATCCATTTAAAGACACGTCAGGGCCTTCTATGAACATTCTTATTAAGCTAACCTGTTTAATTGGATTGGTGATCGCTCCAATCTTAGGTGGACATACCATTGGAGATACTTCAAATGAAATGAAAAACGCAGAAATTATTAATACCGTTGGTCAGGAAAACACTGTGAAGAAAGAAGTGGAAGTTAGGATGACCACAGAAGGGGAGGAGACTGTTGCAGAAGTTCGTGTAACAACAATGAAAGATGGAAAGACAGATGTGAAAGTAAAGACATTTAGAGGAACTAAAGAAGAGGTAGAAGCTGAAATAGCTAAGCTTTAAATAGAATCTTTAATAATTTAAAAGGCTCTCAATATATTTTTATTGAGAGCCTTTTTCTTTTACAAAAATTAGCTTTAAAATATTTGTCGGGATATTTTAATTAAACGAAAATCATTTAGCTTTTACATTCAATCTTCTTTCCGCCAGATCATCCAGTTTTTGATCTGCATTGTATTCTTCATCTAAAGTTTTTTGAAGTTTTTTAGCAATGGAATCGTGCCCTAATTCTTTTGCAAAACGTACTGCGGTACCATATCCGGATATTTCATAATGTTCTACACGCTGAGCATCTGCAATTAATCCTGCATCTTTTACTTCATCATTAGTTTTTTCATCGATCATAGATTGGGCTTCCTTAACCAAACCTTCCATGCCTTTGCATTTTTCTCCTGTTGGTTTTATGGACAGTTCTTCACAAATTTCTTCCAATCTCTTTTTGTGGTTTTTAGTTTCCTCTAAATGGTTCTCGAAAGCTTTTTTTAGTTGTGAATCGTGCGCAGATTTAATCATTTTTGGAATCGCATCTACAAGCTGAGATTCGGCACTGTACAAATCTTTTAATTGATGTTCGAATAGGTCTTCTAAATTTTTCATAAGAATATATTTTAAATGGTTATGGAACTAAATTAAATAGTAACTCTCTTAGAATGAGTTAAATGAATGGTAATAAAAATATAATTTTAGTGAAAATAAATATTAACTGAAACCAGATGAAACTCTGATATAATACCGGGTAAGAATGCCGAAAAATATAAAGGGAATTATATGGACAATTATAGGTGTATGTAATAATTGTATAAGGAAAGTGACTTCTTAAAGTTTAATTAAATTTTACGCAAAACACTTTTCCGAACTTTATATAATAGTAAATTAAGCTTTTAACAAATAGGTATTAAAGCTAAAGAATGCTAAGACGAATAAGGAGATTAATTGGATGGAATAAAATTAACAATGTATTAATTACTCCATATAGAAGCTATGGCACTAAGCATCATTTGTATCTATTAGGAAGAGCACTAGATGATATCCCTTTAAAAATTGTTGAAGATCAATCGTTCTTTAATACTCTTAAAAACACCTATAAACAATTTGATAGTTTCGAAATTCCTGATGCTAAAGTGGAACTGGAGATTCCTAATCTAATACAGCTTAAAACGGTATCGGATTGCGAAGGATATTTTTTGTTCGAGGAAACAATTGAAAAAGATCTTTCTTTGGTTGCTAATGAGGAGGGTTGGGTCACAGTTAATTTGTTATTTCAAAAGAGTGAAGATTCTTCCCCTTCAGAAGAAAGAAAACATTTTCAGGGAGAGTTACTTATTCCGGAAGATAGCGCAGAGTTTGGGGTAATTAGTGATATCGATGATACCATATTGCATACCGGAGTCACATCCTTTTTAAAATGAAATTGCTCAAGAATTCTCTACTTACCAATACTTATAAAAGGATTCCATTTAAAGGAGCTGCGAACTTTTATCAGAAATTACACTTAGGCAAAAAGGGAGAGAATAAAAATCCTATGTTCTATCTTAGTAATAGCCCATGGAATATGTATCAATACCTTAAACTTTTTCTGGATTTTAATAAATTCCCAAAAGGCCCTATACTTTTACGAAATTTTAGAACTCCTTTTGATAGATCTATAAAGCCTGAAAAGCCACACAAACAAAAAGAGATCATAAACATTTTAAAAACCTATCCTAATTTAAATTTTATACTTATTGGAGATAGTGGGGAGCATGATGCTTCGATATATACCGAGATAGCTGCCCAATTTCCAGATAGGATTTTGGCCATTTATTTAAGAAGTGTGAACCATAGAAAAAGAATGAAACGTGTAAAAAGTATCGTGACCAATTTTGAAACTACTCCGGTACTATTAATCGATAATTCTGTAGATGCCGAAAAACATGCACGGCAAAAAGGCTACATAAAATAAAAAGTAAAATCCCGCTTCTCAGCGGGATTTGATATTGGTATAATAATGTTTTAATGCTAGTGAGAAGCTTTAACTTCCTGCTCTACCGAAGATTTTTTTGGCATAGTTCCAAAGATCACATCCCATAAGGGGGAAGAAACTCCAAATGCCTTATCCGGTTCTCGATAATGATGAATACTGTGATGATGCCATAAGATCTTTAAAAAATTATTTGGCACTCTAAACGCGTGGACAGAATAATGAATACTTAAGTACGCGGTATATCCCATTAGGAAACCTGCAAGGAATCCAAAGGCATAATCTCCCATAATACTACGATAGAGCACAAAGAAAATGGTAGCAATTATTAAACTTAATACCGGTGGCATAGCCAATCTATCTTTGTCCTTGGGGAAATCATGGTGTACTCCATGCATGGTGTACACGAACTTTTCTCTTTTAGGATTGGTCACCGGTAAATGATAAAGATACCGGTGCATAATATATTCTATAAATGTAAAAAAGAATAATCCCCCTAAAAAAAGTAGGATCATACTTGGTACTTCAAAGCCCTTTTCTACGATCCCAAAATATATAAGAATGGCAGAGATCGCAGTAAAAATTATTAAAGGTGCTGCGATATGGGTATGAGTAAGCTTTTCTAATATTGGGTTCCTAAATAATTTGGGAGAACCCTTGTGTTTTGGTCTTTTGTGCTTGGTAGCCTCCATTGTTGACAGAATTAAAATAACCCGTGCAATTGAGCATCTATCTTACTAATGATATCTCCCAAATCCTCCGGATTATCGACAAAGTTTATATTATCTACATCTATAACGAGCAAGTTTCCTTTATCATATGTATGGACCCATGCTTCGTAACGTTCATTCAGTCTGCTAAGATAATCAATAGAAATAGAATTTTCATATTCTCTCCCGCGTTTATGTATCTGGGCAACTAAATTTGGAATGCTACTTCTTAGATATATCAGAAGATCAGGGCCTTCCACAACACTTTCCATAAGATCGAAAAGTGATCTGTAATTTTCAAAATCCCTATTAGTCATTAGGCCCATTGCATGAAGGTTAGGAGCGAAAATATGAGCATCTTCATAGATGGTTCTATCCTGAATTATCTTTTTACCACTCTCTCTAATCTGCAATATTTGCCGGAACCTGCTATTCAGAAAATATATTTGAAGATTAAAAGACCAGCGTTCCATTTTGTTGTAGAAATCTTCCAGATATGGATTTTCTAGAACATCCTCGTATTGTGGTTCCCATTTAAAATGTTTTGCTAATGATTTTGTGAGGGTGGTTTTTCCGGACCCAATGTTTCCCGCAATGGCTACATGCATATTTTTATCGTTATGGCTGATTAATTATAGGGCTGATGAAAGTAATTTAAAGATGTTAAAGATACAAGTTTTACCATAAAAATTACCGAATCATCTAATATGAACTAGGATAAATAATCACCTATTCTTCCAAATTAATTAACAGTTATGGTTAAAGAATTATAAAACTGAATTCTCAATGAAGCTTAATCCTTACCTTCAATGAAAATCGAACTTTAATTATGATTAAAATAATTTATTTCTTAAGCTTTATATTTATTCAAACCTCTTGTAATAGTGATGATCCCGGGGATGTGAACCTTTCTTCTGAGGAATTGAACATAACAGGGACCAAGTATATAGAAAGTAAAAATAATTTTGCAAATACCTATACTAATTTTTTAGATGCGCTAAACTCTATTGAAGCTATAACAATTATAGCAGAAGTAGATCATGCAGCCAATGCCAGATCTGTAGGAAGGGTGCTCAATCCTACAAAAATTATATTTTTCGGAAACCCTGACTTGGGAACTCCCTTGATGCAAAAGAATCAGTTAGCAGGATTGGATTTGCCTCAAAAAGTTTTATTTTTTCAGAATTCGACCAACACGGCCTTTGCAATGTATAATAGTGTTCCATATTTAGAGACCAGATATGGTTTGCAAGGAGTTACTACATTACCACAAATTTCTACTGCTTTAGAAAACTTAACCAAAGCTGCTACTTCTTCTGAAATTAAAAGAGCAACAAATTTAACCGTAGGTTTAAATGAGGGGGTTATAACGGTTGAAAGCACTGAGAATTTTGAAGCCACATACAATAGCTTACAAAATGCTATAGCATTAAATGAAAACTTAAGTATAGTTGCGCAATTAGATCATCAAGAAAATGCAGCAAGTGTTGGATTGGAGCTAAGACCCACTAAGCTTATTATTTTTGGGAATCCTAATCTTGGATCTCCCTTGATGCAGAACAAACAAACGATGGGCTTAGATCTACCACAAAAAATGTTGGTTTGGGAGGCTGAGGATGGTACTGTGAATATATCTTATAACGATCCTTTCTTTCTTGCTACCAAACATCAAATTGAAGGGAACAAGGAAGTTTTAGATCAAATTTCAGTGGCCTTAGATAGTTTGACAAAAACAGCCGCAGGTAATTAAAAAGCAGAAAGTGAGCATGATTAATTTAGGGACGACTAAATAAGCTGCGATATTGATTTGGAGTGATTTTCTCTAATCTTTTAAATTGTCTGTTGAAATAACTAATATTATTGAATCCAGATTTAAAGGCGATATCTGAAAATTTTAATTTGGTATTTTGTATTAATCGTTTGGCGAATTTGATTCTTTCAGCATTCAAATAATCTATTGGAGATTCTCCCAAGGTATTTCTAAAGGTTCTATAAAAATTAGAAGTACTCATACAGGCCTTATCGGCAAGTTTATCTACAGAAATATTTTCGGTGAGATGATCTCGCATGTATTTTACGATAAATGCCATTCTATTATTATCGAACAGCGTAGTGTTATCTACCAACATCAATTTAGCCTTTGTTTGTAGTAGTCGAATTATTAACTCTTTAACCATAAGATCTACCAACACATCTTTTGCTTTATTTCCACTCAAAAAGGTTTGAAAGATTCTGTCTAAAACAAATTGAACTTGTTCATTGTTATTTAAATGAATAGAGTTGGCGTCGAAATTGTGAGCATCGTTTTCAAATTCTATTCGGGTATTCTCGTTAAATAATGCAACTGTCTCTTTTATCTTATCTGGATCTATTCCCAGAGCCAGACATTGGGTTGGTTTTTCAATAGTAGCTAATGGGAAATCGATGATCATTTTTTCGTTAGCAGGTAAAACAACCGACTCTCCAGGATAAAATTCAAATGGATCCTTGTTGTTAAGGTGCATTATTTTTTTGCCGGTAAGCATACTGGCTATAACTGGAAACCCGAATTGCAAATCTACTTTTTCAGCAACTTGTTGAGTTTCAAAAACGTTGAGCTCAGCATGATCAGCACTGTAAATAGTTCTATTTTCTATAAAAGTATTTAGTTTTCTGGAACTCTTGTATTTTAACAAATTTGTATTCAAGATATTCGATTATTATGAAATTGATAGAAATGTAATAGTCTTAAGTAGAAAAGTTCAATTTTTTATAAGTTTAAATATAGAAATTTATAATCAATAAATTTTAATAAACTACTATATGAATTATTCAAAACCAAAGTTTAAAGAGAAATATGGAAATTTTATAAACGGAAAATTTGAAGCTCCAGATGATGGAGAATACTTCGATAATCATTCTCCTATAGATAATAAGTTATTGGCCAAATATCCTCGTTCTAAAGAGAGCGATGTGAAAAAGGCAATCGAAGCAGCAAATAATGCCAAAGATGCTTGGGGAAAAACTTCCGTAGGTGAAAGGTCGGCAATGTTAATGAAGATCGCCGATGTTATTGAAGCAAATCTGAATGAATTTGCGCAAATGGAAACCGCAGATAATGGAAAAGCAATTAGAGAGACGGTTAATGCTGATGTTCCTTTAGCTGTAGATCATTTCAGATATTTTGCTTCTGTAATTCGAGCTGAAGAAGGATCGGCAACAGAACTTAATGAGAATACAGTTTCCCTTATAATTAGAGAACCTCTTGGAGTTGTTGCGCAGATAATTCCCTGGAATTTCCCACTTTTAATGCTGGCTTGGAAAGTGGCTCCGGCATTAGCATCTGGAAATTGTGTGGTCTTAAAACCCGCTGAACAAACCCCAGCATCTGCAACCTTTCTTGCTGAAAAAATTGCAGATATTTTACCTCCGGGAGTTTTTAATGTTATTCATGGTTTTGGACCCGAAGCTGGGAAGCCTTTAGCTTCTAGTGGTAGGGTAGACAAAGTAGCTTTTACAGGAGAAACTACTACCGGACAGTTAATAATGCAATATGCTTCTAAGAATTTAAATCCGGTTACTATGGAATTAGGAGGGAAGTCTCCGAATGTCTTTTTTAGTAGCATCATGGATCATGATGATGATTTTCTTGATAAGTGTATAGAAGGAGCGGTGTTATTTGCCTTCAATCAAGGCGAAGTATGTACCGCACCATCAAGATTATTAATTCAGGAGGATATTTATGATGCCTTTATAGAAAAGGTAATTGCCAGAACAGAAGCAATAAAAATGGGAGATCCATTCGATATGAATACAATGATGGGGGCACAGGCTTCTAACGATCAACATGAAAAGATCCTATCCTATATCGAAATAGGAAAAGAGGAAGGAGCAAAAGTCCTAACAGGGGGAGCAGCTATGAAATTAGAGGGAGACCTTTCTAAAGGATTCTATATACAACCCACTATTTTGAAAGGTCACAATAAAATGAGAGTTTTTCAGGAAGAGATCTTTGGACCAGTGCTTGCGGTTTGCACCTTTAAGGATGAAGCAGAAGCTATTGAAATAGCAAATGATACTCTATATGGGTTAGGAGCAGGAGTGTGGACTAGAGATGCACATCAACTGTATCAAGTGCCTCGTGCGATCAAGGCCGGTAGGGTATGGGTGAATTGTTATCACGATTATCCAGCACATGCCCCTTTTGGTGGTTATAAAAAATCTGGTTTTGGTCGAGAGAACCATTTAATGATGCTAAATCATTACAGACAAACCAAGAATATGCTTATTTCTTATGATAAGAAAAAACTAGGTTTCTTTTAGAAAATAAGTTGACTATGGAATTTAACAGGGTTGAAATTACAGAAGAAGCTGCTTTAATTGTTGAACAACTGAAGCAGCAACATGGAGAAGTGATCTTTCATCAGAGTGGAGGATGTTGCGATGGTTCGTCCCCCATGCTTCTGCCCAAAGAAGATTTCTATATAGACGATAATGATATCTTATTGGGTGAAGTTGCCGGGGTTCCATTTTATATGAGCCATGACCAATTTGAATATTGGAAACACACCCATCTTACCGTAGCACTAACTAATGGAAGGGGAGCTAGTTTTTCCTTAGAGATTCCATTGGGGAAACGATTTATTATTAAATCTCGGTTATTGAAGGAGGAAGAGATAAATTTTCTCAACAAATAAGAATGATTAAAAAGGTCCTATAGCACTAATTATAGGATCTTTTTAATTTATGAAAAGTGAAACCAATGATATATCTCCGAATTTATATAGCATTCCTCACATTTTTGGAACATCCAAAGACAATCTATAAGATCTGTGATAATATGAAATAACAACCCTATGGAGATCAATTTTAGGGTTTTGTTCTTAAATAAAATAATTCCCAACACATATGCAAGTATTGCAATTTCCGAATGGAATGGGTGAAAACCAATTCCACATCTATTAGGATCAAAAAGAGGGCTTGCAAAAACATGATCTATATCCACTAACATGGTTGCAATTAGAATGAGCCAATTTCGCTTCCAGTTTTTCTTATCGAACCAATAAGCAATTGCACCTATAGCAATAAAATGTAGGGAATAGTGAACTATAGATTGGAGCATTAGCCAGCTGTTATATTAAATTAGAGATCAGGTTCAGATCCTTGGTGTCTCCTGAAGCCTCCTTTTTCCGGACGAAGCAATTTATAAAGCTTTCGGTTTAAATGTATATACCTATAAACGCCAATGCTAATAAATATCACACATATCCCTAAAGAGAGATAGCCTAGCCATTCTATATGTTCGTATTCCTTTATTTGTAATAATGCTAAGCCTCCTATAAAAAGATATAAGGAAGAACGTATGTAAGAAAGGAGCGTTCGTTCGTTTGCTAATTTAGTTCTCTCTAATGCCAAATGTTCCCGAATTAAATCTTCATCGATCATTCGGGTTTTAAAGGGGTTATGTAATTTCACTCTTCTCATAGTACTGGTTTTAGGACCCAATTTAATTAGTTATGAGTTGCTTGGCATGTACAGCCCGGAGCAGTAAAGCTTTGCGTGCTTTCATGCCAGGGAAATGCCTGATTAGTTTTATTGTTTTCCCAATAGAAATTATCTCTTTCCTTCGGATTGTTACCAATTTCATTCATGGTTGCAGCTTCAAAAAGTCGGCCATTAACCATAGTATATTCTACCGTATTAGAATTGTGAATATCCTCTAAAGGATTTTTTTCAAGAACAATAAGATCGGCTAGTTTTCCAACTTTTAAAGATCCTATTTCTAATCCCATTCCAAGATATTCGGCACCATTTATTGTTGCGGCTCTTAAGGCTTCCATATTGGTCATTCCACCCATTTGCAATAGCCATAATTCCCAATGTGCTCCCAATCCTTGTAACTGCCCATGGGCTCCAAGATTAATTTTCACACCTTTATCATTTAATGCCTTTACAGTTTCTGAAACCAAAATAGGACCGTTGTCATATTCTTCTTGAGGAAGCATTTCTCTACGTCTGGATCTGGAATCAATAATAAATCTAGGAGTAAAAGTTAGCAATTTCTCATTCTCCCAAACATTCGATTTTTCGTACCAGTAATATTCTCCATTAATTCCTCCATAATTTACAATTAGCGTAGGAGTGTATCCGGTATTGCTTTCTCCCCAAAGAGTTAATACATCTTTATAAACTGGTGCCACAGGAATATTATGCTCTATCCCGGTATGACCGTCCATAATCATGCTCATATTATGAAAGAATGTACTTCCACCTTCCGGAACTACATTTAGATCCAATTCTTTAGCAGCTTGCATTATTTGCTGGCGTTGTTCTCTTCTTGGCTGATTGTAACTCTTAATAGAATTTGCGCCAAAAGCTTTCGTTCTTCTAAGTGCAGATCGCGCATCTTCCAAACTATTGATATCGGCCTTAAAATCGCCATCTGCCCCATAAATAATTACTCCTGTAGAAAATAATCTTGGCCCCACCATTTCTCCATTTTTTATCATTTCTGCCATCCCAAAAACAGTTTCACTTAGGGCTGAAGGATCGTGAGAAGTAGTAACTCCAAAAGCTAAATTAGCGTATAATGGCCAGTGTTTTTTAGGGCTTATTCCATATCTAAAAGCTCCAATATGGGCATGTGCTGTCTCTTATACACATC
>JAGXIJ010000040.1 GCA_024635675.1 Gillisia sp.
AAGCTGTGCACGTTGGAGCCGCTATTAAAAGTGGTGCCACCTTGGTTCATGGTGTTCAAATGATGAATAAATATGAAAAACTAAGCATGTAAGCTGCTTCACGAAGCATTATAATTTTTACTGCTTGTTTGCTTTATTAAAATACTGAATAAAAAAAATATGGCTTTATTAAAATCTTTGGCAGCGAGAAAAGATGATCTTTCCAATCCCGCCAATCAATTAAAATATTTAAGTAATGGGATTTTCAAAAAAGGAGAACTTCCATTATTTAAAGACAAAATCGCCGAAACAGATCATTCCCCCCTAAAACCTAAAAAGCTGGAAATTCTCCAACTGAATTTGGGATACATGTGCAACCAGGTTTGTTCGCATTGCCATGTAGATGCCGGCCCGGATCGTAAAGAGATCATGACCATGGAAACCATGGAACAATGCCTTGAGGTAATTAGGAATACAGGGGCACATACTTTAGACCTTACCGGGGGAGCACCGGAAATGAATCCTAACTTTCGTTGGTTTGTAGAAGAAGCTTCCAAAGCAGGAATTAAGGACTTTATAGTGCGTTCTAACCTCACCATTATTTTAGCCAACAAAAAATACCATGATCTTCCTGAATTCTTTAAGAAACATAAGGTCCATGTAGCTTCATCGCTTCCATTTTACAAAAGGGACAAAACAGACAAACAACGAGGCGAGGGCGTTTTCGATAAGTCTATTAAAGCATTGCAAATGCTTAATGAGGTAGGTTATGCCCAGGAAGGAACCGGCTTAAAATTAGACTTAGTGTATAATCCATCCGGCGCATTCTTGCCTACAGATCAGAAGGCATTAGAACAGGATTTTAAAGTGGCGCTAAAAGAAGATTTCAATATAGATTTCAATAGTTTATTTGCAATTACCAATCTTCCCATTAGTAGGTTTTTAGAATATTTAATTGCTTCTGAAAATTATGAAGATTATATGTATGCATTGGTAGAAGCTTATAATCCCACTGCAGTAGAAAGTGTAATGTGTACCAACACCATTTCCATTAGTTGGGATGGCTGGTTATATGATTGCGATTTCAACCAGATGTTAGGTCTAAAAGTGGACAGTAAAGTTCAACATATCAGCAATTATAATGAAGATCTTTTAAATGACAGAAACATTATTATTTCCCAACATTGCTATGGCTGTACTGCCGGAGCAGGAAGTAGCTGTCAAGGAACCGTTACATAGTTCTAATCAAAAATTATATGACCTTAAAGCAAAGTTTTTTAATACTTTTTCTTTTTCAACTTGGCACAATCGTAGCTCAAGAGCCTTTGGATAAATTATTGTCTAAGTACAACTCTCACAGTATACCTTATATCTCTGTGGAAGAATTAAAGATGCAGACCGAAAAAGAATCGGTCTATATTTTAGATTCCCGTGAAAAGGAAGAGTTTGAAGTAAGCCATCTTAAAAATTCTACTTTTGTTGGGTATTCAGATTTTTCAATCTCTAATATTACTTCAAATATAAAAGACAAAAACGCTATGATTGTAGTGTATTGTTCTCTGGGGATACGATCTGAAAAAATTTCAGAAAAACTTAAGAATGCCGGATACCACAATGTAAAAAATCTTTATGGCGGAATTTTTGAATGGAAGAACAAGGGCTATAGTGTATATGACGCTTCCCATTTAGAAACTCAAAAAATACATGCCTTTTCCAAACCTTGGGCTAAATATTTAAACAAGGGCGAACCGGTTTACCATCTATAAATTCTTCAAAATTTTATAAAATTGAATCCAAAAAATTTACTCCTCATATTTACTCGAAATCCTGAATTAGGCAAAGTAAAAACAAGACTGGCTAAGGATGTGGGAGATCAAACCGCACTAGATATCTACAAATTCTTATTAAATCATACAGTTTCGATTACAGAAAATCTGCCAATAACTAAACAAGTATATTATTCAGAAGAAATACATAAAGGTGATATTTGGGATGCTTCCATCTATGAAAAAAAGCTCCAGGAAGGCAATGATCTTGGAGATAGAATGTTACACGCATTTAAGGAAGGATTTAAAAATGGGTATGCTAAAATTATAATTATTGGAAGCGATATGTACGATATCACTTCTGAAGAATTAATGGAAGCTTTCACAGAATTAGATAATAACGATTTTGTACTCGGACCCGCAGAAGATGGTGGTTATTATTTATTAGGAATGCGTAAATTGAAACCTTCTATATTTGTAGATAAGGAATGGGGCACCCAAACCGTATTAAAAGACACGTTACAAGATATTCATAATGAGAGCACCGCACTATTAAAGGTGAAAAATGATGTAGATTATTTTAGCGATATCAAAGAACATAAAGCTTTTCAGAAATTTTTTCCTTAGAAAATATGATAAACCAGATAAAAGAAACGTCCGATTATTTAAAAGATAAAGGATTCGAATCTCCAGAAATTGGGGTGATCCTAGGAACCGGATTAGGGAAACTTCCTGATGAAATAGAGATTTTAGCCGAAATTAGTTATAATCATATTCCTTATTTCCCTACTGCTACTGTAGAATTTCACAAGGGAAAACTGATTTACGGAATCCTAGAAGGAAAAAAGGTTATTGTAATGCAAGGCCGGTTCCATTTATATGAAGGTTATACCCCCGAGGATGTAACCTACCCGGTTCGGGTTATGAAATTATTGGGGATAAAAAAATTACTGGTTTCTAATGCTTCAGGTTCTATAAATCTCAACTTCAAAAAAGGGGAATTAATGTTAATAGATGATCACATCAATTTACAAGGCGGCTCCCCATTGGCATTTAAAGGCGTAGAAAAATTAGGAGAACGCTTTGTAGATATGAGTGCTCCTTACAATCTAGAAATGAATTCGGCTTTAGAAAAAATCGCGAAAAAGCATTCTATTAAATTGCATAAAGGAGTGTACGCTTCTGTTCTTGGGCCTCAATTAGAAACCAGAGCAGAATATCGAATGTTAAAAATTATTGGTGCCGATGCTGTAGGAATGAGCACCGTCCCGGAAGTTATAGTAGCCAATCATTTGAACATTCCGGTTTCAGCGATTTCAGTAATTACAGATGAAGGAAACCCAGACGACTTAAAACCCGTAAATATAAGTGAGATCATTGCAATGGCAGAAAAAGCAGAACCAAATATGATCACTTTGTTTAAAGAATTGATTAAAAACCTATAAGTTTTGTAATTAAAGACAATCAATTACAACTTACTTAAAATTGAATCATTTTATAAATTGAAATACCAATGAGTTACTTAGATACTACATACGATGTTTATAAAGAGGCAGCATTATCGCCAGATGTTGGGCTATGTTGCACAACTAACCCAATTTGGGAGCTTCCCGGCCTTAAAATTCCTAAAATAATGCAGGAAATGAATTATGGTTGTGGTAGTACTGTACATGCAAGAGATCTTTCTAACAACCCTAAAATGCTATATGTAGGTGTTGGTGGAGGTATGGAATTACTTCAATTTGCTTATTTCAATCGCGAAAAAGGTGGAGTAATAGGGATAGACATGGTAGATGAAATGCTGGAAGCTTCCCGCAAGAATTTTAAAGAAGCCGAAGCAGTAAACCCTTGGTTTAAGAGTGATTTTGTTACCCTCAAAAAGGGAGATGCACTTAATTTACCGGTAGAAGATAATACGGTAGATGTTGCAGCTCAAAACTGTTTATTCAATATTTTTAAGGCTGAAGATCTTAAAAAGGCTATTGAAGAAATGTACCGAGTACTTAAACCTCATGGGAAATTGGTGATGAGTGATCCAACTTGTGAGCAACCAATGAATGACGAATTAAGAAATGATGATAGATTAAGAGCTTTATGTTTAAGCGGAAGTTTACCAATTGCTGAATATGTAAAAGCACTTACCGATGCGGGATTTGGGACTATAGAAATTAGAGCTCGTAAACCATACAGAATTCTTGACACTAAAAATTACCCAACAGACGAACTGATTTATATTGAATCTATAGAAGTTGCGGCCATCAAAGATCCAATGCCGGAAGACGGGCCATGTGTTTTTACCGGGAAAGCAGCGATCTATTATGGAGATGAGCCATTCTTTGATGATAAAAACGGGCATATCCTGTTAAACAATCAGCCATTGGCAATTTGCGATAAAACTGCAGCTGCATTAAAAGATCTGGGAAGAGACGATATTTATTTTAGCGAATCTACTTTCCACTATGATGGTGGAGGTTGTTGTTAAATAATTTGTCACACTGAGCCTGTCGAAGTGTTTAAATATAAAGAAGCTTAGACAGGCTCAGCTTGAAAACTTTTATTGTCATTCTGAGCGTAATGAAATGTAATCAAGAATCTCTAGGTTCTAGAGAGATTCCTCCTTTGTCGGAATGACATTTTATTATTCCCGTCACCCTGAACTTGTTTCAGGGTCTCCTTACGATTTGATGGGATGCTGAAACAAGTTCAGCATGACGAGGAGAATATGATTAAAACATAGCCTATGAAAAAGTCTAAATATTATTTCCTTTTAATTGCCATAAGTGCATTTATCACCACAATGAGCAGTTGCAATTTAATTTCTGCAGCTGGATTATCCAGCAAAGGATTACCAACAAAAGAAGCACCTGAGGAATTGAATTCTTCAACAGAAATCTCTGAAGTAAAAGTAGACCATAGTAAATGGGATGTTTTGCTTAAAAAGCATGTTTCTGAAGAAGGTCTTGTAGACTATAAAGGTTTTATGAAAGACAGGGAGCAATTAAACACCTATCTCTCTCAACTCTCGAAATTGAAACCTACAGATAAATGGTCTGTTCAGGAGCTATTGGCTTATTATATCAATATTTATAATGCTTATACGGTAGATCTTATTCTAAATAATTATCCTACAAAAAGCATAAAAGACATTGATGGAAATTGGACAAAAGATATTGTTCCTATTGGAGATGTAAATATATCTTTAGGAGGGATCGAGAACAGTATTTTAAGAAAGATGAACGAACCAAGGATCCATTTCGCTATTAACTGCGCTTCCATTTCATGCCCTAATTTACTGAACGAAGCTTTTACTGCAGCTAAAATTAATGAGCAATTAGATAAGGTTTCTAAGAGCTTCATTAATTCAAACAAAAATGAGATCTCAAAAAATTCGGTTAAATTATCTTCGATTTTCGATTGGTATAAGAAGGATTTTACTGAAGATGGTAAAACTTTACTAGATTATATTAATGAATATTCTGAGGTAAAAATTGATGCAGGAACTACTGTGAACTATAAAGATTACGACTGGAGCTTAAACGAGCAAAAATAGAATGATAAGCATTATCATCCCTGTTTTTAACGAAGAAACCGGAATTGTAAGACTGCTTGATCACCTTAAAAACACTTCCTTATTTCCTAACAATGAAATTATTATTGTAGATGGAGGAAGCAAAGATAAAACTCCGGAGATCGTTAAAAATTACTCCGATATTGTTTTTGTCTCTTCTGAAAAAGGTCGGGCAAAACAAATGAACGCAGGGGCACAAATCGCAAAATTTGATGTCCTTTATTTTTTACATGCCGACAGTTTGCCGCCTCCTTCATTTGACCAATTAATCCTGAATGAAATAAAAAGGGATAAGCATGCAGGGTGCTTTCAAATGAAATTCGATATGGATCATTGGTGGCTCAATTTAATGGGTTGGTTCACAAAATTCAACCATAAGGCTTGCAGAGGAGGAGACCAATCCTTATTTATAACCAAAAGTTTATTCAAAGAAATGGGCGGCTACAACGAAACTTTTGTGGTTTATGAAGACAATGAATTTATTGGAAAACTCTACAAGAAAAAAGCATTTGCTGTAATCCCCGCTTTTATAACAACATCGGCAAGAAAATATGAAGAAATAGGGATTTGGAAACTACAGTTGTATTTCGCAAATATCTATTTAAAACGATTGCGGGGAGCTTCTCCTGAAGAATTACATCAATACTATAAACGAAGAATTAATCCCTGATCATTCCCCCGTAAAAACCTTTTACCACCTCTAAAGCAGGCTTATTCTGCGGAGTAAATTGATTATTTTGCATACCTCCTGCTTGCTCATGATTATGGAACCATTTCCACAAAAATCCTCCGGAGAACCAATCTTCTCTCCAAAATTCCTGATACATTGCCATTAAAGCATTAGACTGTAAATCATAATTTAAAGAAGTTTCCTTTCTAGAAGATTCCCAGGGCTGCTTTGTAGCATAATTGGTGTTTCTATAGCCATACTCTGTAAATAAGACCTTTCTATCGTATTTATTGGAAAGATCTCTCAATTGACTCTTATGAGGTTTCCATGAACTTCTTAATTCCTCCAAATTAGGAGACTTCCCTTCACTCAAAGGAAAATAGGCATCTACCCCTATAAAATCCAATTCCCCCCAAAATTCTACATCCTCCACTTTATCCCAGTTTTCGGCATAGGTAAGTTTTCCTTTGTAAATCTTTCTAACTTTAATAATTAGTTGTTCCCAGAATTCGGATCTTTCATTCGCGAATTCAAACAATTCTGTGCCTACACAAAATAATTCTACATTTTCATCTGCAGCCACCTGGGCATAAAGCAGGATATATTCTTCATAGTTTACTTCAAATTTCCTCCAATCTTCTTCGGAAGACATAACAATATTCCCCGTGAAATCTCCATTCCCGATCCAGATATGCGGCTTAATCATCACTTTTAATCCTTGAGAATGTAGCAATTGTGTGGTTTTCCTAATACCATCCAATCGCTCTCCTTGCCATTGCCTGGTTACATTAAATTTTAAATTTGGAGTAGCAAGGCTTTCCATAAATGCATAGGGCATTACCGCTACTGCGTTGGCATTTACTTCTAAAATAGGTTTAATGTCTGAAGCTGAAACTTGTTCCCGGGAAGCAACCAGACTTATCCCATTAAGTTTATCAGCTGCTTTTTGCCCATGGCAGGAAGTTATCAGGAACAATAAGAGAATTAGAAAAGAAAAGCTTAGTCGCATGGATCTTAAAAGTTTTTTTGTGTTTCTGTTTATAACCTATGTTATTTCGTCACCCTGAATTTACCCGCCCGTAGCGTTCGGGCGGGTTTCAGGGTCTCAGACTACATTGATTCTTAGTGCTATGAGATTCTGAAACAAGTTCAGAATGACGTTATATATGTTTTTATGATACTTTATGTATATCCGAAAGTTATTTAAAAAGAATTCAATTCCCAGTTATAGGTGTAAAAATCGATTTTCAAATTCGATGGAATTGGGGTTTTTCGGTATCTGTTTACAAAATCCAATAAACTTCCACCCTCAATTTCAAAATCTTTTTGATACCATTTCATTAATTCGGAAAGTAGCACCTTATCCTTTTGAACTTTTACATACTCTGCAGAATTCATTGCTTTTACTGTTTGTTGTTGTAGCTGCTGCTCTAATTTTTCCAGCCTGTATGCCTCTGCTATTATTGGAGGACATCCCTTAGCTGCACATACTAAGACAAAATGAAATCTAGCTTCATCAGGATATTTTCCAAATAAAAGTTTCTTCTCGACGTCATCTAAAGTAACCGATTTTTGCCCTAAACTATGGGTTTTTATATTGAAAAATCCTTCAATATCCTTTGGGGAATTCACCGAAAACTGTTTAATTATTCCAT
>JAGXIJ010000041.1 GCA_024635675.1 Gillisia sp.
ACCTTCCATTACAGATACACAGGAGTTAGTAGTACCTAAGTCAATTCCAATTATTTTACTCATAACAGTATACGTATTTAAATTTTATAGATTCAATTTCACAAACACAAATAGTCAATCATTATGCCAGTGGTCTAGTTCTGACAGGTTGTCATAAATAAATGTAGTATTGGCATTCCTCCTTCCCTATGCTTAATAGGCACAGGGAAGGGGTCGGGCTTTCCGCTAAATCTTTTAATTTTGCGTAAAAATTAAAAGGATATCGCTGCAGTCCCTAATGCGAAAATAAAATCATAAATAATTCTTAATAACAATACTGGAAAATTGAAGTCCGAGAATATCAAATCCCTATTTTTGTCTTTAAATTTTGGAGTAGCATGCGAAAAATAGAATGTATTAGTGTTTTTGATATGTTGAAGATTGGAGTTGGACCATCCAGTTCTCACACCTTAGGACCATGGCGCGCAGCGCAGCGATGGATCCAGGAGCTCAAGGATAAAAATTGTTTCGACGAGGTAGAAGCAGTTCATATAGATCTATACGGTTCCCTTTCGCTTACTGGAAAAGGACATGCAACAGATCTGGCAGTAATGCTTGGTTTAGCAGGATTCGATCCGGTCAAAATGGAAATAGATCAGATAGACCCTGAAATTTTTAATATTAGAACCACAAAATCTATCATTCTAAATGGAGAGAATGCCATTCATTTCGATCCTGAAACGCAGATCAATTTCAACAAAAAATTTTTAGACTTTCATCCAAATGGACTCACGTTTAGAGCAAGTTTAAAAAATGGAAAAAAAACATCCTCCTCTTATTATTCTATAGGTGGTGGTTTTGTTGTAAAGGAAGATCGTAAAAATGCTTCCAAAAAGATGCAAAGCTTTCAGGAATTTCCATTTCCAATAGAAAAGGCTACAGAGCTCCTCGCCTACTGTAATGCAGAAAATATGAGTATTTCAGAAATTGTGATGGAGAATGAAAAATCTTTACGCTCTCCAGATGAAATTCATCAGGGTTTAAATGAAGTGTGGGATGTGATGTTGGAATCTATGTATATAGGTTGTCACACAGAAGGCACCTTGCCGGGCGGACTCAATGTGCATCGTCGTGCCTTCGATATGAATAAAAATTTGCTTGGAGCGCCAACGTATAATTCCCCTCAGGAATGGTTGGAAACTATTAGAAAGACTGAGGTAAAATTCAGACAAATTCTAAAATGGGTAAGTTGCTTCGCCATAAGTGTGAACGAAGTGAATGCATCTTTAGGAAGAGTGGTAACAGCTCCTACCAATGGAAGTGCAGGAACCGTTCCCGCTGTTCTCATGTATTATATGGTAATAGAAAATCATAATGCCACTTTTGAAGATGTAAAACGCTTTATGTTGGTAGCTGGAGAAATAGGCAGCTTATTTAAAAAAGGAGCCACCATATCTGCCGCTATGGGTGGTTGTCAGGCAGAAATTGGAGTGTCTTCTGCTATGGCAGCAGGAGCTTTAACAGAAGCAATGGGAGGTTCCCCCGCACAAGTATTAATGGCTAGCGAAATTGCAATGGAACATCATCTTGGTCTTACCTGCGATCCAATTGGCGGATTGGTACAAATTCCTTGTATAGAACGAAATGCAATGGGAGCTATAAAAGCGATAAATGCAGCAGAAATAGCTATGGATAGTGACGCTTCTAAGGCAAAAGTTCCTTTAGATAAGGTAATAGAAACGATGTGGGATACAGCAAGAGACATGAGTTCTAAATACAAAGAAACATCTGAAGGTGGCTTGGCAGTAAGAGTGAATTTAAGTGATTGTTAAAAATCAAGAACCTCGGGACAACCCCACGAGGTATGTCCCAATAAATATCGGGACCAGAAATCAAACCCTCAATGAGGGATTAAATCAGCCACATTAAGAATTTATCATAACTTTAAAAACTAGCAGCTAAAACTATATTGTTGAATATAAGCCATATCACTCTTTTTAGAATTAAGAATCTACTCAAGAATTATGGCTGGATGCTTGGCTTCTATTTCATCTTTTTTACGCTATTAGGAATCCTTCAAATTATATTCCCCGATTTAGATATTCTAAAATATCAGCAAACAGATCTTAACTTTCTGATCTCTGAAAATCCTTGGAAATTTGCTGTGTTAGCAGTTATTGTCGCTCCAATTCTGGAGGAAGGAATGTTTAGAACCTTAATAAAACCTTCACCCAACGAATTTATATTCTTCTTGTGCAGTTGGCTTTTGGTGTTTGCAGCTATATTCGTACCACTAGATGTACATTGGGCACTAAAATTTGGTTTCCTATTAGTATTCGCCTCTATAATTTATTTGTTTCTAAGAGAGTTCATTCCCATGCAATTTCAATATAAGGCTTGTAGAATATTAAACAGGAATTACGTTTCTATCTGGATGATCACAGCCATCATTTTTGGATTGGTGCATATCTCCAACTATGTAGATGGCTTTCAAATAGATCTCTTATTATTCTTAATGATAGTTCCAAGAATAATTGCAGGTTTTTACTTCGGAAAGATAAAGATCGAGAACAAAAGCATGATTTGGCCTATTGCTATGCATGCCATGAATAATGCAACTGTACTTATCTTCCTTATTCCAAAAATGCTTTAATCCATTTTACTTTAGATTAAACATAGATTTCACAATTACTTAAAGCGGCATACTACTTAGGTTCACAACCTTTCTTTGTGCGGGTATCAATTATATAAACAATCTTCCATCTCCCTTTTTCTTTAAAAAGCTGAAATGTATTAACTCCACAATGGCTTAATTCTCCATTTACAAAAAACGAATAAGGAGTAGAAACATTTGCCATTGGCCCATCCACTTGGATTTTATAGGAATGGATTTTCTCTTGAAATTCGGTGGTTTTTGGAATAGCGTAAATAGCTTTTAAAAAGTTTCCATATTCCTCTATAATCAATTTAGGCTCGGCATCTTCTTTAATACTTATAGATTGCATCTGTATAGTTGGGTGAGCCAAGGTCCTAAGAGCTGTGGTATCTTGCTTATGAAAAGCAGTAAAAAAATCTTCAATGGTTGTTTGCACTGAAACTTCATCTATGGTTTCTTGTGCGTTGCATATAAATCCAATAAAAAACAGGAGAACACTTAATAAGATCTTCATAATTTTAAGTTTTGAATGTGGTCCTCTAATTTACTACTTTTACTCTTCTAAAAAACGAGCTAATGTCAGTTGCTAAGAAACAATATAAAAGGATCACCACTAAATCGCTGGTAGAAATGAAAGCCAATGGGGAGAAGATCGCCATGCTAACGGCATACGACTATACCATGGCTCAAATAGTAGATGGCGCAGGGATAGATGTGATATTAGTAGGAGATTCTGCAAGTAACGTAATGGCAGGACACGAAACAACCCTTCCAATAACATTAGATCAAATGATCTACCACGCTGCAAGTGTGGTAAGAGGAATAGAACGTTCTCTAGTGGTAGTAGATCTTCCTTTCGGAAGTTATCAAAGTGACCCAAAAGAAGCCCTTAGATCTGCCATTAGAATTATGAAGGAGAGTGGTGGACACGCAGTGAAAATGGAAGGCGGGAAAGAAATTAAAGAATCAATCAAAAAGATTTTAAATGCCGGAATTCCAGTGATGGGACATTTAGGACTTACGCCTCAGTCTATATATAAATTTGGAACGTATACGGTACGAGCCAAAGAAGATCAGGAAGCAGAAAAGTTAAAAGAAGATGCATTGTTACTAGAGAAATTAGGATGTTTTGCAATGGTACTGGAAAAAGTCCCTGCGAAACTTGCTAAAGAAGTGGCAGAAAGCGTGAGTATTCCAATAATTGGAATTGGTGCAGGAAATGGTGTAGACGGACAGGTGTTGGTAACTCATGATATGTTGGGAATGAATCATGTATTTAATCCGAGATTCTTAAGACGTTATGCCGATCTTCATGGAGAAATGACCAAAGCTTTTGAAGGTTACAAAAATGATGTGAAAAGTAAAAATTTCCCTACAGACGAGGAGCAATATTAATCCTAATTCCTGCAGATTTTCAATAAGAGATTCATCTATCTAGTTTAGCAGTCATCAAAAGCGGAAAAAGATCGTCATTCTGAACTTGTTTCAGAATCTGAAAACACTATAAATTAAGACCCTGAAATAAATTCAGGGTGACGAGATAACTATTATAACAAAAAACGGATATAATAAAAATATTTATATTCAATCCGGAAACCGACCGGTCTGTAGTAAACCCTAATTAGCAGAATTTGAATTCAGAAAAGATTCTTTCCAACAAACATAATTTACAGGTTTTATATGAAGACAATCATATAATTGTGGTTAATAAACGACCTGGAGATATAGTTCAAGGGGATAAAACCGGAGACACGCCTCTTAGCGAGGTTGTAAAAGAATATATCAAAGATAAATACAATAAGCCCGGAAATGTTTATTTAGGTGTTGTACATCGTTTAGACAGACCAACCAGTGGAATAGTGATCCTTGCCAGAACTTCCAAAGCGCTTCCCAGATTAAATCAACTTTTTAAGGATCGGGATGCCAAGAAAACCTATTGGGCTATCGTAAAAAATATGCCTCCAAAAGAAGAAGATTCTTTGGTGCATTATTTAAAAAGAAACCCAAAACAGAATAAATCTTACGCACATATTAAAGAAGTCCCAGAAAGTAAAAAGGCGATTTTAGATTATAAGATCATTCAGAAATTAGATAACTATTTTCTGTTAGAAATCTCTTTACACACAGGAAGACACCATCAAATAAGAAGTCAGTTATCTGCCATAGGCTGCCCCATCAAAGGCGATTTAAAATATGGTTTCGACAGAAGTAACAAAGACGCAAGTATTTCCTTACATGCCCGTAAACTATCTTTTACACATCCAGTAAAAGATCTAGAATTAGATTTAGTTGCTCCAGTTCCTAACGACCCAATTTGGAATGCTGTGAATATTTTATAAATAGCTTAACATTATAAATAGTATTTTTAAATAAAAACTATGAAATGGAAAGGCAATAGAAAAAGCGCCAATTTTGATGATAGGAGAGGATCATCTACCGGTGGAAAAGTTGCTGTTGGTGGTGGAATAATAGGACTTATTTTTCTGGCAATTCAGCTATTCTCTGGAGGCGATATTACAGAAACACTGCAACAATTAGAAAATCAAGCGCCAATATCAACTGAATCCAGAGAATTAACTGCAGAAGAAATTGAATTGGGGGAGTTCACTGAAAGTGTTTTGGTATATACAGAAGATACTTGGAATAAGATATTTGCAGAAAATGGTATGAATTACCAGGAACCTGGAATGGTTCTTTTCACTGGCTCAGTAAACACCGCTTGTGGTGGAGCTTCTGCAGCTTCAGGTCCTTTTTATTGCCCTGGAGATCAAAAATTATATATGGATCTTTCCTTCTTTGAAGAGTTAAGAACCCGTTTTGGGGCCCAGGGAGGTGATTTTGCAATTGCCTATGTAATTGCTCATGAAGTTGGACATCATGTACAAACCATTTTGGGAACTTCGGGAAAAGTTAGACAACTTCAGCAAGGAAAAAGTCAGGCCGCTGCCAATGAATTATCTGTGGCTTTAGAATTACAAGCCGATTTCTATGCCGGAGTTTGGGCGTATCATAATAAAGAATATTTAGAAGAAGGAGATATTGAAGAAGCTTTAAGTGCTGCAAATGCTGTGGGTGACGATGCTATTCAAAAACGCACTTCCGGAAGAGTTGTTCCAGATTCGTTTACTCATGGAACTTCTAAACAACGTAAAGAATGGTTTATGAAAGGCTATAGATCTGGAGACATAAGACAGGGAGACACTTTTAGTGGGCTAATGAATTAATCTATTCCTTCAATTGCAGATTTTTTTCTTAGAGATCTTATACTCTCAATTATCACTGCGCTTATAATAAGTGCACCTCCAATAATCGTTTTTAGGCTAGGATATTCTGAAAGGAATAGTATTCCTAAAACTATAGCGTATAATGGCTGAGCACTGCTCATGATACTTGCTGCAGTAGTAGAGAAATTTCTTAAGCTCATCAAGAAAAGTGTATGGCCTATACACGTAGTAACTATTGCCAGTGTTAATAGAGGTGCCCATTGCAACACAACATCATTAAAATTGCTAAAGAAAAGCACAGGAGAAAGCACTACTGCCACAACAACTATTTGATACATCATAAGTACCGAACCATTATATTTTTCGATCTCCTGCTTCATTAAAAGATTGCGGAGCGCATAGAATACACCGGATAATATCCCCAGCAATACTGCGATGGTATAATTATTTTGAAAGCTGATCTCCGGCACCAAAAAATAAATTCCGAACAACACTAATAAGCCTAATGCCAAATGACTTTTACTAAATTTGGTTTTTAAAAGTAAAGGTTCTAAAAAAGCAGTAATTACCGGATATGTGAAAAGCGAAAGGATCCCAATTGCAACATTAGAATATTTAAGTGCAAAAAAGTAAGCCACCCAATGACCTGCCATCAATAATCCACTTAACACGATTTTTAAACCATCTCTTTTATTGGAAATTCTAAGATCCATTTTTCTAAGCCTGCAAAAAGCATAAAATAAAATAGCTGCGATTAAGGTTCTATAAAAGATGGTGACAAAAGGATTTAAGGTAATATACCTCCCTAATACTCCCGAGGTACTAATAAAAAGCACTGCAAGGTTAAGTTCCAGAATCTTGGAAAATTGTAAGTTTTTAGTCAAATTTTAAAATATGATGCAAAATGCAACTTTTTAATAGGACTTTCTTTATTCGTGGAGGATTAATCAGAGATAAAGAATGTGAAAATCTGATGGGATTACCTATATTACCTACCTAATTGTTCTTTTCAGGTATTTTCCCTATTAAATATATTATGAATAACGAAATCAGTGATTTATTAGCTTCCCAAAGATCTTTCTTTAATGAAGGGAAGACCAAAGAAATAGCTTTAAGACTTGAAAAATTAAAATTGCTTAGATCGGTTATTGAACACTACGAAACTGAAATATGCGATGCGCTTTATAAAGATTTCAAAAAACCTAAATTTGAAAGTGTTCTAAGCGAGACTGCTTTTATTATTAGTGAGCTTGATTATGTTATTAAGAAGTTGAAAAACTGGTCAAAACCTAAAAAGGTTTCCAGCTCTTTAATAAATTTCCCTTCTTCAGATTATATTTATTCTGAACCTTACGGAGCCTGTTTAATTATTGCTCCATGGAATTACCCTTTCCAGTTAGCGATTTCCCCAATAATGGGGGCCATTGCTTCAGGAAATACAGTGGTTTTAAAGCCGAGTGAACTTGCACCAAACACCTCTCAAATATTAGCAGATATTTTAGAAAAAGTATTTCCTAAAGAAATGCTCGCTGTAGTACAAGGAGGAGTCCCAGTTTCTGAAGCCTTATTAGAAGAAAAATGGGATTATGTATTCTTTACAGGAAGTGTTCCTGTTGGAAAAATAGTAGCAAAAGCAATTGCGCCTCACCTAACTCCTTCCACCTTAGAATTAGGTGGAAAAAACCCGTGTATTATCCATAGATCTGCGAAAGTGCAACTTGCCGCTAAGCGAATTGTTTGGGGGAAATTTTTAAATGGAGGCCAAACCTGTATTGCACCAGATTATATTCTTATTGATTCTTCTATTAAAAAGGTATTTCTCGAGGCAGTTCAAAAAGAGATCATAGCAGCGTACGGAACTAACCCAAAGGATTCTACGGATTATGCACGAATAATCAACGAAAAGAACTTTGACCGATTAGCAGCTATGCTGGAGGGCGAAAAGTGTCCAATTGGTGGGGATCTCGATAAGGAACAATTATATATTGCTCCAACTTTAATAGATGAACCTACGCTAACCAGCAAGGTGATGGCAGATGAAATTTTTGGGCCTATTCTTCCGGTTCTAAGTTTTTCTTCCGAAGAAAATATGGCAAATATTATTGCTAATTACTCCAAACCTCTTGCCCTCTATGTGTTTTCAGAAGATGAGAAATTTTCAGAAAAAATATTAAAGACTTACAGTTTTGGTGGAGGTGCTATTAATGATGTAGTAATTCAGATAGTTAATAAAAAATTGCCATTTGGAGGTGTTGGAAGTAGTGGAAATGGAGCCTATCATGGCAAACATTCTTTCGATACATTTTCTCATAAAAAAAGTATAACAAAAAGGGGAACATGGTTAGACGTCCCCCTTAGATATGCACCTTACGGTGATAAATTAAGTTTGATAAGTATGATTATGAAGAAGTTTTAATATTCTTCTTTTTATAGAACAAACGTACTCAAGCGTTCAAATTCTTTCAATATTACGAGGACGTAACGAGATTTTTTCTTTTATAATATTAGCTACTGGTCTATTTTCTATTTTACTTTCCAGCCACGACAGAATGTCTAAATATAAAAAGGCCCTCCTTTCATAAGGATGGTTTTCATATTGTTTTAAAGTAGTATGTAGTTTCTTAAATTCCTCTTTAATATTCAATGGAGAGACATCTGGTAGTTTCCTTAAAAATTTGATCATTTCTTTCTGCACTTCATGCATATCATTCATTCGAATTAAAAATTTATACGTAGAACGTATTAATCTTTCCAAATGATAGTCCAATCCAGCTTCATAATGAGCTACGAGGTTTAGGATTCTTGAAAAACACATTAAATCTTCCCGCATTTCGAGAGACGTGTTATTTATTATTTTCTTCAAAAATTCAATACATTTTTTATTTTCCCCATTCCCAAAATACAAGCTTGCTATTTTATAATAAAACACCATGATATGATGGCCATCCAATCTATCCTCATATTTGTTTATTTTTTTCTGAATTTTATCTACCAATAGACCCCCTCCACCAAAATCACCTGTCATAAACCTCAGATTCAATTTATTTGAATAGATATATAAAAAGGAAAGTGCAGCAATATTATCATCATCCGGAATCTTTGGATCTTTAATTGTAGCCTCTAAGTCTAGAAGAACTTTCTCAAATATTTCCACATGATTAAGAAAAAATAATGATTCTAATAAATAATGATTCCCTTTCAAATAGGAAACCGGATGTAAGGATACCATATGTGGGTTTTCATTAAATAAGTTTATCCATTTTAAGGAGTACCGGTAGCTGGATAAAAACTTCTGAGTTAAAAAACTATACCACAAAAATGCTTTGTAAAGCAAGAGTTTTTCCCGAAATCCCATTTCATTGAAGCTATATTGAGGCATGTTTTTTTGAAAATTCTCTCTTATTGCCGTGGTTTCCTCTTCCGTACGCGCATAGCCCGTTTTCAATAAAATACCATATAATTGCAGGGACAGATTGGATAACCTACTTGCCAAAACATTTAACCTGCTAAGTTGCTCAGTTTGCTTTATTAAACTCTCAGCTCGGTTTTGAATACTACGGGTAATATATTGGGACTCTATTATTTTTTCCCATTCCAAAATTTCGTATGCTACATTTTTTTCCTCGTTATATAAAGCGATCGACTTTACTTTATCAAGCAATTTCAAACTCTGATTATACAAGCCTTTTCTATATAAAATAAGTGCAAAATCCAGTTGCTCTCTAATTTGCACAGGAATACTCTGATGAGCAGGATTCAACCGAAGACTTACAAGGATTTGTTTATAAAGATGTGCTTTAACATTAGATAATTGCTGTTTACTAATGTTGGTAGTTTCAAGGATTAGCTTCTCTTTATATTGAGATTGCTTTGCCATAACCTTAAATAAATTAAGGAATTTACTATCTGTATTCACTCCTATTCTACCCACATACAAAGAAAATTGTCTTTTTTCAGAGGAGGAAAGGGACTTAATAAGGGTAAAAAGATTGTCGGTTAAGTCGTTGGCCATTGTAACGATTATGTTTGCAACTTATTGATTATCAGATATATTAACTTCATTATTTTAAACCAATTGTCGTAATCACTCGGTGTTTTAATGTATAATGCGAAGATGAATCTGCTACTTTAGTTAAAGATAAAGTAAAATAAATCTGTTATGAGCACAGAAAAGGTAGAAATTTTTGACACAACATTACGAGATGGGGAACAAGTCCCTGGTTGCAAATTAAATACAGCACAAAAATTAAAGATTGCGGCAAGACTGGATGAACTTGGGGTAGATGTTATTGAAGCAGGTTTTCCTGTTTCCAGTCCGGGGGATTTTAAATCGGTTACCGAGATATCAAAATTAATTAAAAATGCAGCAGTTTGTGGACTTACCCGTGCTGTAAAAAATGATATAGAAGTTGCGGCTGAAGCATTAAAATATGCTAAATACCCAAGAATTCATACTGGGATCGGGACTTCAGATTCTCATATAAAATACAAGTTCAATTCTACACGAGAGGAGATTATTGAAAGAGCCATTATGGCCGTTTCCTATTCCAAAACCTTTGTAGAGGATGTTGAATTCTATGCTGAAGATGCCGGAAGAACAGATAACGAATTTCTTGCAAAAGTTTGTACCGCCGCAATTAAAGCCGGAGCTACAGTTTTGAATATTCCTGATACTACAGGATACTGTCTTCCTGAAGAATATGGTCAAAAAATTAAATATTTAAAAGAAAATGTAGCAGGTATTCATAAGGTAAGACTTTCCTGCCACTGCCATAACGATTTGGGGATGGCTACTGCAAATGCTATTGCAGGTGTAGTTAACGGAGCGAGACAAATTGAATGTACCATCAACGGGATTGGAGAACGTGCAGGAAATACAGCCCTAGAGGAAGTAGTTATGATCTTAAAACAACATCCTAGCTTAAATCTTACTACCAATATTAATTCAAAATTATTATATGGTACCAGTAAAATGGTTTCTCAGGAAATGGGAATGTATGTACAACCAAACAAAGCAATTGTTGGAGCAAATGCATTTGCGCATAGTTCAGGAATTCATCAAGACGGGATGATAAAGAATAAAGAAACCTATGAAATTATAGATCCATCAGATGTTGGTGTAACAGAATCGGCTATCATACTTACTGCAAGAAGCGGAAGAGCTGCATTGGCGTATAGAGCGAAGAAAATGGGCTATGAATTAACCAAACTTGACTTAGATACCGTATACATTGAGTTTTTAAACTTTGCCGACCATACAAAAGAAGTTGTCGATAATGACATTCATATCATTATGGATTTATCCAGAAAAAGAAACAGAGCTATTGCCTAATGAATAAAACACTTTTTGATAAAATCTGGGATGCGCACGTGGTAGAATCTATACCCGCTGGTCCGGATATTTTATATATAGATAAACATCTTATCCATGAGGTAACCAGTCCTCAGGCATTTAACGAATTAAAAGAAAGGGGTATCTCTATTTTAAGGCCTAAGCAAATCGTTGCTACAGCCGATCACAATACCCCAACAGAAAATCAGCATTTACCAATAAAGGATCTTCTGTCAAGAAATCAACTGAAACAGCTTACTAAGAACTGTGAAGATAATAACATTACACTTTACGGGTTAGGGCATCCTTATAATGGGATAGTACATGTAATGGCACCAGAATTGGGAATTACCCAGCCTGGAATGACAC
>JAGXIJ010000042.1 GCA_024635675.1 Gillisia sp.
CTCCTCTCCTTTATTTTAATCTAGGGGTAGAAAATAAGATCACAGCTCCTATTTCAATTAGTAATGATGAGATCGTTAAACTTAGTTCAGAAAAAATATCCTTTATCCCTCAACAAAAAAGTTCTGATGGGAAAATAGAAATTACTACCAGCGAATTACCTCAAACCCCAGATAATTATTCCGTAGTGCTAAGAGATGTTCAGCAAATGGGTCTTAGTTATAATGTAGATAGAGAGGAAAGTTGTATGATTTATTCGAACCTGGACGATATTGAAAATGTTAGGCAAATCGAGAATTTAAATGAATTCTTTATTTCTGAAGGCTATGTAGCTGAAAAGAATACTTTTTGGAAATGGTTTGTTACTTTTGCACTGTTATTTTTAATAATAGAAACTTTACTTTTAAAATATTTTAAATGAAGCTACTCCTTAAAGCAGCCAAAATAATAGATCCGGGATCTAAATACCATCACAAAAAAGTAGATATTTTAATTGAAGGAGGAATTATTAAAAGCATAGGAGCTTCTATAAAAAATAAGGATGTAGATGAAGTGATCGATCTTAAAAACCTTCATGTTTCTAAAGGATGGTTTGATAGTAGCGTTAGTTTTGGGGAACCGGGTTATGAAGAACGTGAAACCATTAAAAACGGTCTAAAAGTAGCAGGAAAAAGCGGATTTACTCAAATTGCACTTAATCCGGGAACGAATCCGGTATTAGATAATAACGGGGCTATAACTTCTGTGAGATCTAAAGCAGAAAATAACGCTGTTCAATTATTTACTATTGGTGCATTAACTAATAGATCTGAGGGAGTTGATTTAGCAGAGTTATTCGATATGCATCAAGCCGGAGCGATCTCTTTTGGAGATTATAAAAAGGCAATAACGCATCCAAATCTTTTAAAACTTTCTTTATTATATGCGCAGAATTTTGACGGACTTGTACAATCCTTCCCTCAAGACAATCAAATTGCAGAATATGGATTGGTAAACGAACATATTAACAGTACCTCTCTCGGGTTAAATGGGATCCCCTCTTTAGCCGGAGAATTACAAATAATTAGGGATCTCTATATTTTAGAATATACAGGTGGAAAGTTACATATACCAACTATTTCTACAGAAAAATCGGTGAAACTGATCAAGGAAGCTAAGAGAAAAGGCTTAAATGTAAGTTGTAGTGTGGCGATTCATAATTTGATCTACACAGATGATGAATTAGTTGAATTTGATACCCACTTTAAAGTATTACCTCCCTTACGTACCAAAAAAGATATAAAAGCCCTCCTTAAAGGAGTATTAGACGGCACTGTAGATATGGTAACGTCAGACCATACTCCAATAGATATCGAGCACAAAAAAGTAGAATTCGAACATGCTCTTAACGGAACAATTGGTTTAGAATCTGCATTTGGAGCGCTCTCTACCATATTCGATTTGGAGGAAATTATTAAAATTTTAACCTCAGGAAGAGCCCGTTTTAAGATCCCGGAACCAAAAATTGAAGAAGGGAGCCCGGCTAATCTAAGTTTGTTTAATCCTATGGGGGAAAGTTCATTCAATAAAGAAAATATACATTCCAATTCTAAAAATAGTATGTTCCTGAACTTAAAGATCAAAGGCCAGGTATACGGAATTATAAATGGAGACAAATTCAACCTACCTATTACTGGTTAATTCCATAGTTTTGTAATTCATCAATAAAAATTAAAAAATCATGGATACTATCTCCGAAAAAGGAAAAACAGCAGCAATTGTAGCTTATCTTACTATAATAGGAACCATCATAGCTTATTTTATGAACAACGATACTAAAAACAGTTTTGCAAGTTTTCATATTAGACAAGCTTTGGGAATTCATATCACCTACTTTTTGTTAGGAGCCTTTGTAAACATTTTTGACAGCTTGATGATAACCTATGCTTTTTGGATCTTTATAATTATACTTTGGGGATATGGTTTAATGACTGCAATACAAGGAGAACAAAAAGAAGTTCCTTTTTTAGGAAATAAATTTCAAAACTGGTTTAGCACCATAAATTAAAGAATGACAACAATACCACTTTCCCTAACTCACCTTGTTAGACCATCTTCTATTACTACCGGTAATGCGCCAACTTTAATAATGCTACATGGATATGGTAGTGATGAAAATGATCTCTTTTCTTTTGCGAGCGAATTACCCGAGGAGTTATTAATTATTTCTGCGAGAGCTCCTTATACTTTAAATCCGCAAGGGCATGCATGGTATGCCATAAATTTCGATTCGGTTCAAGGGAAGTTTAGTGATAATGAACAAGCCAAAGAATCCAGAATTGCAATCTCTAATTTTATAGATGAGGTGATCGACAATTATCCTATAGATAGAGAAAATATTACTTTATTAGGATTTAGTCAGGGAACTATTTTAAGTTATGCTGTAGCCCTGAGTGAGCCTTCTAAGATTAAAAATGTTATCGCTTTAAGCGGATATATTAATACTGAAATTATAACTCCTGATTTTAATAAAAATGATTTTTCTAATCTTTCTATTTATGCATCTCATGGAAGTCAGGATCAGGTAATCCCGGTTTCTTGGGCTAGAAAAGCTCCGGATTTACTAAAAGAAGTAGGAATTGAACATACCTATTCAGAATTCCCGGTTGGACACGGAGTGCATCCTCAAAATTTTATGGAACTTAAAAAGTGGTTGGTAGCTCGTCTTTAATCCTGTGGGTATAAAAACGATTTTTCAGTAATAAGGCTTAAATTCTTATTATCATCTAACTGGTAAGAGATTAATAACTCGCCCCAATAGGTCCCGTCAGTAAAATCGGCAATAATCCATTTATGATTTAGGATCTTTACTTTGTTAATGCGCATAACTCCTTCCATTCCTTCAAAAGGAACCAGATCGTTATCTTCAGCAGCTCTATTTCTACCAATTATTTCATCCTCTATAGCTAGTGCTAATTCTTTAGAGTCTATTCCCGATCGCTCGAAATATGAAATTGCCTCTTCATTTTCTGCCAAAGAGAAATAATTTAAATTCAAATTCTCACTTATCAACTTATCTTTCTCATTCTCCACTTCGGCTAAACGATCCTTTAAGTTTTCTATTTTATCTTCCTTAGCATCAAGGATTTTTTTATCGTTCACATAAATGAAGATTGTGAACAAGAACATGAATATTAATGAATAGGATATAATTTTATTCCGCATTAAATGGTGATTTTTAAATTATCGTAAGCCAAAAATACATTTTTTGGCAGGGTGGGTTGGATCTCCTCATGAAATCCTAATAAATGGCTAATATGGGTTATATAAGCCTGTTCTGGGTTTAATTCAGCAATAAAAGCTAATGCGTCTTCCAAATTGAAATGAGAATGATGTGGTTCTTGTCTTAGCGCATTAATAACCAATACCGTAACTCCTTTCAATTTTTCTGTCTCCTCGGGTTCAATGGTTTTTACATCGGTTAGATAAGCAAAATCATTTAATCTAAATCCAAAGACCTGTAATCTATTATGCATAGCATTAACAGGAATAATGGGTAGTTTTTTAAAAAGGAAAGGTTTGTTTTCTATTACATTCACTGCAACACTAGGTGCTCCGGGATATTTATTATCCTTGCTCATAATATACTCAAACCGTTTTTGAAGCGATTCAACTACTCTTTTATGTGCATATATTGGAATATCTCCCTGTCTAAAGAAGAAGGGCCTAATATCATCTAATCCGGCTGTATGATCATTATGCTCATGGGTAAAGAGGATAGCATCTAATTTTTCAACCTTATTTGTTAACATTTGAGATCTAAAATCTGGACCACAATCTATTAGAATATTTCTCCCTTCCCATTCTATGAGAACCGAAACTCTTAACCGCTTATCTTTTGTATTTTCACTTAAACAAACAGGATGTTTACTGCCAATAACTGGGATTCCCTGTGAAGTTCCTGTACCTAAAAATGTTACTTGCAAGCCTTTTATATTTAAGACAAAAGTAAGTATAAAATTTTTTCTACAGGCTTCTGTTTTACTACCTTTGTTTCCAGCAACCCTTTTCTTAAAAAGATAAAATTATGCCCATTACCATTATGGGGGACCGTGAGTTTGAAAACGTTCCTTCTATTAAAAGTAAAGCTTTACGAATTAATCTAAATGAAAATATTTATGGCACATTTGCCGAAATAGGTGCAGGACAAGAAACTGTAAGGAATTTCTTTAGAGCTGGTGGAGCTTCTGGTACTATTGCCAAGGCGATGAGTGCATATGACAAAGACTTTAGTGATGCCATTTACGGCGTAGAAGACGATAAAAGATATGTAACGGAAGCGCGGTTAAAAAAAATGCTTTCCTATGAGATCGACTTAATTGAAGATCGAATCTCCAGAGAGAAACACCCGAATAAACTCTTCTTTAGTTATGCAAATACCGTTGCAACTATAGATTTCGCGAAGAAATATAAGGGGCACGGTTGGATAGGAATTCGATATCAGGTAGATCCTAACGAAGCTTATAATGAGATAAGTTTGCACATCCGGTTTCATGAAAATGATGCTAGACTTCAACAAAACACATTAGGAATATTAGGGGTAAATCTTATTTATGGGGCATATTACAAGTATGATAACCCTAAAAAATTACTTAGATATCTTTACGATCATATAGATAAAGATCAAATAGAAATAGATACTATCAACTTTTCTGGACCAAGATTCGAAAAAGTTGATAATAGATTAATGAGTCTTCAACTGGTAAAAAATGGCATGACCGATGCCGTGATGTTTGCTCCAGATGGAAATAACATTCTTCCTGCCAGAATCCTATATAAAAAGAATATTCTTGCATTAAGAGGAAGTTTTAGACCTGTTACCAATGTAAATATGGATATGTATAAAAGATCTTTAGAACTTTTTATACAGGAGAATAAGGTTGAAGAAGAAAATACCGAGGTGATTTTTGAAATCACCCTTTCTAATTTACGAGCAGAAGGAGAGATAGATGAACGTGATTTTATGGATCGTGCCGAGTTACTCTGTTCCTTGGGACAGACTGTAATGATCTCCAATTTCCAAGAATACTATAAAGTAGTAGAATACTTCTCTCGTTATACAAAAGAAAGAATGGGATTAGCAATGGGGGTAAATAACCTCATTGATATATTTGACGAAAAATACTACCGACACTTAAGTGGTGGGATATTAGAGGCTTTTGGAAAGCTCTTCTTTAAAGATCTTAAAGTATATCTCTATCCTCTTAAAGATCAAGAAACAGGAGAAATAATTACCAGTGAGAATTTAAAAGTACACCCTCGTATGAAAGAATTATATAAATTCTTTAAATACAACGGAAAAGTGGTGGACATAGAAGGATATAATCCAGATATTTTGGATGTGTTCTCCAGAGAGATCTTACAAATGATTAGTGAAGGTAAGACAGGATGGGAAAACATGTTGCCGGAACGTACAGCCAGTATGATTAAAGATCAAAAACTGTTTGGCTATAAGGAACATTCCCTTCAGGACAAGACTTAATAAATAATTCTTTAAAACATAAAAAAGCCGGATAAATATTTATCCGGCTTTTTTATGTTAATTCAGAACGACTTGTCCCTAATCTAATCGGGTGATCTTAGCTCCAATAGCTCGTAGCCTTTCATCTATATTTTCGTAACCTCTGTCTATCTGTTCAATATTATGAATTGTAGATGTACCATTAGCAGACATGGCTGCGATTAATAAGGATACACCCGCTCTAATATCTGGAGAAGTCATGGTGGTAGCTCGTAAACTGGATTTAAAATCATGCCCAATAACAGTAGCTCTATGAGGATCGCAAAGGATTATTTTTGCTCCCATATCTATTAATTTATCTACAAAGAACAATCTACTTTCAAACATTTTTTGATGAATTAGCACACTTCCTCTGGCCTGAGTAGCAACTACTAAAAGAATACTCAGTAAATCTGGAGTAAATCCAGGCCATGGTGCATCGCTAATATTCATTATAGAACCATCTATAAAATTCTGGATCTCGTAACCATCTTTATGAGCAGGCACAAAAATATCATCTCCTTTTCTTTCAATTGTAATCCCTAACTTTCCAAAAGTTGTTGGTATTAACCCCAAATTATCCCAACTCACATTTTTTATAGTGATCTCGCTTTTGGTCATGGCAGCCAAACCAATCCACGATCCTATCTCTATCATATCGGGCAAGATAGTATGTTCGCAACCTGTAAAACTTTCTACACCTTCAATGGTTAACAAATTAGAGCCAACTCCTTCAATTTTAGCTCCCATAGAATTCAACATTTTACATAATTGCTGAAGATATGGTTCGCAAGCTGCATTGTAAATGGTCGTTTTTCCTTTAGCCCAAACTGCAGCCATTAGAATATTAGCAGTTCCTGTTACTGAAGCTTCTTCCAACAACATATAACTCCCGGTTAATCCATCTGGTGCTTCCACACCATAAAATCGTTCTTCCGTATTATATCTAAATTTTGCTCCAAGCTTCATAAACCCTTCAAAATGGGTGTCTAACCTTCTCCTACCTATCTTATCTCCACCTGGTCTTGGAATATATCCTTTCCCAAATCTTCCTAATAAAGGACCAACGATCATTATAGAACCTCGTAGTCCGCTTCCCTCCTGCTTAAAAGCACTGCTTTCTAAATATTCCAGGTTTATAGCGTCACTTTGAAAACTATAACTTCCTTTTCCAAGTTTCTTGATTTTTACACCTAAATTTTCTAGAAGCTTAATAAGTTTATTAACATCTATAATATCGGGAATGTTGTTTATTACTACCTTTTCCGGAGTTAATAAAACTGCACAGAGAATTTGAAGCGCTTCATTTTTGGCGCCTTGAGGTTGTATGCTTCCACTTAAGGAATGACCACCCTCAATTTGAAAAGTACCCATAAAAGTTTGGTTTATTAGTAGCGTTTACGTCCGCGTGGATTTCTATTTGTTGTAGGCTTTTTAGGAGTATTGCTATATTTTTTGTTACCTCTAAGCAAGCTTGCCGCTTCACTAAGATCTTCTTCGCTATTCTTTAAGTTGATCTTTCCATCACTTAGCTCCTTTAGATGATTATAAATAATATCGTCATCTACCGTTTCTCTATTCCAATTTAAATATGATTTTTTCATATGATTGGCAATAGCGTATTCTAAAGCATCTTTAAGCTCACCATCTTCCCATTTAACTGCCTCATCTATCATTCGTTTGATATTGTTTCCGTAAAAACGATACTTTGGAAAATTCTGAGGATAATCCATAGGTTCTGGATGTTCCTCTAATAGCTCTCTGGAAGGTTTTGGAAATGGAGAGTCCACATCCAATTTAAAATCACTTATTATAAATAATTGATCCCATAATTTATGCTGAAAGTCTGGAACATCCCTTAAATGAGGATTCATGTTTCCCATTATCGCAATAATAGATTTTGCTACTTTATTGCGTTCCTTTTCATCTTCAATGGCTACACAATGTTCAACCATTTTTTGTAAATGTCGACCATATTCTGGAATGATCAACTTACTCCTTTCAGAGTTATATTCTAATTCGTACGTCAAAATTGAAATTTATTGGTGATAATTAATTCGGTAGAAATTATACCGATTGCAAAATACTAAATATTATTAAACCTCGCTATACTGTAAAACAATAATATAGCATAAATTGAATAGTTTTAGCGCTTAAAGGGATATTACTCCTTCAACTTCTTTCCCTACTTGCTTATATTTAGAAATAACTGCATCGGGATTGCTCATTCTAACATTTACCGAAACGCTGGTATATTTCCCGTTTTTGGATTTCTTAGTAGTAATAACCGCCCCCAAATTATCGAAAATAGCATGTATCTGAACTATTTTAGCCTTATTGGTAAGCACTATAAATTTATATAAATACTCTGATGGCCAAGAACTTGTTTCTTCTAATTGGGCTTTTAACTTATTGTAAAATTCTTCTGAGTTTTTCTCTGACTCCATAATTTATTTCATTCCTTCTTCTGCAAATATACGAGTAATCATTCATTTTTTTTATCGATTACAAATACCGAAATTTGCAACGTGCAAAATAAAAAAATAGTTATTACCGGAGGCCCCGGTACAGGAAAATCTTCTATAATAAAACATCTTGAATCTCAAGGGCACTATTGCCTACATGAGGTGTCCAGGCAAATAACCATAGAAGCTCAACAACAAGGTATAGATCAGTTATTCTTAGAAAGACCACTTTTATTCAGTGAGAAATTATTAGAAGCAAGAATTAATCAGCATATTGAGGCGGTACAACTTACTAAAGATCAAATATTTTTAGATAGAGGAATTCCAGATGTTGTTGCCTATATGGATTATTTTGGAACTACGTATCCATCACAGTTTACATTAGCTTGCCAAAATTACGAATACGACAAGATATTCTTATTACCACCATGGAAAGAAATTTACACTAGTGATAATGAGCGTTACGAATCTTTTGAGCAAGCCTTGGTTATCCACGAACACTTAAAAAATTCTTATATTACCTATGGCTACAACCCTATAATAGTGCCTACAGGGACTATTGCTAATAGAAGTAGTTTTATTTTAAATTCACTTGATGAATAATATTGCAGCAAGCCAAAGACATATTATATAAATATTGGGGATATTCTTCTTTTAAATCTTTACAAGAGGATATCATTATTGCTGCGGAAAAAAATCAAGACATCATCGCTCTTTTACCAACTGGTGGTGGAAAATCTTTATGTTTCCAGATTCCCGCATTGCAAAAAGAAGGGATTTGTATTATTATATCTCCACTCGTCGCTTTAATCGAAGATCAGGTTACGGCTTTGCAAGAGAAAGGAATCAAAGCAATGGCTATCACTGGAGGAATTTCTTTTTCAGAGTTAGATACCCTTCTGGATAATTGTATCTATGGTAACTACAAGTTTTTATATTTATCACCCGAGCGTTTACAACAAGATCTTGTGCGGGAACGAATAAAATTAATGCCTGTTAATTTAATTGCAATAGATGAAGCTCATTGTATTTCGCAATGGGGTCATGATTTTAGGCCTGCTTATTTAAACATTTCAGTCCTCAGGGATCTACATCCGGAAACTCCAATAATGGCCGTTACCGCTACAGCCACTAAAAAAGTAGTGCTTGATATAGGGGAACAATTAAAATTAAAAAGTCCTGTAGTTTTTAAGAACTCCCTAGAACGAAAAAATATTCGGTTTAATGTTTTAATTGCTGAAGACAAAGAATATAGGCTTAGGCAATTATTGGAAGATAAAAATGAAAGTGCAATTGTATATGTAAGAAGCAGAAATGCTACTTTAGAAATTAGCAATCATCTAACTAAACATGGATATTCTGCCGCCGCGTTCCATGGAGGACTCTCTTCAAAAGAAAAGTCTAAGCAATTAAACTCTTGGTTAAAAGAGAAAACAAAGATCATGGTTGCTACCAATGCCTTTGGGATGGGGATAGACAAACCAAATGTGAGGCATGTTATTCATTTAAATTTACCAGAAAGCTTAGAGAGCTATTTTCAAGAAGCTGGGAGAGCAGGGAGAGATGGCAATTCATCTGTTGCTACTATTATTACCAACAAGAGTGATATTCCTGTTCTCAAGAATCAGTTTGTTAGTTCCCTTCCAGATCTTTCTTTTGCTATATTGGTTTATAAAAGACTTTCTTCCTATTTTCAAATAGCGTTTGGGGAAGGCTTAGACACCACACACGACTTTAACTTCGCCGATTTTTGCCATCAATATCAGTTAAACAATACTAAAACATATAACACCCTTCAATTACTCGATAGAATAAGTATCCTGAAATTATCTCAACAATTTCAAAAAGCTACGAGTCTTCAATTTGTAATTTCCAACAAGCAATTGTTTTATTATTTGGAAGAGAACCCAAGGTTTGATCCTGTGGTAAAGGCTATCCTAAGAACCTATGGGGGGATTTTCGATAATAAAATTCAAATTAATCTCGTTTCAATTTGCAAAAAAGCAGGTACAATAGAAAAGGAAGCATTGTCTATTATAAGAAATTTAGAAAAAGATAAAATCGTGGATTTTGTACATCAGCAAAATGATGCGTCCATTACATTCTTGGTACCTCGAGAAGATGAAAATAGTATTTATCCCTTTTCAGATTACATTAAAAATCAATCTATTAATAAAACTGAAAAGATAGAAGCCTTATTAAGGTATGTAGAGAATGACAAAAAATGTAGAAGTCAGCAATTACTGAATTATTTTGGAGATAAAAATGCTGAAAAATGTGGCATTTGTTCTGTTTGTATGCCCAAAGACAAATATCTAAAGAAGGAATTGATTAGAAGTATTTTTGATGATATCGTAGCATTGCTAAAGCAGAAGGAGGAAAATTCGAGAACGATAATTGATAGACTTCCCTACCAGGAAAAAGCTATTTTGAAAGTAATAGACTTAATGCTGGATAAAGAATTGATTTCTATAACCCCAACTAATATGTATAAATTAAAAAATTAATGAGAGATTTAAGAATAGTATTTATGGGTACTCCAGAATTTGCTGTGACCACCCTAAAATATATAATAGAAGCCAATTTTAATGTTGTAGGCGTTATTACAGCACCAGATAGACCTGCCGGGAGAGGTAGAAAATTACAACAAAGTGCTGTCAAGGAATTTGCGGTTTCAAAAGATTTAACTGTATTACAACCCACCAATTTAAAATCTCCTGAGTTCCTAAAGGAATTAGAAAATTTAAAACCAAACCTACAAGTGGTAGTTGCTTTTAGAATGCTCCCCAAAGTAGTTTGGCAATTGCCGGAATTTGGAACCTTTAATTTACATGCTTCTTTATTACCTCAGTATAGAGGTGCTGCCCCAATTAACTGGGCTATAATTAATGGAGAAACCGTCACAGGCGCATCCACTTTTTTTATCGATGAAAAAATAGATACTGGCGCTATGATCCTCCAAAAGGAAACTTCTATCGAACCAAATGAGAATGTGGGAAGTCTTCATGATAGATTAATGACCATGGGTGGAGAATTGGTCGTGGATACACTAGAACTTATAAGAGAGGATAAAATTGTTACTACTTTGCAAACGGAGACTGGAGATCTTAAAGACGCCCCAAAATTAACAAAGGAAAATACCCGTATAGATTGGTCTTTAAGTGCTTCTCGAATTTATAATTTAATAAGAGGTTTAAATCCCTATCCTTCTGCATGGACTGTTATAAAGAATGGGGAATTAGAATTAAATACTAAACTTTATGATACAGAGATCTTATTGGAATCTCACACTAAAGAATTAGGCGCGATTATTCAAGAGGATAACAAATTGAAGGTTGCTGTAAGAGATGGCTATATTATAATTAATGAAATTCAATTACCGGGGAAACGAAAAATGAAAACGAAGGAACTCTTAAACGGGTACCAATTTGAAACCGAAGCTAAAGTTCTGTGAAGCCTTACGTACACTGAAATGACGGATTTTTAAAAAAAAGTAGTATATTTATTAACAATAAACCTAAGTTATTAACAAAAACCCGTATTTCCCTTGATATTACTTGCGTGGCTGAGAAATCCACATAAATTTGTAAAGCAATTTAACAAAAACGTTTAACCAACAATTAATTTAAAATTGAAATTATGAACAAAACAGATTTAATCGATTCAATGGCTGAACATGCTGGAATTTCTAAAGCAGCAGCTAAAAAAGCATTAGAGTCATTTTTAGGAAATGTTGAAGGATCTCTTAAAAAAGGAGACCGTGTTTCTTTAGTAGGATTTGGTTCTTGGTCAGTATCTAAAAGAGCTGCTCGTGAAGGTAGAAACCCACAAACTGGAAATACAATTAAGATTGCTGCTAAAAATGTAGTTAAATTTAAAGCAGGTGCAGATTTACAAAAAGCTGTAAACTAGTTGTAGTATTTTTCTGTAAAAATGATAAAACTCTCCCTCGGGAGAGTTTTTTTATGAAATTAATTAACAAATCATTTGAAATTGTTAAATTAATCTTTAGCTTTAATAAAAAGTAGGAAGATATGATTGCCTTAAAACCATCAAAAGGTGTTTTATTGGTTGCAGAGCCAACTATTATTGGAGACACTTCTTTTAACCGATCTGTGGTCCTGCTGGCAGAACATTCCGAATCTGGATCTATTGGCTTTATATTGAATAAAATTCTTGACTTCACCTTAAAAGATCTTATCCCAGATCTTAATAAAAGTTTTAAAATTTATAACGGTGGACCTGTAGAACAAGACAACCTATATTTTATTCATAAAATTCCAGAGCTAATTCCTGAAAGTATAGAAATAGCTAATGGTATATATTGGGGTGGAAATTTTGAGGTTGTGAAAGAGCTTATTCTTAATGACCAGATCACAGATAAAGAGATCCGTTTCTTTCTTGGGTATTCTGGATGGGATGCAGAACAACTTAATGAGGAATTAAATTCTAATTCCTGGATAATTACTGCACATCAAGACGCAAAAGATATTATAGAAAGACCTTATAGATCGTTCTGGAAAGACAAAATGATTGAACTGGGTGGAAATTATTTACTTTGGTCCAATTCTCCTGAAAATCCTAGTTATAATTAACCTAGTCTAGCTTTCACATTCAACTTAGTAAGTAACTGTTTTGCAATCTCATTACCATATTCTTTTTTACGGTATTTGGAAATCGATTGAATTCCCACAATCACATTAGATATAAACAATTCGTCTGCTTTTTGAAGTTCAAAAGGTGAGATACTGGTTTCTTCTATTTCCAACTCCTCCAAAACTCCCACGATAGATAGTATTTGTTTTCTCGAAATTCCGTTTAAAGCACCATCTTTTAAAGGTGGCGTTTTGATCTTATTTCCATTAACTAAGAAAATATTACCATTTAAAGCCTCTACTACCTGCTTGTTTTCATTAATCAAAAGACAGTTATTATAGTCATTTTCTTTTGCGAAAATACTTCCAAGTACATTAACGGCTCTGTTGTTCGATTTAATAGTAGAAAGTAACCCGCTTGTTACATAGTGATCTTTAAATAATTCCACCTCGTAAGGTTCCTCCTTTAACAAATAGAAGGGATCGTCAAGTTTTTCAGAAGTTATAATATATTCAATATCTAGAGTATCTGGCCTATAATATCCACCGAATGATCTAAAGACAGTGAATCTAATTCTGGCTGGAGAATTAATGAGTTTCTCTACCTTTAGAAGCTCTAAGATTTCCTCTTCTAGAAATTCAGGAGAAAAACTAGAGGGAATTTCCATACGCATAATACGCATGGAAGACATAAATCTAAAATAATGATCTTCCCAGAAAATGATCTTTCCATTAATAACCCTTAAGGTTTCGAATACAGAATCGCCATATGCTAATCCTCTATTGAAAACTGAAATTGTTGCATCCTTATCCTCGACTAAATTCCCATTAATATTTACCATAAAAAAACCCCGTAATATTTATAAAACGGGGCAAAGGTACTATTTATAATGTAGAAATTAAGACGAGCCTAATATCTGTTTCAATTCTGAAATCATATTCTCCCAGAGCATCTTCCCTTCTTCAATCTCATCATCTTCAGCAAAATCTGTGATCATTATAGATACATCTTTAGTGATTTCATCCACTTGAATTCGAATTTCGAAGAAATAGGAGGAGTCTTCATCCTCCAACCATCTAAATTTAACGCGCTCACCATTTTTCTTACTAAGCATTTTTGCTATCTCTTCAGACTCATTCCAAATGAAAGTAAAAAATTCTCCACGAGAGTTTACATTGTCTGCATACCATTCACTCAGGCCAGAAGGTGTTGAAATATATTGATATAATAACGAAGGGGAAGCTTGTATTGGAAATTCCATTTCGTACTTAACTTTATCTTCCATGTTTTATTGTTAGATTTCGGGCAATATAAATATTAATTAGTAACCTTGAAAGAAAACAAATTAAATATTTAATAAAATTATACTTGTGCCAAAACAAATAGTTTTTATATTTGCAGCCGCAAACTTAGAGGTTGAAACGACTAATATTAGTAGTTATTCTTCTAAACTATTTGTTTGCAATTGAATACAAATTATGGCGAGGTAGCTCAGTTGGTTAGAGCGTTAGATTCATAACCCAGAGGTCACGAGTTCAAATCTCGTTCTCGCTACAAAAACCGATTAGAAGTCATTTTCTAATCGGTTTTTTTATTGCCTTATTTTTCTATCCGCTTTTTAATTTATACCTTAATTATTTATGGCCTAGCCCCTTAGGTTTTTTATTTTTTTAGATGAAGCATATTGTTATTCTTACTGGCGCCCGAATTAGTGCGGAAAGTGGACTTAAAACTTACCATGATTCTAGTTGGCTTTGGGATGGTCACAATAAAATTGAAGTGTTCTTTCCTGAAGGATGGAAAATATTCTTGAATTTCATCGAGCAATGGACATTTTATTCTAAATGTTTGGGATTAATATTCTTGTTTTATTAACTAATAACATTATCAGAAGGGTGTCATGAAAAAATTTGGCTTAAGAAGTGCTATTTTATGTATTTATTGCAAGACAATTCATACAATTAAATTCGGCTTAAGGCGTTATTATCTATAATCAGGCCAAATTCCTGATGAAATCCATTAATAAAATATCTATGAAAATATTTAAAATTTCACTTAGTCTACTAATTTTATTGCTAATACTGCAATCATGTTCTAAAGATGAAAATACACCCGGAACAGATTTAAATGCAGTAGCTTTTACAGCAGATGTTCATGTAAAAACATCAACTTTACCACAAAATATCCTTGATTATATAACGGATAACTATTCTGGCCTAACTATTATAAAAGCTGAAATTGAAGATAATCAAAATTTTGAGATCACCTTAAGTGATGATTCTGAACTCATTTTCGATTCGCAGGGTAATTTTCTCGGGGAAGATATCGATGAGAATGATGATTTTGGAGATGAAGATGTAGATGTTTCAGAATTGCCTGAGAATATAATAGACTTCGTTAACCAATATTATCCGGGTGTAGCGATTGAAGAAGCTGAATTAGAGAATAATGGTAACTACGAAATAGAATTGGAAAATGACGTGGAACTTATTTTTGATACAAATGGAAACTTCTTAGGACAAGCCCATGATGAAAATGAGGACGAACAAGGAGATCATGATGAGGATATTGATCCGGCAAATTTACCTCAAGCAATATTAGATTATATAAGTGAAAATTATCCTGATAACACAATTATAGAAGCTGAAATTGAAGAAGATGGTTCTTTTGAGGTTACTCTTAATAATGGTGTAGAATTAGAATTTGATGCCGATGGCATCTTTCTAAACGCTGAAGATGGCAATGGAGAAGACGAAGATAATTAGATTGAGGGTACAGACGAAAAAGTTTTGAAAAAACCTTAACCTAAAAGTAAAATAGTTAGAATAATCATATTCTAACTATTTTACTTTATTCTTCCCTGATAGTAAGATGTTGTAGTACTGATGCCAATTCAGTTCGAATTTTCAAAGAGATCAATTTATTATTATTTTTGAATCGATAGTATGATCTATTATCTTTTAAACTTGTTCATTACAGTTGAAAAATATTAGGTTCAAAATTTATACTACTAGTATATAGAAGCTACATAGTTATTAATTTTCCATTTTGATTTTTCATAACCCAGAGGTCACGAGTTCAAATCTCGTTCTCACTACAAAAACCGATTAGAAGTCATTTTCTAATCGGTTTTTTTATTGCCTTATTTTTCTTTCCTATCTTTAAGATATAACTTATTTAAACTTTTAAAATTTAATGCAGCATATCGTTGTTCTTACCGGTGCAGGAATTAGTGCAGAAAGCGGTCTAAAAACTTTTCGTGATGCAGATGGGCTTTGGGAAGGTCACGATATTATGAAAGTAGCATCCCCAGCTGGATGGGAAAGAAATAAAGTGAAGGTATTAGATTTCTACAATCAGCGCAGAAGTCAATTATTGCAGGTTTTACCAAATCAGGCTCACAAAGCCCTAGTAAAACTTGAAAAGAACTACAAAGTTACTATTGTCACCCAAAATATTGATGATCTCCACGAACGTGCAGGAAGCTCTAGAGTAATCCATCTACATGGCGAATTATTAAAAGTGCGAAGTACTTTCGATGAAGATTTGGTCTTGGATTGGAAAAATGATGTGAAAATTGGAGATTTTTGTGAGTTCAATCATCAACTACGACCACATGTAGTTTGGTTTGGAGAACCAGTCCCTCTGTTTCCAAAAGCTGTGGAGATTGTAGAAAATGCAGATATATTAATTATTGTTGGCACCTCTATGCAAGTTTACCCGGCAGCAGCATTATTAGATTATGTAGAAGAAAATGTTCCAATATATTTTGTAGATCCCAAACCGGCAATACGCCCCCGGATTTCTACCATTATAATTAATGAGCAAGCAACTATTGGTGTTCCAGAATTGGTAAAGGACCTGCTTCAAAATAGTTAGTTACTTCAATAATTAATAATACTCTTTTTAGATTAAATTCTACTTAAAATTATCTTTCGAACAGGCTTTCTACATATTGTTAAAGGCTTACCTTTGAGCCTTAATTTTTAAAAGCTGTATAGAATGACACCTCTTAGTGCAATTTCTCCTATCGATGGAAGATATCATCAGAAAACAAAAAGTTTATCGGCCTACTTTAGTGAAGAAGCCCTTATAAAATATAGAGTTCGAGTGGAGATCGAGTATTTTATCTCCCTGTGCGAATTGCCGTTACCTCAGCTAAAAGATGTTGATACCGCAATTTTCCCGAAGTTGCGCAAGCTCTATAATAACTTTACATCTCTTGATGCTTCTGCAATTAAGGAAATTGAAAAGACAACTAATCATGATGTAAAAGCTGTTGAGTATTTTATAAAAGAAAAATTTGAAAGCCTTTCCTTAAGCAAGTATAAGGAGTTTATTCATTTCGGACTTACCTCTCAAGACATAAATAATACAGCAGTTCCTTTAAGTTTAAAGGAAGCTGTTGCCAACGAATACATTCCGGCTCTTACCGAAATAATTGAAAAACTGGAAAGCTTAAGTAAAGATTGGGCAAATATTCCATTACTTGCAAGAACCCATGGACAACCCGCTTCCCCTACCCGACTGGGAAAGGAAATGGAAGTTTTTACAACCAGGTTAAATCAACAACTTGATCAATTAAAAAAGATCCCCAATGCAGCAAAATTTGGAGGTGCTACCGGGAATTATAATGCCCATAAAGTAGCTTACGGAAACATAGATTGGAGAAAATTTGGATCTACTTTTGTTGAAGATAATTTAGGCTTACATCATTCTTTTCCAACTACCCAAATTGAGCACTACGACCATATGGCAGCATTATTTGATGCCTTAAAGCGTATTAACACAATCCTTATAGATTTAGACCGAGATTTTTGGACTTATGTTTCTATGGATTATTTCAAACAAAGAATAAAAGAGGGAGAAGTGGGATCATCAGCAATGCCACACAAAGTAAACCCTATTGATTTTGAAAATAGTGAAGGAAATTTAGGAATAGCAAATGCCATTTTCGAGCATTTAGCAGCTAAGCTTCCGTTGAGCAGATTGCAACGTGATCTAACTGATAGTACAGTATTAAGAAATATTGGAGTTCCAATAGGTCACACTTTAATCGCTTTTCAGTCTACCTTAAAAGGCTTAAACAAATTATTGTTGAATGAAGATAAGATTAAGCTAGACCTTGAAAACAATTGGGCTGTGGTAGCCGAAGCAATCCAAACTATCTTAAGACGAGAAGGCTATCCTAACCCCTATGAGGCGCTTAAAGGCTTAACCAGGACTAATGAGGCAATAACAAAGCAAAGTATGGCTAGTTTTATTGAGACCTTAGAAGTGTCTCAGGACATCAAAAATGAATTAAAAGTGATTACTCCACAAAACTATACAGGTATTTAATATCTAAATCGAAAATAAAAAAGCCCTTGAGGATATTTCTTCAAGGGCTTTTTTTATTTTATTCGTAGATTCTTTTATAGTTGATCTTTAGAAAACATTTTAGAAATTCCTTTTAAACCTTCCAAATCCAAATCTCCATTTTGAAGAGACCTCACCAACTGCAAAATATCTGATGGATTCATCTTATCGCCTAAAACTCTGGCGATCCCCATTCCTTTCGTTTTATCTTCACCATACACTATAATTTCATCTACAGCTTCATCACTCCCGGTAAAATACACCTCCATTTTAGAATCCCCTCCCCCATACTTCATTAAAAGTTGATATTTTTCATCCTTCAGGATATTAGCGATTTTGGCCTTTTCCTTCTCTATTTTTGGTAGATTTTTTTCTTCTTTCGGTATAGCCAAAATATTGATCTTCTTTACCGTTTCTAGGGTCTTTTTTTCATCTTCTGTTAAGGACTCTGTGTTAGCAAACATGCTAGTAGGAACATCTACAGCAACAAATTCATTGTTCCCTTGATTGTCTACATAATATTCCTGTAGGCTCTGTTGCCCATCGCAAGACATCAATAACATAAGGAAAAAACATAAACCTAGATTCTTGAAATTATACATCAGTTATATTTTAGATTTTTTATTTACTTTTTTTAATTCTTCAGCTCCCGGAACCTTCAGGTCGGTAGCGAGTTTAGAAAGTTGAGTAAGATCTATATCTCCGGTTATACTTAAGATCATAGAAATTGGCTTCCCATCTTTTTCGCCGTCCATGAACATAAAAAGTTCACTTACAAAATTATCATTTCTACCAGCTTTAGAATAAAATTTAATATTCTTACCGTCTTCATTAACTCTCATTAACTGCTCTAAGGAACCTTTGCTTAAATAAGAAGCAACATCTGCCTGCATTTGAGAACGCACGCCAGGCTCTGCACTGGTAAACATTCGTATTTCCTTAAGGTTTTCTATTAATTTAATGTATTGCTGCGCTTCAGGATCTGTAGAGCTCAAGTCTACTTTAGCCAATAACTTGAACATTTTACTGGTCATGATCATGGCATCTACTTCTTTCATATTTTCATATTTCTCAAAACTCTGAGAATATCCTAATAATGAAACTAAACTTAAGGCAATAACTAAAATTGATTTTTTCATGGTAATTGATTTTATTGTTCTTTAATAAATTTGTTTTTGGTTTTATTGAATTCATTTAAATATTCTAACTCTTCCCGCGAGTCACTAAAAACCTCGGCTACCATCTTTAAGGTTTCTTTTGTTTTTAAATAAGCTTGTTCCGGATCTTCTATGGTTCCTAAATTTTGCTTGTTTAATGATAGGTTTGAACTCTCATTAAAGAAAAGGAAACTCATAATGATTAGGATACTTGCTGCAATCCCTGTATATGCCCATTTTTTATTGGGTCTAGCACTTAACTGAACTTCTTTTGAATATTCAATCTTTTTGGATTCTGAAGAAAAAACGAATATTTGCTTATAAACTGCAAATTCTTGGGGTACATCGTGAGAATTAAAATATGCTTTTAACTCTCTTTCTTCCTGAACAGAGGTTTCCCCATTCTCATATTTATCCAATAATAATCGCAAATTATTTAATTCCATAGCGATGTGTTTTAAGTAATTCTTCTTTTATTTTTTTTCTGGCTCTTGATAGCGCAACGCGAATAGCCGATTCTTTCATCTTAGTAATTTCAGCTATTTCGCTATAATCATAATCTTCAATATCTCTTAGCTGAAAAATCACTTTTTGTTGCTCAGGAAGCATTTCAACTATTCTTTCTATCTGCTGTAGTTCATCTTGTAACTCCATTTGGGTATGAATGGAAATTTCATTGTTATCATAATTATTGTGAACTAAACTTAAATTATTGTTCTGCTTGGATTTTAATTGATCTAAACAGTAGTTTTTTGTAACAGATATCATAAAAGCTTCCACATTGGCATAATCCTTGACCTTATCCTTTCGATTCCAGATCTTTAAGATCACTTCCTGGGTTGCATCTTCTGCTGCTTCTTTCGATATTAGCAAACGTAGTGCCAAACGGAACATTTTATCCTTCACTGGATGTATTAACCTTATAAAGGTGTTTTGGTTCATTTAGCTAGTTTGATATAGTGCCTCTTATATTTAAGACGACTGTCTATCGAATTTGTAACAACATATAACCAATAATTGCAAAATTGTCTTTAATTTTAGAATTTTAATTAACGAAATTATTTTAAACTGCCATGAAAATTTTTAAAACCCTACTTCTTAGCCTTCTTTTTGGAAGCTTTTTTATTTCTTGTTCCAAAGATCAAGATGATGTAACTCCTCCAGTGGTTGAACCTAATGGTGTAGACTTAACTATAGAGAATTTTGTTTATCGTGGAATGAATGAAATATACTTATATAAAGCTGATGTTCCAGTATTAGCCAATAACTATTTCGCAACTCAAGCCGAAAAAAATGATTTTCTTGATAACTATGCATCTCCTGAAGATCTTTTTTATGATGGATTAACAGCTTCTCAAGACCGATTTAGTTTTATCGTAGACGATTATGTAGCGTTGGAAAACCTTTTTAGTGGGGTGAGTAAAACTACCGGTTTATCTTATGGTTTAGTGAGATATTGCTCTGGATGTAGTGAGATCTTTGCCTATGTGCGATATATTCTTCCAAATACTCCAGCTGCAAGTAGTAGCCTAAAAAGAGGAGATATAATAACCAGAATTGATGGCCAGCAATTAACGGATACAAATTATTCCGAATTGTTTGCTCCAGATTCCTTTACGGTAGGTTTAGCTACCTTAGATGGAAGCACAATAACTGACACTGAGGAAACTGTTGCCCTTACACAAATTGCCGATTACAATTCTAATCCAGTATTTATAGCTAAGACTTTAGACGTTCAAGGACAGAAAGTTGGGTATTTAATGTACAACAGCTTTACTTCAAATTATGACCCTCAATTAAATGATGCATTTGGGCAATTTAAAGCAGATGGAGTTACAGATCTAATTTTGGATCTACGCTATAATGGTGGAGGTTCCGTTAGAACTGCTACAGATCTTGCATCCATGATCACAGGCCAATTTCCAGGACAATTATTCATGAAAGAACAATGGAATGCAGAATATCAGGCTTATTTTGAAAGTGAGGCCCCAGAAAGATTGTTGAATAATTTTAATACTTCTATTAAGTCTGGAGAAGCTATTAACAGTTTGAATTTAAGTCGTGTTTATATCATTACTACCAACCGTTCTGCATCTGCAAGTGAATTGGTTATTAACGGGCTTAATCCTTATATAGATGTAGTACAAGTTGGAGAAACCACTACCGGTAAATTCCAAGCCTCTGTAACCTTATATGATTCTTCGAATTTTGGTAGAGAAAATGCTAATCCAAGTCACACCTACGCTATTCAGCCTTTAGTATTGAAATCTGTAAACTCTGCCGGAGTTTCAGATTATGTTAATGGACTTGATCCGGATATTGAAATCGGAGAGAACATAAGAAATCTTGGAGTATTGGGTGAATTAAGTGATCCCCTATTAGAAGCAACTGTGAACGCTGTTGTAGGGAATAGAATAAGCATAGACACTAATTTTGAGACTTACAAGTTTGTTGGAGAGAGCTCTATGAAAGATCTTAACTACCAAAGAATGTATATTGACAAAGTACCAGCTTTAATCGAAAAATAATATCCTTCCTTATTATAATCAAAAAGGGTTTCGACATTTTCGAAACCCTTTTTTTATTTAAGATTTTACCTTTTAAAAATTCAGTGCCAACCCGAAACGGGCATTTCTTCCTCGGGTGTTAAATCTGTACACTTCTTCATAAGATGCATTCGTAAGATTACTTACCCCACCAAAGATCTTTACGTGTTCATTCACTTTATGACTTATATAAAAATCTAGAAGGTTGTAACTTTTTAATTTCACCTGTTTGCTTTCAAAAGTTTCATTATCGAAATATGAATCGGTTCTATCATCATTAAATTGATAGGTCAACGAAACAAAGGAATTGGAGGCAAAATTATAATTTATAGATGCGTTTATTTTATGCTTGGGAATTCTAAGGGCAAATCGCTCTTCAGCTTCGGTAAAAGTGTAGTTAGTTTTTATATTCAATGCCTCAGAAAATATGTAATCCAGTTCTAGCTCTACTCCACTAGCACGAAAAGTTTCATCTATATTTCTATATTCAGAAATAAAATTATCAGGATCTACTGTTATAAAATCAATATAATTTGTTGTTTCCCTATTAAAATAAACCGTACTAAACCTTAGTGCATCTGAGCTGAATTCCACTCCTGCTTCAATCGTGCTGCTTTCTTCAGGATCTAAATTTGTATTTCCATAAGTACTGTCATACAATTGAAATAAAGAAGGGGTAATATATGCTGTGCTATAAGAAGCCAAAGCTTTTAAATTCCCATCTTTTAATTTAAAATTGTAAGAAGGGTTCATATTATACACCAAATTAGTACCATACTCACTATGTATATTTAGCCGGGCTCCTGTATTTAGATTGAACCCCCTCCCAGAAACATAAACCATATTTACGTAAGGATCAATAACATTAAAACTGGCTACATCTTCACTTACCGTTTGCGTAAAATCAGTTTCGCCATAAGGTATACTATAGCTATTAAAACTGCTAAAAACTCCATTTAAACCAATAATAGTATGGAACTTTTCATTAAAAATATATTTATTGTGAGCGTCAAAAGCATACACTTCACTGTCATATTTACTGGGATAATCAGAAATGATCTCACGTTTTAATTCTGAATAGCTATCGCTAAATATGAAGCTTCCGTTTTTATAATTCGCCACCCAATGACTTCCAGTTCTAAACTGCTGACTATCCAATATATTATTTGCATCAGCATACATAAAGGCATCATCAAAAGAAGATTCAAAATCGTCGTAATTCCCGTAAAAGTAAAATTTCAGCTTTTCACTTATTTTATAACCAACGCGAGCATAAACGTTGTATTTTGAAAACAGATTGTCTCCAAAGTTTTCCTCTTTATTTTCAGATCTAACCGCAGACATGTTTTCTGAATATCGATTGCTGAAATTCACCTGATAATCGAATTTGGAAAGTCTCCCACTTATCCCAACAGAATTATCAAATTGAGCAATATTATAATTTGGGTTATTTTGGGTTTGATTAGTCCCTAAAACCGATTGCAATTGCATGCCAATCTTTTTGTTTTTTGGAGATTTAGTAGTAATATTTATAACTGCTGCAGCTGCTCCAGAACCATATAGTGTACTGGATGCACCTTTAATAATTTCTATAGAAGCTACTTGGTCTAATGGCAATAGGCGCAGGTCAAAATCATTCGAGATAGATGAGGGATCACTTACCTGTATGCCATCTATCAATATTACTACCTGCCTGTTTCTTCCACCACGAACATAATACCCAAGGTTTTGGCCATCATTACTTCGGGCTCCATTTATCTCGATTCCACTTACCCTATTAATAACTTCAGGTAAACTTTGTCCACTACTTCTTTCCAACTCTCGAGCGGTGATTTTCGTAATCACTTTCCCGCTGTTCTCGCGTTTCAATTTAAATTTCGAATCGATTAAGACTACTTCATCTAAAGTGTCTATAGCTGTTTCTTTTTGTTGTCCATAGAACAATCCGGCGCACAACAACGCGCCACAAATCCATAATTTTTTTAGCATAATTAATTTTTTTGCCAGGAAAATAGATGTAGAAACTTCTACACCAAACTCTTATCCCGAAAGTTTGACATTAGTGAATGCTGGCAGGTCTCCTGGCTTGTGTCCTAGTGTTTACCTTCCCATCCTAAATTTTTTGGACAGTGGTTTTAAGAAGTAGTAACAATAGGCATCCCAATTATCCCGATAGCTATCGGGACGGGACTAAACTTACAGTTGCGGGAACAGCTTTGGACTTTTCAATTTCAAAACAATTATTTCTGAAATCAAATCACCAAATTCCCTTTTAATCAATGCAATTTCTAATTATTAAAAAATGGCATCAAACCAAAAATTCTGTGCGAAATTAAACATTTATTGATCTTCGGCTATAAAAAAATTAAATAATATTACTTTTGGGTTTCAATTTGGTGAATCTTGTATAAAATTTTAATTCTCTTATGTTTTCTGGTTTTCTCCTCATGTAAGAATGAAGAGTCAAAACAGGATCATTCCGATATTAATGGGAAATCTATCTCTATTGAATATGCAAAGGGATTTTCCATAAAGCAGTTTGATGGTTACAAAATATTAACTATAAATAATCCATGGCCAAAAGCCGACAAAAGCTTCCGTTATTTATTAGCTGAAAAAGATGCCAAAATTCCTTCAACTCTTCAATATGATCTAAAGATCACTATTCCATTAAAAAAAGTTGTTGTAACCTCTACTACTCATATTCCTTCTTTAGAAGTTTTACAGGAAGAAGGTAGCTTGGTAGGTTTTCCAGGGTTGGACTATATTTCTTCAGAAAAAACCAGAGATCTTATTTCCAAGGGGGTTATAAGGGAATTAGGAAGAAATGAGGCAATTAATACAGAGGTACTTATTTCCTTACAACCGGATGCTGTTGTAGGATTCGCCGTAGATGGAAATAATAAATCTTTTAATATCATTCAAAAAAGTGGTATTCCTATCATCTATAACGGAGATTGGACAGAGGAATCTCCATTGGGAAAAGCAGAATGGATCAAATTTTTTGGAGCAATTTATAATAAGGATGAACAAGCTTTAGATCAATTTAATAAAATTAAACACTCCTATATAACTTCTAAGGAGTTGGCTAAAAACGCAGAATCTAAGCCTACAGTTCTAAGTGGTTCCATGTATAAAGATCAATGGTATGTCCCTTATGGAAATTCATGGTCTGCCCAATTTATTCAGGATGCAAATGCCACCTATATTTATGGAAACACAAAAGGTTCTGGCAGTATTGCTTTATCGTTTGAAAGTGTTTTAAATAAAAGTAATGATGCAGCGTATTGGATAGCTCCAGGGCAATTTCAATCATTTCAGCAATTATTGGAAACTTCTCCTCATTACACCCAGTTTAAGGCTGTACAAAATAAAAATGTGTTTACTTACAGTAATTCTTTAGGTGCAACTGGTGGAGTTCTTTATTATGAGCTAGCACCAACCAGACCGGATCTTGTATTAAAAGATCTGATTTCCATTTTTCATCCAGAATTATTACCCGATTATCAGCCAACATTTTTTAAAGCCCTGCAATAAATGCAAACCACAATGAGATACAAAATTCTTCTGTTATTGTTATGTGCTGCGGTTGTTTTTATGGCCTTACTAAATGTTAGTCTGGGATCTGTAGACATCCCTTTAAATGAAATTTTTGATATTTTATTACAAAATAAAACCAATAATGAAAGTTGGCAGTATATAATTTTGGAATACAGGCTTCCTAAAGTATTTACAGCAATATTTACAGGTTCGGGTTTAGCAGTAAGTGGATTATTAATGCAAACGCTCTTTAGAAACCCACTCGCCGGACCCTACGTTTTAGGCTTAAGTAGCGGAGCCAGTTTAGGCGTTGCCATTGTAATTATGGGGGCATCTGTTATGGGTGCAGGAACAGCCGCTTTATTGCTTTCCAAATGGAGCCTAGTTATCGCTTCCAGTCTCGGGAGTTTGTTGGTTCTTTTTGCTGTGCTATTGGCTTCCGCAAAATTAAGGGATACTATGGCGATTCTTATAATTGGATTAATGTTCGCCAGTTTAACTGCGGCAGTAGTAAGTGTATTGGCTTATTTTAGTCCGGCTGCGCAATTACAGCAATATATCTTTTGGTCTTTTGGGAGTTTAGGTAATTTAACCTGGCAAGAAGTTTTCATATTAGCTATTTTCTGGTTTCTCGGAATAGTGTTGTCTGTATTCTGTATCAAGAATTTAAATACGCTATTACTTGGGGAGCATTACGCAAGGAGTTTAGGGGTAAAAATAAGTACAAATCGTTTTATAATAATTATTGCCACAAGTTTATTAGCAGGAAGTATCACCGCTTTTGCAGGTCCTATTGCTTTTGTTGGCCTTGCAGTACCTCATTTAATACGCCAAGTAATTCCCACGAACGATCATAAAATTTTATTGCCTGCAGTAATTCTAGGGGGAGCAATCCTAATGTTAGCATGCGACATTGCTGCCCAATTACCAGGAACCGAGTACTACATGCTGTAAATTACCCAAAAAAAGCCAGTTCTGTGAGCCAGTTAATAAGTTTACTTACCTGAACAGCAACGAGGGCACGGGAACGACGCCGGCAAAGATGTACCCGGCTAATGGTTACGGTCTTCACGACATGGCCGGAAA
>JAGXIJ010000043.1 GCA_024635675.1 Gillisia sp.
ATTCTTGTGGTTCCTTAAGGTATAAGCCTTCGTTTAAAGTAAATCTTATTTGTGTGCTCATTTTTATCTATCTCCAAAATCAGATTCAAAATTAGGTGTTTTGAATTTAGTTGTGATTTATAATTCAAATGTACAAAAGCATAACAATTATTTATGATAGTATTACTATCATTTTAAAAAGTATTATTATATTTGCCCTGAAATTTGTTAAAATTATAAATATTCAGACTATGAATAATAATATGTTTTCCCACTTAAAAAATGATATCCCATCGAGTATTGTGGTATTCTTTGTGGCGCTACCTCTATGTTTAGGTATCGCATTAGCTAGTGGAGCACCCCTATTTTCAGGTTTAATTGCTGGAATTGTTGGGGGTATAATAGTTGGTGCATTAAGCGGATCAAATATTGGAGTAAGCGGCCCTGCTGCTGGATTGGCAGCGATTGTTTTAACAGCTATAGGTACTCTAGGAAGTTATGAAAACTTCCTGTTAGCTGTTGTATTAGGGGGTGTTATACAGTTGCTCCTTGGAGTTCTAAAAGCAGGTATAATTGGTTATTACTTTCCTTCATCTGTGATTAAAGGTATGCTTACCGGAATAGGAATTATTATTATTCTTAAACAAATACCTCATTTTTTTGGATACGATGCTAATCCACAAGGTGATTTTTCCTTTTTTCAAGTAGACGGGGAGAACACCTTTTCTGAAATATTTAAAACGCTGAAATATATTCAGCCTGGATCTGCATTCATCGGTATAATTGGTTTATCTATTTTATTATTATGGGATAAGGTATTAACCAAAAAAGTTAAAATCTTCCAAATTATTCAGGGTCCATTGGTAGCGGTAGCTGCAGGGATTATCTTCTATTTAGTAACAAAATATAATGATGCATTGGCAATCTCTCAATCTCATTTAGTTAGTGTTCCAGTTCCAAACGATGTCTCCTCATTCTTAGGGCAATTTAGTTTTCCCAATTTTGGTGCTATTGGCAATCCAGAAGTATGGGTTGTTGCATTTACCATTGCTCTTGTTGCAAGTTTAGAAACCTTACTTTGCGTTGAAGCCACAGATAAACTAGATCCACATAAAAATGTAACTCCTACCAATAGGGAATTGTTGGCTCAGGGCACGGGTAACATTATTTCTGGAATGATTGGTGGATTGCCAATTACTCAGGTAATCGTAAGAAGTTCTGCAAATATTCAGTCGGGAGGAAGAACCAAGTTATCGGCAATTATACACGGTTTCTTACTATTGCTTTCTGTAATGGTTATCCCAAGTCTATTAAACATGATTCCTTTATCTGTGTTGGCGGCCATCTTATTGATCGTTGGCTATAAGTTGGCAAAGCCGGCTTTATTTAAAAAAATGTACGATCTGGGCTGGAAACAATCCATACCATTTACAATGACCGTTTTAGGTATTGTATTCATTGATCTTCTTTATGGAATAGGATTAGGATTGGCAGTGGGAGTTGTTGTTATACTAATAAAGAGTTACCAAAACTCACACTTCTTGCACAAGGAAGTTGGAGACAATGGAGATAAAAAGCTAAAAATGACACTTGCCGAAGAGGTTACTTTCTTCAACAAGGGTGCAATTTTAAAGGAGTTGGAAAGCTTGCCCGAGAACTCCAAATTAGAATTGGATGTTAGAAAAACTAGGTATCTAGACAATGATATAATAGAAATTTTGGAGGATTTTGTTATTAAGGCCAAAGAAAGAAACATAGACATCACACTAATTTCTGAGCGGGGAATTATTGAAAACCCACCCAGCTATATCCAATTTTTCAAATTAAGACCAAAATCAGCATAAAATAAATATTCAATTTAAAAACACAAATTATGAAAGCACATACAAAAGAGACACAAGCCACAATGACCCCAGAGAAGGCATTACAGTTCCTAAGAGAAGGTAATGTTCGATTTCAAAATAATTTAAAAGCGAATAGAAATCTATTAGAGCAGGTAAATGACACTAGCGATGGACAATTTCCTTTTGCTACAATTTTAAGCTGCATAGATTCAAGGGTTTCAGCCGAGTTGGTTTTTGATCAAGGACTAGGGGATATTTTTAGTGTACGTATAGCAGGGAATTTTGTAAACGAAGATATTCTTGGAAGCATGGAGTTTGCATGCAAACTGGCAGGAACTAAACTTATTGTAGTTTTAGGCCATACAGCATGCGGCGCAGTAAAAGGTGCTTGTGACGATGCTAAACTAGGGAATTTAACCAGCATGTTGGCAAAAATTAAACCAGCAGTAAAGGCAGTTAAAGAACCACAAGATACTAGTTTGCGTAATTCATCAAATTCAGAATTTGTTGATACTGTTTCAGCTAAAAATGTGCATCTCACAATAGATAGGATTATGAAGGAAAGTGATGTTCTTGCAGAAATGCAAAGCAATGGGGAGATTAATATTGTTGGCGCCATGTACGATATAAATACTGGGGCAGTTAATTTTTATGAATAAACAGAAGCTATAATGTGCATGCTCAATTTAAAATTTAAAATAAAGATGGTAGCCTTAGCGCTAGGGTTAATGCTACCATCTATTGCTCAAGCTCAGGACAGTAATCTTGGGAATTGGTTGATTTATATAGGAAATAAAAAAATAAATCAAACCTGGAATATCCACAACGAAGTCCAATACAGGAACTACAATACCATTGGCGATTTAGAGCAGTTACTTTTAAGAACAGGCTTAGGCTATACTTTTAATGAGGGCAATAACAATTTCTTAATTGGATATGGATATATTTTATCTAAAAACTATCTAGTAGATAGTGATGATAAAATCTCCATAAATGAACATAGGATTTTTCAACAATTCACTTCTAAACAAAACCTAGGAATTATAAAGTTTAATCATCGCTACCGTTTTGAACAACGCTTTGTTGAAGATGACTATAAAATGCGGTTCCGATATTTTTTGGGCCTGAACATTCCTTTAATGAAAGAGGGTGATGAGAATAAAAACTTTTACATCTCAGCCTACAATGAAATATTTCTAAACACTGAATCTTCAATATTTGATAGAAATAGGGTTTACGGTGGGCTTGGCTATCATTTTAATAAAACTATACGAGTAGAGCTGGGCTATATGAACCAGTTATTTGAAACCAATAGTCGCGATCAAATTAACATTATCACCTTTGTGAACTTTTAGTGCTGTAAGGTTAGTGAGAGATAGGGATTTCTGTAAATATTTTAGTCATTTTTTTAATGACTAAAACTGTCATTCTTCACTCCGTCGAAATGACAAACTACTAAAATCATTGATATATAAAAAATCTAATTTTATTTAACTAAGTTGTAGCTTATTATACCAGCAAATAATGTCGGTTAAGAGGTAAGAGAAAGAATAGGAATAATTTCAGCATCAAATTACAAAACCAGAAAGTATAAAGATTTGTGTCCCTATATCCACTCCTTGCGTTTATTATGACCCATGTATTCGAAGAATCAATTCATCTTCAAATTCAACAAAACCAAATCTTTGCCAAATCTATAAATAGTTGTATTTTCGAGCCTTAGCACCCCCACAATATGTCTGAGTTTTGGTTGTATTTTAAATTAGGTCTAGAGCATGTGTTAGATTGGCTGGCCTATGACCATATTTTGTTTATTATAGTATTAGTTGCTGCCTATTCATTTGCCAGCTGGAAAAGACTATTATGGTTAGTGAGCATCTTTACTATTGGACACACCCTCTCCCTGTTTTTATCTGTTTATGAGGTCGTACAAGTAAATGACTCTTTTGTAGAGTTATTAATAGCGTTTACAATTGTGTTTACAGCCTGTTATAATATACTCACAACAAAGAAAAAAGAGCATCAAAGAAACATCGGGATCCTATATTTTAGTACAGCCTTTTTTGGGGTGATTCATGGTTTAGGCTTTTCGAGATATTTTAAAATGATCTTTCCAGACACTTCCAATAAGTTTTTTCCTCTAATGGAATTTGCTCTTGGTATTGAAACAGCTCAAATAATTGTGGTTTTCTCTGTCTTAATACTAGCCTTTATTTCTCAAAACATATTCCTTGTTAAGCGAAGAGATTGGATTTTAGTAGTTTCAGCAGTTGTTATTGGTATCATTTTGCCCATCCTAAGAGATACTATCCTAGCCTTATGGTAAAATTTAACGCCTATAAATTGTTTTAACCCGTGTCTTGCAATATTTTAGTAGGCTTCTTTGTTTAATGCTTAGCTAAGATCTTCAGAAGGAATTTAAAAAATATGCAAAAAGAAAAGCAGTTAAAATTTGATAGAGCCTATTTAAGAATAGCGAATGAATGGGGGAAACTTTCTCATTGTAAACGTAAACAAGTTGGGGCGCTTATCGTGAAAGATAGAATGATAATTTCCGACGGATATAATGGTACTCCAACTGGTTTTGAAAATTACTGTGAAGACGAAGATGGCTATACAAAATGGTATGTTTTGCATGCTGAAGCCAATGCGATTTTAAAAGTTGCTTCCTCTACTCAATCTTGTCAAGGCGCGACTTTGTACATCACTATGTCACCTTGTAGGGAATGCAGCAAATTAATTCATCAAGCTGGTATCACGCGAATAGTATACGCAATTGGATATAAAGATAACTCGGGATTGGAATTTTTAGAAAAAGCCGGAATAGAGTTAAATCACGTAACAGAATTAGAAAATTGAAGAAAAAACACAAAATATTCTTACCCTTATTACTGGGATTAGCTTGGGCCGCCGGAGTACTACTTGGGGCCAGGTTAGATTTTACCCCAGATCAAAAAGGCCTTTTTTCTTCCAATGCTAAGAAACAAAAGCTTAATAGGCTTATAGATTATATAGACTATGAATATGTAGATGAAGTTAATACAGATAGCATAGTAGATGTAACTGTAAATAGGATCCTGGAAAATCTGGATCCGCATTCTGTCTATATTCCAAAAAATGAATATGCCGGCGTAACCGAGAATATGCAAGGTGATTTTGTAGGGATTGGTGTTAGTTTCTACAATGTTCAAGACACCATAGTGGTCATTCAAGCCATGAAAGGCGGGCCTAGTGAGAAATTAGGGATTCGGGGTGGTGATAGAATTCTATATGCAAATGACAAACAACTATTTAATAAGCAAATAAGTAACGACTCTATAATTGCACAATTAAAAGGTGTAGAAGATTCTAGAGTAAGTTTGACTGTATTACGTAAAGGAATTGACAAATTGCTGAAATTTAATGTGAAGCGTGCGAAAGTCCCATTGAAAAGTGTGGATGCTGCCTATATGCTTACTTCTAATCTAGGC
>JAGXIJ010000044.1 GCA_024635675.1 Gillisia sp.
CTTTTGCTCATCTACAGAGATCCCTAATTTTTTGTACATCGCTAATAGATCTGGATCTACATCGTCTAATGTTTTATTTGGGTCTACCGTTTGTGGTGCAGAATAATAGGAAATAGCTTGAAAATCTGGTTTCGTGTAATGGACATTTGCCCATTCTGGCTCTGTCATTGTTTGCCATATTCTAAATGCATCCAATCTCCAATTGGTCATCCATTCTGGCTCCTCTTTTTTCTTTGAAATAGCCCGAACAATATCTTCATTTAAACCAATAGGAAATGTTTCCGATTTTAAATCGGTATAAAAGCCATACTCATACTCTTTGGTTTCAAGCTCCTTCTTTAAATCATCTTCAGTATATGCCATATTTGTATTTTGTAAAAAAGCAATAGGTCAATAAAAATCACCTATTCTTTTTTTATTTTTAAACTATAGTGAAAAACTTTCACCACATCCACAAGTTCGTTGTGCATTCGGATTATTGAAAACAAAGCCCTTGCCGTTTAGTCCGCCAGAATATTCAAGAATTGTTCCTGCCAGATATAAAACACTTTTCTTGTCGACAACAATTTTTACATCATTATCTGTAAAAAGCTTATCGCTTTCTTGTTGGGATTTATCAAACTTCAATTCGTAAGATAATCCTGAACAACCTCCACTTTTAACACCAACGCGTACAAAGTCTGTATATGCATTATAACCTTCATCGGTCATAAGCATTGAGATCCTTTTTTTTGCGTCTTCGCTTACCTTTATCATACTTAAAAGATTAGTCTTAATTTGACTGCAAATATACATCAAATCAAGCGGTTTACCATAGCTGAGAGATTTGTTTTAAGAATAGAGATATAGGCAAGTCTAATGAGCTTTTCTAGTAATTCCTACTGAATAAATCCCCGATAATTAAAGCTGTTTTCATCCATCTTAAAATCACAAATGCTATTAAAACAATGCTTTTTGAGAGAATATTCAGTTATTTTGCACATTCAAAAAATTAAACGATCATGATAGAAGATAGTCACCAAAGTAGTACAAAACTTTCAGAACTAGGGGAATTTGGTTTGATAGACCTTTTAACAAAGAACCTTGAAAGTAAATTACCATCTACCATTAAAGGAATTGGTGACGATGCAGCAGTTTTAGATTTCCAGGGAAAGCAAACAATTGTGACTACAGATCTTTTAGTAGAAGGAGTGCATTTCGATCTGGCTTATATGCCCTTAAAACACTTAGGTTATAAGGCCGTGATGGTTAACCTTTCAGATGTGTATGCAATGAATGGAACCGCAACACAAATAACAGTAGGAATTGCTTGCTCTAACAGGTTCCCGGTAGAAGCTTTAGAGGAGTTGTATTCAGGAATAGAACTGGCAGCAAAATTATACAATATAGATGTAGTAGGAGGAGACACAACCTCCTCTACAAAAGGCTTATTAATAAGTATTACTGCAATAGGAGTTGTAGATAAGGACGATGCTGTTTATCGGAGTGGTGCCAAACCTAACGATTTGCTTGTGGTGACAGGCGATTTAGGAGCTGCTTACATGGGGTTGCAGGTTTTAGAACGTGAAAAAGAGGTTTTTAAAGTGAATCCTAATTCCCAGCCAGATCTGGATGCTTACACCTATTTAATTGAACGACAGTTAAAACCGGAAGCTCGAAGGGATATTTCCGGATTGCTAAAATCTTTAGAAGTTAAACCTACATCTATGATAGACATAAGTGATGGATTATCTTCTGAAATCATGCATTTGTGTAAGAATTCAAAAACCGGAGTGAATTTATTCGAAGATAAAATTCCATTAGATCCATCAATGATTTCTATATGCGAAGAATTCGAAATAGATAGCACTACAATCGCATTAAGTGGTGGTGAAGATTATGAATTGCTGTTCACAGTTGCTCAAACAGATTTTGAGAAAATAAAAGCGAATCCAAATTTTTCAATTATAGGTCACATGACCGATGAAAATGAGGGGATGCATTTAATTACAAGGGGGAATACTAAAATTCCGCTAATTGCAAAGGGATGGAATGCTATGGAAAACGATGCAGAGGATTAAGAGGCTTTTACAAAAGTTCTTTGTTGTCTTCTTTGTCTTCTTCTTTCATGAAAACTGGCTAAATAAGCATTTGTTTCTTTAAATTTTGGTGTTAACCGGGCAATAAATCCATTTGCCGTATCTGTCATTTCTATGCCGCATTTTGCGCATTCATATTCGTGAATGTGATTCGTAACATTTTTAGATACTTTTAATTGGTGTCCGAAGATGTTGCAAAAGACCTCTGCGAACGAGAATGATTTTGAGGTTTGTGGTTTCATAAAAATTTATTTTACTTGATTGGGAATGTTAAAGTTATAAAAAAAAGTTAAAATAAAGACGAATAACACTAATTAATCGATTAAGTGCATAAAATTTGTTAAATCTTTTTTGTTTTCTATATAAGATAAATGCCCGTCTGGGAAGCTGATAAATTTAGTGTTACAATTAATCGCAACCTGTTGAATTTGCTGATAGTCTAAGACATAATCTTGTTCTCCTGCGATGATGGTTTTAGGGGGATTTATACGGGCTAAAACTTCTTTTCTGTCTGTACGAATTTTCATACCTTTTAAAGCTGCAATAATGCCTTTTTCTGAAAACTTAAGTGCTTCATTCTTAAGGTTTTCTACTTCAACTTGGAATTTAATATTGTTTTCCTGTGATAATAAATTTGAAATTGCCATGCTCACAAATGCCTTTTTGTTCCGTTTTATTATAGAGATCGATCTCTCCCGGTTTTTCCTCTTTTCATCAGAATCTGCTTCCGGAGTAGAATTTAATAACACTAATCCTTTGGTCATAGTAGGAAATTTTTCATAGAATGCCAAACATACGTAGCCTCCCATCGAATGTCCAACAAAACTGGCTTTGTCAATATTCAAATGCAGCAGCGTGTGGCGCACGGCATCTGCCATTAACTCCATAGAATGCACATTATCCAAATTCCCGGAAAGGCCATGCCCGGGAAGGTCTATGGTAATTACTTGTTTTTTTTGTGAAAGCTCTTCTACAAATGGATCCCAGATTTTACTGCTCTCTAAAAATCCATGTAGCAGAACTAATGGATTTCCAATACCTTTAGCGCTGAAAAAAAGAGGAGTGTTTTTATAATTTAAGATCATTCTCACAATATATTATAATAATTTAATTGACCATATTAAATGAGTCATAACTAAATTTTAATACTCAGCAGCAGGATTACTGGAGCATCACATATTATTACTAAAAAACAAATATTATAAACAGATGAAATTTACGAAAGAAGGAATAATCGTTGGCTTCGCACTATTTGCGCTGTTCTTTGGAGCCGGAAATTTAATTCTTCCTCCATTTTTGGGGTTTCTAGCCGGTTCACAATGGTACCTGGTGGCTCTTGGATTTGTGATCTCTGCAGTAGGTTTACCATTGCTGGGAATATTTGCTCATGCAAGATTACAAGGTAGTATGTTCAGTTTCGCTGAAAAGATCTCACCTGTCTTTAGTTTGATATTTTGCATGTTCATATATGTAATAAGTGTCGCCTTACCAAGCCCTAGAACTGCAGCGGTAACACATGAAATAGCCATTGCACCTTTCTTTGATATTTCTCCTATGACTACTAGTATTGTTTATTTTTTCCTGGTCTTTATTTTTGTAATTAAACGATCCACCGTAATAAATAATATTGGTAAATTCCTAACTCCTGCAATTCTACTGTTATTACTTGCTATTATAGTTTCTGGTTTTTTTACGGAATATGAAGCAATGGCAACCAATGTTACCGAGTTGCCAATCTTGGCGGGCTTTTTTGAAGGTTATCAAACTTTCGATGCCATTGCCGCTTTATTGGTTGGAGGGGTTATTATAATCTCGGTTAAAATGAAGGGATATGAATCTCCGGTGGAGATCCGTCAAATCATTACCATGGCAGCAATACTGGCTGGATTGGGATTGTTTTTGGTGTATGGAGGCTTAATCTTTAACGGAGCTATGGTGAATTCAGAATTTCCACAGGATGTAACCCGCACCCAATTATTGTCTGGAATTAGTTTCTTGAATTTAGGTGGAATAGCTCAAATGAGTTTGGCTGTTTTGGTTGCATTAGCTTGTTTTACAACGGCGGTAGGAATTGTAACTGGAACTGCAGATTTCATGGCAGAACGCATTAATAAACCCTATGTATATTCCATAACTGTATTTTTAGCATGTTTTTTAGGAGTTATAATTGGCGCCCTTTCTGTAAATGCAATTATAGAGATCGCCTTGCCGGTATTATTGCTAATATATCCACTAACCATTGTTCTGATTTTATTGAATGTAATGCCTCCCGATTTTAGAACAAAATTAATAATGACAGTAACAGTAATAGCTACAGCAATTTTTAGTTTGCCAGATGCTTTAAAATATGTGGTTTCTGAAGAATTGTTTTCTAGTATACAGCAGTACATTCCGTTATCTGAATATGGATTAGGATGGGTAATTCCTGCAACCTTGGCATTTTTTGGGAGTTATTTTTATGAGCGCAAGATTAAAACAGAAAAGTCATATTGAGGTTGTCGAAATATGCTTGGCGAAAACTCGGTTTCGACAGGCTCAACCTGACATTAGTGTTTGTCATTCCGGTCCTAATAATTATCGGGCGAGGAATCTTAGGCAAAGTAAATAAGCTTAAAATGACGTCATCCTGAAACTCCGGAAGCGTCGGGACAGGATGACGTCATTTTTCTAGTTAACTGTCATATTGAGCTTGTCGAAATATGTTTGGTTAAAAACTCGTTTTCGAAAGGCTCAACCTGACATCGTTATTTTGTCTCCCTGAGCGTAGGCGAAGGGTCTTAGACAAAATATTGAACACCGGAATAGTTAATTTGATATTCCATGTTACAGTATAAAACAATTGGGCCAGTTGAAAATATTTTCAACTGGCCCAATTAGAAATTATATAAAAAAGCTCTTACTTATTCATAAGATCTTCGATCTCATCAGCTTCAATAGGAATGTTACGCATTAAGTTAAAAGGCTCTCCTTTTTCCTGGATCACTAAATCGTCTTCCAATCTAATTCCAAAACCTTCTGCCGGAATGTATATTCCAGGTTCCACTGTGAATACCTGATTCGCCTGCATTGGCTCAGTCAATTTTCCGTAGTCATGAGTATCTAAACCAATATGGTGAGAAGTACCATGCATGAAATATTTCTTGTATGCCGGCCAATCCGGATCTTCTTTTTTTACATCGGCTTTGTCTAATAAACCAAGACCTAGTAATTCCGAAGTCATTATTTTTCCAACTTCTATATGATAATCTGCCCAGATAGTTCCAGGAACTAACATTTTTTGAGCATCGTTTTTTACACGATTTACCGCGTTGTAAACTTCCTTTTGTCTTTTTGTAAATTTCCCAGATACTGGAATTGTTCTGGTCATGTCGCTGGAATAATTAGCGTATTCGGCTCCTGTATCCAAAAGAATCAGATCTCCAGCCTTACACTGCTGATTGTTCTCGATATAATGCAGCACGTTTGCGTTATTTCCGCTGGCAATAATTGGAGTATAGGCAAAACCTTGAGAGCGATTGTTCAAGAATTCATGCATCATCTCAGCTTCTATCTGATATTCCCAAACTCCCGGCTTCACAAAACCTAGAGTTCTTCTGAAGGCTTTTTCTGTAATATCACATGCCTTTTGCATCAAATCCAATTCGATTTGATCTTTTACAGAACGTAATCGCTGAAGAATAGGATTACTCTTGGCAACCTGATGTGCAGGATATTTTTGCTTACACCATTCTATAAATCGAGCTTCTCTGGTTTGAGTTTCCACATTTGCACGATAATGCTCATTGGTATTAAAATAGATGGTTTCAGACTGGGTCATGATCTCGAAAAACACCTTTTCGAATTCTTTTAGCCAGTATACAGTTTTGATTCCGCTAGTTTCAAAAGCTTTTTCTTTGGTAAGTTTTTCTCCTTCCCAAACTGCAATGTGATCATTGGTTTCAGTAAGAAAAAGAATTTCCCTGTGCTTTTTATTAGGGGCATCTGGAAACAACACCAAAATGCTTTGATCCTGATCTACGCCGCTTAAGTAAAAAATATCCCGAGCTTGCTGAAACGGCATGGTGCTATCTGCACTTATCGGGTAAACATCGTTGGAGTTAAAAACAGCTAAACTTTTAGGCTTCATCTTAGCCATGAAATTTTTGCGGTTCTTAGTATAAAGTGAGTTATCTATAAGATCGTATTTCATAAAAAATATATTTAGATTTTGCTGAATTCAGAAATTACATGAATTCTGATTTCACTGAGAAAACACAAAACTAAAAAAGATAAAATCAAATGTTGTTAAACTAAGGGTAAAAGACTTGGGCTTTCTTTAACAATTACATCATTCGTAAAGCCCTAATCTGTTTTTAAGCGCTATATTCTGATTTTTCAGTTCATTTACGCGATCCAGCAAATGTTTAATGGCCTCTAAACCCTCCAGATTTATTTCCAGATCGTAATGCAAGCGCATCAGTTTTTCAAACTCAGCCATTTTATCGCAGTGTACATATTCCCTTTTTTCAACAGTGATCACTTCAATAAGCCCACTGTTGTATAAAGACCTAATAAAGGTATGTTCTACGCTGTAGCGTTCGCAAAGCTCTTCTGTGGCAATTAATTCTTCTGTTTTCATGAGCGTAATTTTTGTAATTCGGTATAGAGTTCCTTTTCTTTTGAAGAAAGATTTGTTGGAATCTTAATGTTGTAAGTAATATACAGATCTCCAAACTCAGCCTCCTGCTTATATTTAGGGAAACCTTTCCCCTTTAATTTTACCCGGGTTCCATTTTGAGTTTCGGGTTTAATTGTGAGTTTCGCCTTCCCCTTAAAAGTGTCTATCATGATCTCACCTCCCAACAAAGCAGTGTAAAAATCCAACTCCACTGTACTGTATAGGTGCTCTTTCTCCCTTTTAAAATCGGTGTTATTTGCAATCTTAAATGTGATAAAAAGATCGCCTTTCGGGCCTCCTTGTACTCCTGGGCCTCCATGCCCCTTAATTTTAATTGTTTGTCCATTCTCTACACCTGCGGGAATGGTGAGTCTTATGTTTTTCCCATTTACGGTTAAGGTTTGTTTGTGGCTGGTATAAACATCTGTGAGATTTAATTGAAGTTCGGCATTGAAATCTTGTCCTTTAAAATGTGGCGACCTGCCGGTGCCACGGGTTCTTCCTCCACCACCAAACATTTGCTCAAAGAAATCGGAAAAACGGTCATCATCAAAACTACCGGAGTAAGATTGACTTGATCCACCACCAAATCCACCACCGGCTTGTGATCTTTGTTGTTTTTGTTGCTCAAAATGCTCAGCATGCTGCCAATCCTTACCATATTCATCATATTTCTTACGTTTCTCGGGATCACTTAATACCTCGTTGGCTTCATTAATTTTCTGAAACTTCTTTTTGGCGTTCTCATCATTAGGATTGAGATCTGGATGATGTTTACGGGCAAGTTTTCTATATGCTTTTTTTATATCTGCCTTCGTGGCAGATTTGTTAATTTCTAAGGTTTTATAATAGTCTATAAATTCCATTGGAGAATTGAATAAGTGCTGAGATGGATTATGAAGTACTGAAATTACTAAAAATGAATCTTACAACCAGTTAAGTTTTTCTAAAAAGCCTTTTGGATGGAATTATTTTGAAGGATAAATTTCTAGGACGCTTTTAAGACTCAAATTTTTATATAATAGTTTGTGTCTTTTGAAACTCGAAGTTCAATTAAGCTTAATGTACTTTGAATTAGTTCTAAATAGGCACTGAAATACCTCAGAAAGTTTGTGTGTAACTATTTTCAAGTGTATTTTTGCTGTTAAAATTTTACAAAAATAACCAAACCAATGGGTGGATTACTAAAATCTTCAGTAGCAAAAAAGTTTGCTATGGCCTTATCCGGACTTTTCTTAGTCCTATTTTTAGCTCAACACTTTACAATTAATTTAACTTCGGTGATTAGTCCCGATAGTTTTAATGAGATCTCCCACTTTATGGGAACCAATTTTTTGGTACAGGCAATCTTACAGCCGGTGCTTATTTTTGGGGTGGTGTTCCATTTTATAATGGGTTTTGTGCTGGAAATTCAAAATAGAAATGCCAGAGCAATAAGCTATGTAAGATACAACGGAAGTGCAAATTCAAGCTGGATGTCTAGAAACATGATCTATTCTGGAGCTGTGGTTTTAGCTTTTTTAGGTCTTCATTTCTATGATTTTTGGGTGCCCGAATTGGTTCATAAATATTTAGAGTCTCATCCTGCAGACGCTACGAGATACTACGGAGAATTAGTTGCTAAATTTGTAAGCCCGGTTAGAACTGGATTATATGTGATCTCTTTTATATTTTTAATGCTTCACTTGTTGCATGGGTTTTCATCTTCATTTCAATCTATGGGTGTCAAAAACAAATATCAAAAAGGGTTAGAAGGATTTCAAGGCAGTGCTTCACGTTGGGTATATGGATTGACAAAGGGCTTTGCGATAGTAATTCCGCTAGGGTTTATTTTTATAGCTCTCTTTCATTATTTTAATAACGCTTAAAAGGTAAAATTTATGTCAATTTTAGATTCAAAGATACCAAAGGGGCCACTTGAAGATAAGTGGAGTAACTATAAGAACAATATAAATCTAGTTAATCCTGCCAACAAGCGTAATATTGATATTATCATGATTGGTACAGGTCTTGCGGGAGGTAGTGCAGCAGCTACATTGGCAGAACTTGGATATAATGTAAAAACGTTTTGTTACCAAGATTCTCCACGACGTGCACATTCCATTGCGGCTCAAGGGGGAATTAATGCAGCAAAAAATTATCAGGGAGATGGTGATTCCAATTATAGATTGTTCTACGACACTATAAAAGGAGGAGATTACCGCTCTCGTGAAGGAAATGTTTATCGCTTGGCAGAAGTTTCCGGAAATATTATAGATCAATGTGTTGCTCAAGGAGTGCCTTTTGCACGTGAATATGGCGGAATGCTAGATAATCGTTCTTTTGGAGGGGTATTGGTTTCACGTACTTTTTACGCTAAAGGACAAACAGGTCAACAATTATTATTAGGGGCTTATTCAGCAATGAATCGCCAAATAAACAGAGGAAAGATCCAGGCCTTTAACCGTCATGAAATGATGGATGTGGTTCTTGTAGATGGAAAAGCTCGTGGAATTATTGCCAGAGATATGGTAACCGGAGCGATCGAGCGTCACTCTGCTCATGCAGTAGTATTGGCTTCAGGAGGATACGGGAATGTGTTCTTTTTGTCTACTAATGCAATGGGAAGTAACGTAATGGCTGCATGGAGAGCCCACCGTAGAGGTGCGTACTTCGCAAACCCTTGTTACACACAAATTCACCCAACATGTATCCCTGTTTCAGGAGATCATCAGTCTAAATTAACTTTGATGTCTGAATCTTTGCGAAACGATGGAAGAATTTGGGTTCCGAAGAAATTAGAAGATGCAGAGGCAATTCGTACTGGAAAGAAAAAGCCAACAGATCTGTCTGAAGACGAAAGAGATTATTACTTAGAACGAAGATATCCTGCTTTTGGAAACTTAGTGCCACGTGATGTAGCTTCCAGAGCTGCAAAAGAACGTTGTGATGCTGGGTTTGGGGTAAATAAAACAGGAGAAGCTGTTTACCTGGATTTCGCTAGCGCAATAGAGCGTTTCGGAAAGGAGAAAGCATTTACTTCCGGGCATAAAAACCCTACAAAAGAGGAAATTACAAAATTAGGTAAGGACGTTGTTGAGTCTAAATACGGAAACTTATTCCAAATGTACGAGAAGATCGTAGATCAAAACCCGTATAAAACTCCAATGATGATCTATCCTGCCGTTCACTATACTATGGGTGGACTTTGGGTAGATTACAACTTACAAACTACTATTCCGGGATGTTACTCTACTGGAGAAGCTAACTTCTCAGATCACGGAGCAAACAGACTTGGAGCTTCAGCTTTAATGCAAGGTCTTGCAGATGGATATTTCGTTTTGCCTTATACAATTGGAGATTACCTTTCTAAAGATATTAGAACAGGAAAGATCCCAACAGATACTGCGGAATTTGAAACTGTTGAAAAAGAAGTGACCGATAAAATTGACAAATTAATGAATGCCGGGGGACAACATTCTGTAGATTTTTACCATAAGAAATTAGGTAAGATCATGTGGAACAAATGTGGAATGTCTAGAAATGCCAAGGAATTGGAAGAGGCTATTCATGAAATTGCGGAACTACGTGAGGACTTCTGGAAAAATGTAAACGTTCCCGGAACTGCAAATACTAAGAATGCTGAACTAGAAAAAGCAGGAAGAGTTGCCGATTTCCTTGAATTAGGAGAACTTTTCGCAAAAGATGCATTACACAGAGAAGAATCTTGTGGAGGACATTTTAGAGAGGAGTATCAAACACCAGATGGAGAAGCGTTAAGAGACGATGAAAACTTTAAGTATGTAGCAGCTTGGGAATACACAGGAAAACCAAGTAACGCGGTGCTTCACAAAGAAGAATTGATATTCGAAAACATTGAATTGAAAACTAGAAGTTATAAATAGTACAGAGTTTATAGTGTTGAGAAGTTAGTACTCAATACCCAAACCTCATTACTCAATACTTTATAAGATTATGAAGCTTACATTAAAAATATGGCGTCAAGAAAATGCCACCACTAAAGGTAAAATGGTAGATTATATCATTGATGGAATAGACGGAGATATGTCTTTTCTTGAAATGTTAGATGTACTTAACGAGGAGTTGGTAAATAAAGGTGAGCAGCCGGTAGAATTTGATCACGATTGTCGTGAAGGAATTTGTGGTTCATGTTCATTGCAGATCAACGGGCAACCTCATGGCCCGGATAAATTGGTCACCACTTGTCAACTACACATGCGTACCTTTAAAGATGGAGACACTATAGTTATTGAGCCTTTTAGAGCGAAAGCATTTCCGGTAATTAAAGATTTAATTGTAGACCGTACCGCCTTCGATAGAATTCAACAGGCTTATGGGTATATTTCTGTAAATACTTCAGGAAAGACCATCGATGCTAACTCTATTCCTATTGAAAAGGAAAAAGCAGACGATTCCTTTAATGCTGCAACTTGTATTGGTTGTGGAGCTTGTGTTGCCGCGTGTAAAAACGCAAGTGCAATGTTGTTCACTTCAGCTAAAGTAAGTCAGTTTGCATTATTGCCACAAGGAGAAGTGGAGGCAGATAGACGTGTTTTAGCAATGGTGGATCAAATGGATAAAGAAGGTTTTGGAAACTGTACTAATACCGGAGCTTGCGAATTAGAATGTCCTAAAGGAATATCTTTAGAGAATATCGCTAGAATGAATAGAGAATACCTGAAGGCTAGCATAAAATAAGTTTTCGAAAACTAGACATAAAAAAATCCCGAAGTTTTGCTTCGGGATTTTTTTATAGATTATTTTGAGATCGCTTCATCCGATTATTTATAAAACCCCGCACAATTTCTGTTGTAACCCCAAACGCGATATGCGCAAAAAGTTCATTTGCCTGCATTTTAATTGGGATGTCTGTTGGCTTAGATTCTAACCCAACTAAAGGAAGAGAGGTTTCATGGGTAGAAACCCAGGTAGTAGCTCCAAAGATCACTCCATCGGCTATATTCATCACATCCTTGTCTTTTTTGCCATAACCATAAGCCGCACCTATACTTGCACCAAAAGGAAAATTCACCAATTGTTCTGCAAGAGCTTCATTTTCTACACTTATAGGAGTACCCGTAATTTTTGTAGAAAGCTCATCGACTATTTTTAATTGAGCAGATTTCTGTTCAATTTTTCTAACTGGCAGGAAGTGCTCTATTAAGCTCTTTACCGCCGTACCGGCTAATCCTCCAACAAAACCAGAAATAAGCCCTCTAGAGGTATTAGACATGTAAGAATCTTTCTGCAAAAAAGTATCTAGGTTCATAATGATTCAATTTTAGAATAAATCTATTTATAATCTGTTTTTCAGCCAACCTTTTAACACGTATTTAATAACGGTCCTTTTATTTTTTATAATTTTACTTTACATGGAAAAATTAAATATAGCCATAATACAAGCAGATCTAGTTTGGGAGGACATTGGGAAAAACTTGAAAATGTTAGATGAAAAGATAAACTCTACTCAAGCTGATGTTGACTTGTTTATCTTACCTGAAATGTTCAGTACCGGGTTTACAATGAACGCAAAGAAATTAGCAGAACCCACTAACGGCCCAACTTTAAATTGGATGAAGAAAATGGCCAGAGAAATGTCTGCCGCTGTAACGGGAAGTGTTATAATTAAAGAAGGCATGGATTATTTTAATAGGCTCTATTTTGTGTTTCCAGATACCACTTTCGAAATATATGATAAACACCACACATTTACTTTAGCTAAGGAGCATGAAACTTATACACCTGGAACAGAACGATTGATCGTGAAATACAAGGGATGGAAAATATGCCCCTTGGTTTGTTATGATCTTAGATTCCCCGTTTGGGCTAGGAATACCGAAGATTATGATCTTTTGATCTATGTAGCCAATTGGCCAAAAACACGAATTCATGCATGGGATGTCCTTCTACAAGCCAGAGCTATAGAGAACATGACTTATTGCGCAGGGGTAAACAGAACCGGTTTAGACGGCAATAATTTTGAATATACAGGGCACTCAGCAGTATTTGATTCTTTAGGAAAGGCATTGTTCGATCAGGAAACAGAGGCTGAGTTCACAAAAGTGGTAACCCTAGACAAAAAACATCTAAGTGAGACTCGTAATAAATTGAAGTTCCTGCAGGATCGTGATAAATTTACTTTAAGATAAAGGACTGATTAATATCCCAATTTGGCCTCACTTCCAATAACTCAGGGAAATAGATGATCTCTTCAGGATTCGTCTTTAATAAAAAATTTCCTGTATCCCATCTACCGTTTGCATTAGAATCGTAGATCACCCTAATAAGATATTTACCAGGAGCGACCAGCTCAAAAGAAACGTTGCTTTGGTCTTCAGAGATTCTTTCATTCTTAAGAACTCCTTTTTCATCTGTTAACTGCACGATAATCGGGAAACTCTTTACGTTCTGTAAATTCAAACGCACATTCCCATAATCTGAAAATGTTTTAGTATTCAAGGTTTTGGAGATCGTATCGTTTGTGGTGTTAAAAAAGTCGGTAATTGCTCCCGGCAGGACTTTAATACGGTAGGTTTCGTTTTCGTTTTTGTTGAACTTAATAAGAATAGTGTTCTCCAATTTTTTTAGTTCTGAAGTAAACGAAACTTCAAGTGAATCTTTGTCTAAAATTTGGATCAAAGAATCATCTTTAGTGACCAGTGGCGTATTTGCTTTAATAAGGAAATCTTTATTGAATTCCAGATTTCCGGAAGGCTCTGTAGAGAGTACCAAAGTATCTGCCTTCATGTTTGAAATTCTTGTAACCATGCTGGTAGTATCCTTTATAGAATTGAATTTAAATTGCAAACTATCGGTTTCTACTACCGGTTTATACCATAAATACAAGCTATCCTTATCTACCACTTTAGTTATGCGATAATCAAAATCTGCAGGAACGGTGGTAATTGGAGTAATAGAAAGACTATCTAACTTGGTTCTTCCTTTGTAACCCAGCAAGATCTTTTGCTTAGCAACTAGTTTTGGTCTTTCTGCTTTAAACGCTAATTCCTCTTTAAATAATTTTAAATTATAAGAAGTATCTGCGGGTACAGAAATGGTTTCCATTAAGAATGCTATTTTTTCTTTCCCGGGATTGTATTTGTAATCGTTGTTTAGATCTCTCATAGCAACCAAATGGTAAATGCCTTCTTTGATGTTTGTGAGTTCAAAAACTCTAAGGCTATCTAAGGTATTGGTAAGGTATCGTGGTGGCGTTGTAAAAACCAGGGAGTCGCTATATTTTTCATCCGCATCATATAGCATTACAGAAATAAAAGGATCTGCCTCTTTTAAAAGTGCATCGGTCACCGTTCCGGAAACAGATAATGAATCTATATAATCTCCTGTAGAAAACACATATTTAAAATATGGCAAGGGATTTCCTTCATTATTGTCCACCACACTTTTTCCGAAGTTAATGGCATAGGTCGTGTTTTTCCTTAAAGTATCATTAAACTTAATTCTAATATATTTACTTGGTGAGCCTAGTGGTGTAATATCCGGCTTATTAGCCATAGGAGGAGAAATAATTATCTGTTTTTGAGCATCATCTAATTTAATATACTCATCAAAATAAATCCTGATCTCTTCTTTGTTGAATTGAGTTGAATAATTTTCAGGAGTTGCTCTTAAGAATTTTGGAGGCTGAGTATCTAACTCTCCACCTTGCGGAGTCCCTTTTTTGGCACATTGTAAAAATGTAATGGAAAGCAGGATCACCAATACTACTGAAAAATATTTTTTCATTTAAGCTGAAATTTTAAACAAAGAAACAATTATTTTTTATTTCTATCATCCCGTAAATGCCATAGTCGCAATGCTGATCTTTGTGTTTTCAGCCTGAAGAAGTACATCTGAGCAAGCTTCCAAAGTGGCGCCGGTTGTAATTAGATCGTCTACAAGTAAGATGTGTTTGTTTTTGATCTTATCTGAATTAATCAAAATAAAACTCTCCTCAATATTTCCCCATCTGGCAAGTCTCGTTTTGAGAGTTTGGGTAGAGGAGAAGGATTTTTTTAAAAGAACATCATCTACATAAGGTATATTTAAGGCAGCGGAGATGTGTTTTCCAAATTCTTCTACTTGATTAAATCCTCTTGCTCGAAGTTTCTTTTTATGAAGTGGAACAGGGATCACCAAATCGATATTAGAATAGGATTCTGTGGCAGCAAGTTCTTCACCCAGCCATTTTCCTAAATAAGCACCTATTTCCTGATGCCCCCGATATTTCAAACTATGAATTAATTTTTGAACACTTCCTTTTTTTCTGAAGATCAGAAGTGAGGTAGCATTTTCTATGGGAACTCTTCCGTAAAATACTTTTTTAACAGAATTCTCGTTATCAAGATGGAAATTGGTAATTGGAAGTTCATTTACGCAATTAGTGCAGATAACATTTTGATTTTTAAACAATTCTGTATCGCAAATTTGGCAAATATTGGGATAAAATAAATTGATTAAATCTTGAATCATTAGTTAATGTATTGTAATTTCGCCAATTAAACCAGTAATTTACAAACTAAATCACTTTTATGATGACCGAAACCAAAAGTAATACTGCCCTAAAAATCTTAACGGGAATTTTAGCCGTGGCCCTAGTGGCGCTGGGTATTTATACGGTTAAATTTTATAATGAAGAAAAGGAAAATAAGGCCATACTTCAAAAAGAAAAATCTGTTATTGAAGATGAATTGAATGATCTTATCGTTAAGTATGATGAAGCCATTGCAACCAATGAAGTAATGGACCAGGATATGGTTAACGCAAGAGAGCGTATTTCTAGATTATTGGATTCTGTAAAAGATTCTGAAGCAAACCTTGTATTGATCTCTAGATATAGAAGAGAAATAGGTTCCTTAAAAAGCGAAAAAGAGAAATTATTTAGAGTGGTAGATAGCTTAAGCAATCAAAACAGGATGATGGCTACGAAAATTGATAGTACTAATACAGTACTTGCAGCAAAAGTTCGTTTGTCCGATTCCTTACAAGTAAATAATCAAAGTCTTTCTACTAAAGTGGATAAGGCTTCTCAATTAAAGATCACATCTCTTAAAGGCGAAGGTGTTATCGTGAGGAATAGTGGAAAACTTGTTGAAAACGATAGGACACGTAGAATCGATCAAATTAGAACTTGTTTTACAATTAGTTCTAATGAGTTAGCACCTACGGGAGAAAAAACCATGTATGTACAGGTTTACAACCCGGAAAATGAATTGGTGGGAGATCAAATTGCTGTAAAACATGATGGTGGAGTAATGATGTATAGTGCCACTTCAACTGTTTTTTATGAAAATGAAGAACTTGATGTTTGTATTCTTTCAAAAACTAAGGGAGATAAATTGATAGATGGTACTTATAAGGTATATGTTTATGAAGGTTCTCAATTAATTGGGACTTCAACTTTTAGCCTTAATTAATAATTTAATAAAATTCACAAACCGCCTTGAGCTTTATCAAGGCGGTTTTTTTATTTTTGCGCTATGGCAAAACAAGAAGATTTATTTAAGAATGTGATTTCCCATGCTAAAGAGTATGGTTATATTTTCGCATCC
>JAGXIJ010000009.1 GCA_024635675.1 Gillisia sp.
CGATTTGGGCCTTATTCTTTATGGCATCATAAACATTTCATTAAGGAAATAGAAGGAGGTGTAGAAATGGAGGATATCATTGATTACAAACTCCCTTTTGGGGTTTTAGGAGAATTAGTACAACCTTTTTTAGTGGCTCCAAAACTGAACGAGATTTTCGATTATAGAAAACATAAGCTAAACGAACTATTTGGGGTATATAAAGATCCGTCTAATAATCCGGGAGTGCTGAAACAAGATATTATTAATTAGAGATCATGAAGAAAAACATCTTATTTATTGGTGGCTCCCACGGAATTGGCCTAGCCGCTGCAGAATTATTGGCGAAAGATCATAAGCTTATTATCGCTTCAAGAACCTCAGAGGAATTAAAGGATCTGAATGTCACGCATCTTACTTTTGATGCCTCCACAGATGATATCACCGAATTAGATCTCCCCGAAACCCTGGATGGATTGGTCTATTTCCCCGGAAGCATCAATTTAAAACCATTTAAAATGTTGCCTCTTGAAAGTTTTGAGGAAGAAATGAATTTGAATTTTTTCTCTTTGGTTAAGGTGGTTCAAGGCCTGCTTCCTAAACTCAAAAAATCTGAACAGGCAAGTCTTATCTTTTTCAGTACAGTTGCAGTAAAAGTGGGGATGCCTTATCATACAAGTATTGCGGCCGCTAAGGGTGCTATTGAGGGTTTTGCAAAATCCCTTGCAGCAGAATATACTCCTTCTTTTAGAGTGAATGTGATCGCTCCTTCTTTAACCGATACTAAACTGTCCGGAAAACTACTTTCTAATGATGAAAAACGCAAGAACATGGGTGATCGCCATCCCCTAAAAAGAGTAGGTACTCCAAAAGACATTGCTAATGCGGTAGAATTTTTACTATTTGAAAAAAGCAGCTGGATGACTGGTCAAATAATAGGAATAGATGGAGGACTCTCTACTTTAAATGTACATTAATGAGTGAAAAAATATCGATATTCTGGTTTAGAAGAGACCTGAGGTTGGATGATAATGTGGGATTACTGCAGGCTTTAAAAGGAGATTTTCCGGTGCTTCCCGTTTTTATCTTCGATCCTGAAATATTAGATCAACTCCCTAAGGATGATGCACGGGTTAGTTTCATTTATGATAATCTTCAAAAGATGAGAAAAGAACTTCAAACAAAGGGAAGTTCTATCGCCATTTATTTTGGGAAACCATCCGCTATTTTCAAAGAGCTATTCGAGCAATATGACATTCAGAAGATTTATACCAATAGAGACTATGAACCCTATGCTAAACAACGTGATGAAAAAATCGAAAAATTAGCAAAAGCTAATAATTCCGAATTCCTCACTTTTAAGGATCAGGTGATCTTTGAAAAAGAGGAAGTTGTAAAAAGCAATGGAGATCCTTACGTCGTCTATACCCCGTACATGAAATTATGGAAGGCTGAATTCAAGAAAATAGAACTTGAAGTACAATACACCTCCCAATTCTTAGATAATTTAATCCAAAATTCAAGGCTGCCGAACTTAAGTCTTAGCGATATAGGTTTCGAAGCTTCCATCCAAAAGGTACCAGATTTCGAGGTCACCCCAAGCCTGATACAAGACTATGAAGCTAAGAGAAATTATCCTGCACAAGATGCCACTTCGCATCTTGGACCGCATCTTAGATTTGGAACTGTGGGTATTCGTAAGATCATGAAAAAGGCCATTTTAGAAAAGAATGAAATCTTTTGGCAAGAGTTGATATGGAGAGAATTTTTTATGCAAATTTTATATCACTTTCCCGATACCGCCACCAATGCCTTTAAAAAAAAATACGATCGTATTGAATGGAGAAATAATGAAGATGAATTTGAGCAATGGAAGTCGGGTAAAACAGGATACCCAATGGTAGATGCGGGAATGAGACAATTAAATGAATCTGGATTTATGCATAATAGAGTTCGAATGCTGGTAGGAAGTTTTCTTTGCAAACATCTATTAATTGACTGGCGCTGGGGGGAAGCTTATTTTGCAGAAAAATTATTGGATTACGAAATGGCATCCAATGTTGGAAATTGGCAATGGATCTCTGGAAGCGGTGTAGATGCCGCTCCATATTTCAGGATTTTTAATCCAACCACTCAAATTAAAGATTACGATAAGGACTTGGAATATATCAAAAAATGGATTCCAGAGTATGATACGCCTTCTTATCCCGAGAAAATGGTAGATCATAAGGAAGCTAGAGAAAGAGCCCTTAGCGCATATAAAAAGGTGGTTTAAGAAAAATTTGTTGAGGATTTTATTGATTTTCTGAATATTGCCACGAATTCACGAATATTTTTTAAGGATTTACAAAACAATAATCCGTGCATTCGTGGCCAATGATTCTATCTATTCTTAGTCCTCCTAAATTGAAAGCTAAGACGGAGAGTAAAATAAATTGTCTATTTCTTCTAACCATTATTTTATAATAAACTAAGAATTAGAAGAAGACCCTGAAACGAGTTCAGGATGACGATTTGATCTGGAATAATTATTCAGATTCAAATAATTTACGTGCCTTAATAAGGTCTTCTGGTGTATCTATTCCAATTCCTTTAAAATTGGTTTCTACCATCTTTATGCTTTTCCCATATTCCAGATACCTAATGCATTCAATCTTTTCTGTCGCCTCCAATTCCAACATTGGCAAACTGTAAAAATCCATTAGGGCCCCTTTTCTAAACGCATATATCCCAATATGTTTGTAATAGGTGATACCAGAATTTGTTTCTCTTGGATAAGGTAAAGGGAATCTTGAAAAATATAATGCCAGATTATCTTTATTGGTGATGACCTTCACGTTGTTAGGATTTGAAATTTCTTCGGTATCCATCATTGGAGTTTTGAGAGATGCCAGATCTATTTTTTTGTCCGGATCATTCTTAAATACTTCCAGCAGCTTTCGTAAACTTTGCTCATCTATCAAAGGTTCGTCTCCCTGAACATTTACTACAATATCTACGTCCATATCTTGAACTGCTTCAGCAATTCGATCGCTACCGCATTCGTGTTCTTTGATGCTTTTTATACTCTTCCCATTATGTGAAAGAATTTCGTTGTGAATTATATCGCTATCTGTAACTACAAAGACATCATCGAAAAGATTCGTGTTTACAGCGGCTTCATAGGTTCTTCTTATTACCGACTTTCCTTTAAGATCTTCCATTAACTTTCCGGGAAAGCGAGATGCCTCGAATCTGGCCGGTATCATTGCTATAATTCGTAATGGGGTTGTATTTTTCATTTTTTTATTCTAAATTGTTTACTAAGTATTTTTAAATACTTCAAAAAATCTCGATCCCGATAGCTACCTTAGGTTTGTACGAGACAATAAATGTGACAAATTAAAAACTTCAGATTATTAAACCATCACTTAGGGATTGACTTTCTATTCCTTTTCAATTTTAGTTTTCAGTAAAAAAATCATCCTTAAATCCTATCAAATATAGCTTATCGGTTGCTCTGGTGACAGCTGTATACAACCATCTTAGATAATCTTTATCAATGCCATTGGGTAAATAAGGTTGTTCGATAAAAACGGTATGCCATTGCCCCCCCTGAGATTTATGACAGGTCATCGCGTAGGAGAATTTTATTTGCAAGGCATTAAAGAACTTGTTATTCTTCACTTTTAGAAACTTCTTATACTTAGAGGTTTCATCCTCATAATCTTTCATCACTTCCTGATACAGCTTATTACTATCGTCATAAGTTAAGGATGGGGTGTTGCTTTCTAAGGTATCTAAAATAACAACAGTCTCAAACGGAGCCATTTTAGGATAATCTACCATTTGCACTTTCACTTCAGCAAAACGAAATCCGTATAATTCTTTAATTGCAAAGATCTCCAAAACCTTTACAATATCTCCGTTTGCTATAAAAGTAGCTTCGGAAGTAGGTTTGATCCAAAAATAATTATTCTTGACCACCATTAAATAATCTCCTGGAGAAATTTCTTCTTCCTGAAATAATATCCTTGATCGTATTTGCTGATTATATTGATTAGCACGTTTGTTTGAGCGCACTATAATACTTGTCTCTTCATGACCAAGATTATCATAAGAATCCTGAATAGCATCCAAAATCTCATCCCCATCAATTAATCTTATCAGATCTGCTTTTTCGGTAAGCTTGAATTTAAAGGATTCGTAAAATTCTTCAGCCAAAGCTTCACGAATTCTTGTGGCATTTAAAAGAATATCACTTTCTTCACTCTGCCTAACAACTTCATTCAACTCTATATGGATCACTTCTTTATCGTAATCTCTACCTAAAGATTGCTCCATTAGTGCAGGACTCAAATCCAACTTAACTGGAGGCAATTGAGCAGTATCTCCAATTAATATTAGCTGACAATTTTGTCCTGAATCCACGTATTGTATTAGATCTGACAGCAATCCCTTATTCTCGAATAACTTGGAATCCTGATCCTCATCTGGGATCATGGAGGCTTCATCTACAATAAACACAGCATTTTTATGCTTATTTGGTTGTAAAACAAACTGCACTCCTGCCCCGCTCGTTTTCTTTGGGAAATAGATCTTTTTATGAATAGTTTGTGCCTCCTGGTTGGAATATAAAGAGATTACTTTTGCAGCTCTTCCTGTTGGAGCTAATAAAATTCCCGCTCTTTTAATCTTCCAAAGGTTTTTTACTAACGAACTTATGATCGTTGTTTTACCTGTCCCGGCGAATCCTTTCAATAAAAACAACGCATTGGGGGTAGGATTAACAACATAAGAGGCTAATTGTTGTAATGCTATATCTTGTTTAACTTTGGCCGAAAACCCTAACTCCTTGATTAGCAGTTTGTAAAATTTATCGGCAGTAATGGTTTCCATAGGCTATCTTGCAATTCTCAAAGATAACAATGGATTTTTAGGGCAGAAACTTTTACGAATAAAAAAAAATTGTAGATTTGCGAGGAACTCTAATAATTTAAAACAGTCAACCGCATGAAACTTGTCATTCAATTAGTCCTTTGGATTGTGATCATCTTCTTGGGATATATGGTTTTTAACGCCGTGTATGAGCCAATTAAATTTAATAAAGTTAAAGAGAAACGTTACGCCAAAGTAATTGATCGACTTAAAGATATACGTGTTGCACAATTAGCGCATCAGGAAATCACCGGAAATTTTGAAAAAGATTTTGATAAATTGGTAAGATTTATTGATACTGCACAGTTCACTCTAACACAAAGAAGAGATTCTACTGTGATGGATGAGGAGTACAGAAAAATTTTTGGTGTAGATAAGTATAAGGATATTATTATTGTAGATACCTTAGGTACAGCTTCAGTAAAAGATTCTTTATTCAAAAATTCAGATCGTTATAAGAAAATGATGATGGTACCTGTAGATGGTGTAGATGCTAAATTTACTATGGATGCTGGTACTATTATTATGAATGAAAATAAAATTCCTGTATTTGAAGCTAAGGTTGCTAAAAAAGTGATTTTATATGATCAAGATAAAGATCTTATCATGGCAGAGAATCAAGTAGTTTCTGTAGAAGGTGTAAATGGACCTTTCATAATTGTAGGTTCCATGAATGAAATCAAGACCAACGGGAACTGGCCAACGGTTTATGGTGATAACTAAGAACGAAAGTCAAGAAATATTTAAGATGTCCATTCAGGTTCGCCTGAATGGATTTTCTTTTTGCATTCTAAATTGTACCAGTAACGAAATTAACTGGTACAAAAGGATCGATCTTGGTAAAGAATATAATCCTGTAGATCTATTAAAGGAAATTGAAAAGCTATATGCTGAAGAAAATAATCTTCAAAGAGAGTTCGAAGAGGTAATTATTCTTTTCTCTAATAATTTATATACCCTGGTTCCAGAATCTTATTTTATAGAGGAAGAGGCCTCTACTTATTTAAAATTCAATACTAAGATCTTAAAAACAGATGTTGTAGCACACGACATGTTAGCTCACGATCTGGTAAATGTTTATATTCCATATACCAATATCAATAATTATTTTTTTGATAAATATGGGGAATTCGAATTCAAACATAATGTGTCTGTTCTGGTTGAAGCAATTTTAGCCAAAAATCATGAGGGATAAAATGCTCAGGTTTATCTTAATGATTATTCTAGTTATTATGATCTGGTTATAATACAGAATAATAAACTGTTGCTTGCAAATACCTTTCTTTACGACACTAAAGAAGACTTTATTTATTACCTGTTATTTACTGCAGAACAGTTACAAATAGATCCATCTGAATTCAAACTATGGCTCTTGGGGGATATCACGAAAGATTCTGTAAACTTCAATATAACATATACCTATGTTAAAAATATAGATTTCTTGATCCCAGCGTTTAATTTCACATCTGAACTTGAACTTTCTGAAACATTTCATAGAGAAGCTTTTTCTCTTTTAAAAACACTTAAATGCGAATAATATCTGGCCAACACAAAGGAAGAAGAATTACAGCACCTAAAAAGTTGCCTGTAAGACCTACTACCGATATGGCTAAAGAAGGTTTGTTTAATATCTTGAACAACACCTTCCATTTTAATGAATTACATGTGCTGGAATTATTTGCAGGCTCAGGGAACATTTCTTACGAGTTTGCCTCCAGAGGCGCAGTAGCTGTAACGTCTGTAGATGAAAATATAGACTGTATTAAATTCATAAAAAAAACCAGCCAAGAACTGGAACTGGATATTACTCCTATAAAAAGTGATGTTTTCAAATATTTGGAGCGTGCTCCAATAAAAGCAGATATAATCTTTGCAGATCCACCATACGATTTTGATGATGCACAATTTCAAAAAATCGCAGATCTTGTGTTCCAGAACGATCTTTTAAATGAGAATGGAGTTCTAATAATAGAACATTCCAAGCATACTAAGATGGATAAAGTGGAACATTTTGACGTAGGTAGAAGATACGGGAATTCAATATTTAGTTTCTTTAAGTCAATTTCTAAGGAATGAGTACGGTTTTAAGATCAACCCGGCTTAGTTTTACTAGGCTGGATTTCTATAAAAACTATGTGGTTATCCTTTCTAGATCTTCAATAAATTAAGTGATGCAATCACTTGTGCAGATGCTTCTATAAAAAAAGTAGGCCTATAAGCCGGATTCTGTCCCCCGATAAAACTCGGGGTCCTTATCATTTATCTCCTATTTTTGTTGCCAAAAATCTCTAGCTGCCTACCCTCCAACAACGGGCGAGCAACCCTTAAATGCTGGTATACATGGCATTGCACCGCATAGAGTTTACCTGGTTTCACTACAGCTTAACCTGTACATACTTTCTGTTGCACTTGTCCTAATCTCACGACTGGTGGGAGTTATCCACTATGCTGCTCTACGGTGTCCGGACTTTCCTCTACACCGGGGGTGTAGCGATAAGGTGACCTACTTTCCTGCAAATATACTGTAGCATTTTAAATTAACATTATTTAATCCAAGTAGAATTGTAAAAATCGAGTTAATATTCTTGATAAAAAACAGGAAATAGGTTTACTTCTTCGGGTTGGTATTTCTATATTTGTTTTTCAAAATTTATCTATGGAGCATTTTGTTGTATCGGCACTTAAATATCGCCCACAAACTTTTAAAGATGTTGTGGGTCAGCAAGCCATTACCAACACTCTTTTAAATGCCATAGAACATGATCATTTAGCCCAGGCATTGCTTTTCACAGGACCTCGAGGGGTTGGAAAAACAACTTGTGCTCGTATTCTGGCAAAAATGATCAATCATGATGGGACGCAAAAACCTGATGAAGATTTTGCCTTTAATATTTTTGAACTGGATGCCGCTTCCAACAACTCGGTAGACGATATTCGGAATCTGACAGATCAGGTTAGAATTCCACCACAAGTTGGAAAATACAAGGTGTATATTATAGATGAGGTACATATGTTATCCTCCGCTGCTTTCAATGCTTTCTTAAAGACATTGGAAGAACCACCAAAACATGCCATCTTTATTCTTGCTACTACAGAGAAGCATAAAATAATTCCAACTATACTTTCTCGTTGCCAAATATTCGATTTTAAAAGAATAACTGTAAAGGATGCAAGAGACTATTTAGCATCCATAGCCAAACAGCAGGGCGTTGAAGCAGAAGAAGAAGCTTTACACATCATCGCCCAAAAAGCCGATGGTGCTATGCGGGACGCCTTATCAATTTTCGACAGGGTAGTTAGTTTTAGCGGAGTTAAACTAACCAGACAGGCGGTTACAGAGAATTTAAATGTACTGGATTACGAAACGTATCTAAATATTACGCAGTTAATTTTAGATAATGATATTCCACAATTATTGGTAGATTTCAATACTATTTTATCTAAAGGATTTGATGGACATCACTTTATCTCTGGCGTCGCTTCTCATTTTAGAGATCTGTTAGTATGTAAAGATGAAAAAACCATAGATCTTCTGGAGGTTGGAGAAACTGCAAAAGCAAATTATTTTAAACAGTCTCAACAAACTTCTCATTCCTTTTTATTGAAAGGGATAGAAATGGCTAATGATTGTGATTTTAAATATAAGGCGAGTAGGAATCAGCGATTATTAGTTGAACTATGCCTTATGCAACTTGCCTCTATCAATTTTGATGGAGAAAAAAAAAAGTCTGAGCCATTCATAATTTCACCAGATCATTTTAAAAACACCAAAGTTGCTCCTTCAGCAATTCCTGAAGAAGCACATAAAGTGATCCCCGAAAATGAAATTCCCAAAAAACCGGAATCTACTGTTACTAATTCTGATTTACCTTCAGTAGATAACCCAATAAATGCAGATCCAGTTATTAATACTTCTAATGAACCTGAAGTAAATGAAATTGCTGTAGAATCTTCTTTAAAAGAAGCAACAGATGATTATTCTGTAAATCAGGATAATCCTACAAATGACGATTTATCAGAAGAAACTTCACCAGATCCTGGAAGTGATATCCCTAAGAAAGTTTCCGGATTATCTCTAAAAAGTATTCGCCAGAAAAAAGAATTACTTGCTAAAAAACATGGAGAAAAAGCGGTTTTAAGCGAAGTTTTGGATGAGCCTATTAATGAAACCCAATTACATGCTGCTTGGGATGAATACATACAAAGACTTAAACATAAAGGTGAAAAAATTCTGGCTTCCATCATGGAAACCGATATGCCAAAGTTAACTGACAAGGTGATATCCTTAGAATTACCTGCAGACACCATGAAAAATGAGTTGGACCGACATTTAAATCCATTAATGGGGTTTCTCAAGAAAAAGCTTCAAAACACGCTCATAACTCTGGATATACAGGTGAACGAGCAAGTTGCAAAGAAGTACGCTTTTACCGACATGGAAAAATTTAATAAGTTGAAAGAACAAAATCCTTTATTGGAAAAGCTTCGGAAAACTTTTGATCTAGATATATAATTATGCTTGGCTTAAAACTACCTACAGATCCTCGCTGGGCATCCATCGCAGAGAAAAACATTGAAGAGATCCTTACAGATCATGCTTATTGCGAGCAAAAAGCGGCATCTACAGCGATATCCCTGATCGTTTCTTTCCCTGAATATTCTGACCTGGTTTCAGAAATGACGGCCTTAGCACGAGAAGAAATGGGGCATTTTAAAATGGTTCATGATAAATTGCTAAAAAGAGGCTTTATCATGGGTAGAGACAGGAAAGATGAGTATGTTTTACAATTGCTTAAGTTCTTCCCTAAAGGAGGCTCGCGTGTAACTCAATTAGTTCATAGATTATTGATTGCAGCTCTTATTGAAGCAAGAAGTTGTGAACGCTTTAGATTGCTTTCAGAAAATTTGCAGGAAGAAGAATTAAGGGATTTTTACAGAAATTTGATGGTAAGTGAAGCAAATCATTATACCCTTTTCCTAAACTTTGCAAGACAATACGGAGACCGAAAAGAGGTTGATCAAAAATGGCAGGATTTATTGGAATTTGAGGCCAATATCATGAAAGACCTTAGTAAGAATCAAAGTATTCACGGGTAGAGTTTAGATGTTTTCTTGATACAGAGATTTTATAATCCCATCTGCCAATCCAATTTTTGGAACATAAATACGTCTTGCTTTTGTCCATTTCATTGCAGATAAATAAATTCTGGTTGCAGGAATAATTACATCGGCACGATCATCATTTAAATTCAATTCTGTAATTCGTTCTTCATAAGTAAAGGAATTCAATAATTGATAATAAGAGCTTAAATACAGAAAGCTAAGTGGTTTCCCAATTGCCTTACCACTACTCTTAAAGATATTATTAATGTTACCCCCAGATCCCACAAGATCTATTCTATGATACTCTTTAGTAACGGTTCTTACCCATGTTTCAACTTCTTCCCAAATATCCGGTTCTACTAAATTTTGAAGCAATCGTACGGTCCCTAATTTGAAAGATCTGGAGGCTACTGTTTCTCCATTAGAGTACAGGGTAAACTCTGTACTTCCCCCTCCAACATCTACATAGAGATAGGTTTTATCACTCTGAATAAGGAGATTAAGATCTGTGGTAGCGATAATAGCTGCCTCGTGGCTGCCATCTATAATTTCTATTTCTACACCTGTTTGATCTAAGATTTCATTGGTGATTTGCACCCCATTTTCTGCTTCCCTCATTGCTGACGTTGCACAAGCCTTATATTTTTCAATTTTATGCGACTTCATGAGTAATTGGAAGGCCTTCATAGTATCTATCATCCTGATCCTGTTTTCTTCAGAAATCATTTTTGTTAAGAAAACATCTGCTCCCAATCGAATAGGCACCCTCACTAATGAGGTTTTCTTAAATATGGGTTCCCTTCCCTCCTGCTCTGTTATTGTAGAAATTAATAACCGAACCGCATTGGATCCTATATCTATGGCCGCGTATTTATGTTGTGTGATCAAACTTTTACTTCTTCTAATTTTTGTTGATAATATTCATATAACGCATACTGGGAACGAAATGCAGGGAGCTCATTCTTACGATAGGCATTGTCCTGATTTGCACTTAAAACACGTGCTTTTACGTTATCCTTCCAGCTAATCATAAAGGTGTCTAATAGCTCCGTTTTTATATCTTCATCGTAAATTGGACAGGAAATTTCCACCCTATAATCCATGTTTCTAGTCATCCAGTCGGCAGAAGAAATATAGATTTTTGGCTTCCCATTATTCTCAAAAATAAACACTCGGGGATGCTCTAAAAATTTATCTACTATACTTATGGCTTCTATGTTTTCGCTCATTCCAGGAACTCCGGGAATTAAAGAACATATACCTCTTACAATCAATTGGATTTTTACCCCAGCCCTACTGGCATCGTATAACTTGTCTATCAGGGTATAATCTGACAAGCTATTTAACTTCAGCTTTATACCCGATTTTTTGCCTGCCTGTACATTTTCTATTTCTGTAGTAATAAGTTTAACTAAACCGGCTTTGGTATAATGAGGTGATACTAATAAATGCTTATAACGGCTAACTTTATAGTTGATCTCGAAGAAATCAAAGACTTTATTAACTTCCTTTAAAATATTTTGATCTCCGGTAAATAAGGTATAATCTGTATATATTCTAGAGGTAGATTCATTAAAGTTCCCTGTGCTTATAAATCCATATTTGTGAAGTTTCCCATCTTCTTCCCGTTCTATTATACAAGACTTACAATGTACCTTCAGCCCTGTAACTCCAAAGATCAAGTTTACACCTTCCTGTTGCATTTGCTCGGCATATTTAATATTTGCAACTTCATCAAACCGAGCTCTTAATTCAATTTGAACTGTTACTTTTTTACCGTTCTTCACAGCATTAATAAGGGAACTGGCAATGTGCGAGATTTTGGCAAGTCTATAAATGGTGATCTTAATGGTCCTAACCTTAGGATCTAAAGCTGCTTCTCTCAAAAACTTTACAACGTAGGCAAATGTTTGGTAAGGTGCATATAACAGATAATCTTTTTTAGCGATCATACCTAACAAACTTCCTTGAAGCACTAAACCTTTAATAGGTAACGGCTCTATTTCTGTATACAGTAATTTATCATTCCCCAAATTTGGGAAGTTCATATAATCCCTTCTATTATGATATCTTCCTCCGGGAATAATACTATCTGTAGATTCAATTCTCATTTTACCTAGGAGAAACGCCAAGGTATCTTCCCCAATATTCATATCATAAACAAAGCGAACAGGATCTCCTTTGATTCTATCCTTTACACTTAAAGTGATTTTTTCAATAAAACTCTTACTTAAATCACTGTCTATATCGAGTTCTGCATCTCTGGTGATCTTGATCATGTGTGCAGTTACACTTTCATATTCAAAAATGTTGAATATTGTTTTGAGGTTAAACCTGATAAGGTCATCAAGAAGAATAATATATTGCTTTCCACCTTCCATAGGCAGTACCACAAATCGATCTATACTCTTAGGGATTTCTATAAGAACATATTTTTTGTCGTGAATATGCCTGTTCAATAATTTAGAAATTCCCTGTTGCGGAATTTCCTCTTTCATTACCATTTTTACCGCCAAATATGCCGCACTATCTTTAAGACTCGGGATATCTACCAAGTCATTTAATATGATAGTAACCAAGGCAGGACTTACTTTAGATAGGAAATAATTCTTTATAAAAGTTTCTTGAGATTCTGAAACCTGCTTTTCATTGATAATATAGATATCGTGATCCTTCAGTTTTTCCTGAATCCTATGAAGCACCTGCAAGCTTTCCGACTGTTGTTCTATTACAATTTGGGTGATTTCCTCCAATAGCTTACTAGCCTTGATCCCTCCAAGCACGCTCTTCGCACTTTTACCTGCAAGATCTATACGCTTTATGGTAGCATATCTTACTTTAAAAAATTCATCCAAATTATTTGAAAATATCCCAAGAAATCGAAGCCTTTCTATAAGTGGAACAGATTCATCTTCTGCTTCCTGAAGAACACGCGCGTTAAACTGAAGCCAGCTAAGCTCTCTATTGATATATTGGTTGTTACCCATTAACTTTTTCGTAAATTTTTTGGGAATAAACTTAATATAGTTTTTCCGTTTTCAATATTTTCCCAATTATCACTGTCAAAATCTATAACAGTTAAACCCGTTGTCGGCACATTATCTACAAACGAGTTTCCGAGTTTATTTACTAGATTTGTCATGGCTGGGTTGTGGCCAAATACCATTAGTGTTTCTATCTTTGGATCACATTTTAGAATCTGACTGTAAAGATCGCTACTATTAAAAGTGTATAAGGAAGATTTAATAGTGAAATTTTGATCTTCAATATTCAATGTCTTTTTAAAGATCTTAGCAGTTTCCAAAGCTCTAACTGCCGGACTGGACCATACGGTTACCGGTTTCTGCAATACATTTTTGAATGCATTTACCACAAGTAAACCATCTTTTTCTCCTCTTTTCTTTAGAGGTCTTTGATCGTCTGGTAAGTTCTGTTCCCATGAGGATTTCCCGTGTCTTACTAATATGAGCCTTTTCATAATTATGGAGCTAAACGTTTAATAATCCAATCTTTTCTTTCTTTGGTATATAATATACGATCGTGTAACCTATTTGGCCGCCCTTGCCAAAATTCAAAACTGATGGGCTTTACCTGGAAACCACCCCAAAATCCAGGTTTTGGTACCGGTTGATCTTGAAATTTCAAAGTCAATTCCCTTAATGTTTTATCTAAAACTTCACGGGAGGCAATTTCTGAACTTTGATGAGAAGCCCAAGCCCCAAGCTGACTTTCTCTTGGGCGGGAATTAAAATAGGCAATTGCTTTTTCTTCTGAAGCTTTGGCTGCGGTTCCTTTTATAATAACCTGTCTTTCCAGCTCTGGCCAAAAAAAGGATAAACAAATATTTGGATTAGCTTCAAGTGCCTTCGCCTTTTCTGAACCATAGTTGGTATAAAAGGTAAAGCCATCTTCACTATATTCTTTTAAAAGTACGATCCTACTTTTAGGAAATCCATCTAACCCAATATTGGAAATAGTCATTACATTCACCTCAGAAGAGGGATCTGCGGTTTCCATATCTTCAAACCATTCTTTAAACTGAATATATGGGTTCTTAGAAATATTACCTTCTAATAAATCCATTTTACCGTAGTTCCTACGATAATCTGACAAATTTTTACTCATTCGCTAGGCTTTGATGCAATTTACAAGATTTGCAGATAATACTTAAGCCTCCTTCCAAAAGTTTAGAAAAAAAATTAAACGCGTTATACTGAAATAATGCTATATAATGTTCTCCAAACTGGAGAAGATGAATGGGTTTAAAAAATAGATCTAAATAAGTTTTCAATTTGAAAGATATTCCCACGATGATAAATGAGTAATAGGAAGATAATTTACTCCTTAAAATAGAGGTTAAATACCATCTAATTAAAGGTGCATATTTTTTGATTATAATTAGGTGAAAATAGGGTGAATCCCCTATTGATTTCCATTTTTTGAACAGAAATTCTTACAAAAACAAGCTTTGAAATGGGTGAAAACTAGTGTTTTATACATCACATTTGTGTATTTAATGCCATAAAAATGGTTTTTAATCTAAAATATTACAAATTTCTTTTTTTGAAATTCAATTATAATACATTTACTCCATAATTAATACCTACTTCAAGTTGCCTCAAATCAATTTGTAAAAAGATTCCCCCATGTAATCTTCCGTATTAATTATAATTTGTTCATCCTTTACGTGGACATATTGTGATTAAGCCCCAAACGAAATCACTTCAAGAGTTATAAAATTTAAATTAATCGATTTTTTGATGATCTATTCCCATGGAGGAAAATGGAGAATCATATAAAAATTTAGTACTAATTCAAAAGTGTACATTATGATTTGGAAAACTACTTTCGCGTTATTGACCGGCATCTCTTCAAATAGAAAATTTACTAATAGGAAGTATTCCTTTTTAGTCATTTTAGGATTTATTGCATTTTTCAATTCTTCATTGAATGCACAAATAGTTCCCGTAGACCCTCCTAC
>JAGXIJ010000045.1 GCA_024635675.1 Gillisia sp.
GCCTCTGTTCAAGTAGATCAAGCCCTGCAAGGTAAAATTACAGGAGCCCTTGTAACACAAAACTCTGGAGATCCTGCTGGAGGGATTTCAGTATTATTGCGGGGAGCGAGCAGTTTAGGAGGAAATCAACCCCTGTATATTTTAGATGGTGTAATTTTAAACAATGCTAGTAATGAGCTGGTGGATGTTGGAGGTAATTCGCAAAACCGATTGGCAGATATAAATCCAGAGGATATTGCAAGAATAGAAGTTATTAAAGGGGCGGCAGCCTCTGCCATATATGGCTCTAGGGCAAACAATGGCGTAGTACAAATTTTTACTAAAAAAGGAAAAATAGGAGAGCCTCAGTTTACATTTTCAACGAATGTAAGATCGAGCTCCTTGCGTAAAAATATAGATTATAATACTGTGCCTTTAGCTTGGGTAGATCCATTTGATAGGTCTAATTTAGAGACTGTTCCAGTCGAAAGATATGATCTTCAGGATGAGATGTTTCAAACAGGATTCGGTATAGAAAATTACCTATCAGTAAGTGGAGGAGGAGAGGATACAAGATATTATATTTCTGCCTCTCAGCTGGACAATGAAGGGATTATAAAAAACACCGATTTTAAAAGAATAAATTTTAAAACAAATATTGTTCAAAACACCTTTGATTGGCTAACTGTTACAGGAGATTTTAATTATTCCAGAAGTACAAGTAATGATGTTCCCAACGGCGGGATTAATGCCGCTTATGGGGCAATTACGGGTTTTGTTTTTAGTGAAAATTCTATTAACCCTGCACCTAATGAGTCGGGGGTTTATCCTGTTACTTCACTTTTAGTACCAAGGACAAATCCTGCAGAAGCAGTGGAAAGGTTTAAGTTTGGAAATAAAACTAACCGATTTATAACCAGCTTTAAACTGGATGCAGCGATAACCAACAACCTTACAGCTTCCTATGTTCTTGGATTGGATTATTATAATCAATCTGCCACCGCGTTTATTCCAGTGAACAATACTTCACCAAACGGAGATGGTTTTGCTAGACGAGCAGACAGAAATAATTTTCAGTATAACAGCGATCTTAATTTAAGCTATAAAGTTTCTATTAACGAAGATTTAGAATCTACTACAACACTCGGGGGAACCTACCAATTTCAAGAAATTGAAACTATAGCTATTCAAGCTACAGGCTTGCCTCCAATTGTAGAGACTGCTACTTCAGGAAGTATTTTAGAACAAGGGGAGAGTAGAATTCCTTTTTCATTATGGGGAGGGTTTATTCAGCAATCTTTCGGGTTTAAAAATAAACTCTACATAAATGGAGCACTTAGAACAGATGGTTCCTCTGTTTTCGCAAAAGATGAAAGAAATCAACTCTATGCAAAAGCCGGAATTTCCTATATTATTTCTGAAGAGGATTTTTGGAAAAATGGATTGGGAAAAACAATAAACACATTGAAATTAAGAGCTGCATGGGGACAGTCTGGAGGATTAAGCGCATTGCCAGCCTTTAGTAGGTTCACCAATTTTACTCCAAGCTCCATAAATGGGCAAAATAGTTTGCTTTTGGGTACCCAGCTGGGAAATATAAATGCCTCACCTGAAAAACAATCTGAAACTGAAATTGGTTTTGATGCTGGGTTATTTGATGGTAGAGTAGGTATTGAATTTACTTACTACAAACAAAAAGTATCAGATCTATTATTGAATAGGGAATTAGCCCCATCTGCAGGTTTTGGATCTCGGTTTGAAAGTGTTGGAACCCTGGAAAATACTGGGGTGGAACTTTTATTAAGAGCCAATCCAATAAGAATAAAGGATTTTAATTGGGATATAGTTACTACTTATACAAGTAACAGTAATGAAATAACGAATGTGGCAGGACAGCAATTTGCTTTGGCAGGAAGCTTTTCTACAAATTATGTAATAGAAGGAGAATCCTTAGGAGTGTTTTTTAGACAATTTTATGAAAGAGACGAGAATGGAGACATCCTTTTAAATGCTGATGGTTATCCAATACGAGGCACCAATCCAGATGGTTCTTCTTCCAAAGTCATAGGAGATCCAAATCCCGATTGGTATGGTTCTATAATTAATGAGCTCACTTATAAAAATTTGGATTTTCGAGTTCAATTTGATGCAGTTCAAGGATTTGATGTTTTTAACTGGAACCGAAGATTACTGGATAATGTAATATTTGGAGGTGGATCTAACGTTGGTGAAGAATTACTTGGAAACAGACCTAAAGGGTATGGGGGAGCACAAGCCGGTATTTTTGAAGAATTTATTGAAGATGGATCCTTCGTGAAATTAAGGGAAGTGTCCTTAGGCTATACCATTAGTGAACCCTTTAAGTATATAGACAAAATAAAATTTAATCTTGTGGGTAGAAATCTTATTTCTTGGGATGACTACAGCGGTTGGGATCCAGAAATTAATACCGGAGGACAAGGGAATGTTCGAGGATTCGATTTTGCAGCGGTTCCTATCCCAAGAACATATCAATTTGGAATAAATGTGAGCTTTTAATTAAAAATGATAGAAAAATGAAAAAACATATAGATATTAAAATCATCGCTTTACTGTTTTTAACACTCTTGGGTTGGTCATGTGAAACAGATTTTGATAATCAAAATCAGGCTACAGATGAGCAAACGTATTCCTCACGTGAGGGTATTTTAGCTGCGAGTGTTGGTATGCAGCAGTTATATGCTACAACTGGATTAAGATGGATTGTGGAGACACCTGCCATTACTACTCGGGAAGGCGGAATTACAACAACTTTTCAAAACATGATAGAATTGGAAGATGGAGGTGCAGTATTGCCAAATTCTAATTCCAATGTAGAAGGTCTTTGGAACACTATGTCTAGAGTGATAAAAATTTCGGAGGATATAGAAGCCAATATCCCTGCTCTTAATCTGACCCCAGGAACTGAAAGTGGCCTAATTGCTTATTCAAAATTGTTTAAGTCTTTGGCTATTGGAAGTATGTCACAAAATTATGAACAAGTAATTATTCAAACCAACCAGGAAAACAATGCTAGTTTTATACCAAGGAATGCGGGTTTTCAGGAGGCTATCCGATTGCTGACAGAGGCTTCATCCCTTATTTCATCTACTCCGGTTTCAGCAGAGTTTGAATCTGAAATCACACGGGGAAAAATAGATCTTGATAATACTATAAAAGCTTTGTTGGCGCGATATAATTTATTTGCAGGTAACTATGAACAAGCTATTACAGCTGCTATTAGTGTTGACCAAACTTCAATTTCTGTATTTGAATTCGATGCACTAAACTTAAACCCTATATGGTCCAGAGTTTACCAAAATAGTGCCCCTAATTTTAAGCCTAGAGATAATTTTGGCTTACCTGAAGAATTTGTTTTTGCTCCTGAGGACGGGAGGGTATCTTTTTATCTTATTCCCTTAGATGAAACAAATCAAAATGGGCTTCCAATTGAAGACCTGGCAGGCTTTTTTGATGAAAACACAGAATTCATTCCTGTATACATTCCAGATGAAATGAATCTAATAATTGCTGAAGCAAATTTAAGAAAGTCTTCTGCTAATGTTGGAGCCGCCACTGATGCTCTTAATTTAGTGCTGACGGATAATGATGATCCATTCGGGATAAATGCAAATCTTGAAGGATATTCCGGAGACTCTAGTGTGGAAGCTTTGCTAAATGAAATTTATAAAAACAGACACGCCGAGTTATTTTTAACAGGAATGAGTCTGGAAGATAGTAGAAGGTTTAGTCGTCCTCAGCCTAGCGGAAACGCAAGAGTTTATAGTGAAGAGCGCAATAGGAATTTCTATCCCTATCCAGAAAGAGAGAGAAACAGCAATCCAAATACTCCGGCAGATCCGGTTATTTAAAATAATTTCATTCTTAACTTATCCGGCTACTTTTCATAAATTGAAATAGCCGGTTTTTAATTTATGAATATGGGGAATAAAGCTTTTAAAATTACCGAGTCTTGGGAAGCCAATGCCGAAGAATGGATCCGACTTTTAGAGCGGGATGGAATCGCATCCAGAAAATATACAAATGATGCAATTTTGGAGACGGTCAAATCTCATAATCTAAATAGCATCTTAGATCTGGGTTGTGGAGAAGGTTGGTTAACCCGGGCATTATCCAATAAAAAAAATAGGGTAGTTGGCATAGATTCTACGGAAGTTTTATTGAAAAATGCACGTTTGAAGGGATCTCAAAACTATTATAATATGACTTATGAAGAAATAGTTAAAGGAAAGGAAATGCCAGAAACCCCTTTTGACGCTGTTGTTTTGAATTTTTGCCTGTATCAGAATGAAGAAGTTTCAGCTTTGCTTCAATCTATTAAGAAATCGCTTTTAAAATCGGGTCTGATTTTTATACAAACCCTTCATCCTAGTTTTCTTATTCAGAATAATTTACCTTACAAGAGCCAGTGGATGGAAGATTCATGGAAAGGATTAAAAGGTGATTTTGTGCATCCACATTCTTGGTATGCTAGGACTTTAGAAGATTGGATAAGCTCATTTCGTGAAAGCAATTTAGTTTTGTTGAGTCTTAAGGAGGTTATAAATGATAAAGGAGTCCCTTTATCTATATTATTTACCTTAAGAAATGAGTGATAGAACATTAAATATTATCGGTCTTATGTCCGGGACGTCTTTTGTCGCTTTATTGGTGTTTATTAAAATTGCCTATTGCAATTATTAACTGTTTTCACCAATTGCCGTGAGAATATTTTTCACCGCTTTTTGTGTGTTTTGATCAAGATCTTTAATGTAATAAAGAAAATTTTCCATTTTCATTTTTCGGTGTTTTGTGTTTTCAGAAATAAAATGAGCTTCCTTATCATCGAACAGCGGTTTATCGATCTTTTTTCCAAAAATCAATATTAGATTTTTATGTCTGGGATCTACTTGTATTCCTTTATACAGCTCCTTGATTTTTGATTCTTCACCTTCTATAACCTCAAAAAAGCTGCCTTCGGAATAAATAAGCAAGCCGTTCACCCCCTCGTTATTATTTCTTTCCTCGGTTAGGGTCAAAATTTCTGCCACTTCAGCCTGATTGAGGTCATAATTTGCAGTACTTACATAGCTTATCGCGAATCGCATCCCTTTATATTTTTAGTTTTTTCTAAAGGTATACTATTCAAATAACTATAAGTTATATTAGAATTTTTTACTTCCCTGAAGAACCTCTATGGGAATACGATGTCCTAATTGAGGAGCTATATTTATATCCTGTTAATGAATTACAATAAGTAAGAGTTACTCTTGTGTTTATCTCTTATTTTTTATTGAATGAATTTTGAAAAAATGATCTGGTAAAATAGATTATCTTTTTACCTTCATCGAAAATACACTATTTTCAATTTTTAAAACCGCAACACCAATCTGTAGCCCTGTTTACTTATGAATGAAATAGACGAGTTTATTGCCGCTTTCGCCTCCTTTGTTTGGGGTCTTCCTCTTTTAATTTTACTAATTGGTGGTGGGTTCTACCTGCTTATCTATTGAAGATTTCTTCCTTTTAGATATTTGGGTCATGCCATAGAGGTGTTGCGAGGTAAGTATGATAATCCCGATGATCCGGGGGAGATAAGTCATTTTCAGGCATTGTCTACCGCACTTTCAGCAACCGTAGGAATGGGGAATATTGCAGGTGTAGCCGTAGCAATCGCAATTGGTGGTCCCGGGGCTATTTTCTGGATGTGGGTGAGTGCCATTATTGGAATGGCAACTAAATTCTTTACCAATAGTTTAGCGGTAATGTATAGAGGTAAGGATACAGATGGGAATATTCAGGGAGGTCCTATGTATTTTATAATGGAAGGATTGGGTAAACGATGGAAGGCTTTGGCCGTGATGTTTAGTGTGGCAGGATTGGTAGGCGCACTTCCTGTATTTAATGTGAATCAGTTGACGCAAGCTATAAATTTTATTCTTTTAGAACCCAATGGGGTTGAGGTTGGTTTTGGATCAAATCTTATTATAGGCTTAGTGCTGGTGACAATTACCTCTATTGTGATCTTTGGGGGTCTTTCCAGAATTAGTAAAACGGTTTCTAAGTTGGTGCCCTTAATGGTGGTAATGTATTTTGTATCGGTACTGGTTATCTTATTTGTAAACTCAGATCAGGTGCCTTATTATCTAGGTTTAATATTTACCGATGCCTTTGAAGCAAATAATTTCACCGGAGATTCTTTTCTAGGGGGTGTTTTAGGAGGATTAATAATTTTAGGTATTCGTAGAGGAGCATTTTCTAACGAAGCTGGTATAGGGACAGCACCAATGGCACACGGAGCTGCAAAGACCAATGAACCAATAAGAGAAGGATTGGTAGCCATGTTAGGGCCAGCCATAGATACTTTAGTGGTTTGTACGCTAACCGCTTTGGCA
>JAGXIJ010000046.1 GCA_024635675.1 Gillisia sp.
AAAAAACACCTGCTTTCCAACAGATCAACTTATATTTCTATAAGCCTTGCAATTCTAAAATTGCTTTGTAGTCCGTAGGGGAATCGAACCCCTGTTACATGGATGAAAACCATGCGTCCTAACCCCTAGACGAACGGACCAGCTTTTGCTTTAACGCGGATGCAAAAATACAACTATTTTTTAATGACGCAAATGTTGATCTATATTTTTCTGAAAATAATAAGAGCTTTCTTTTTCCCAAGCAAATACATGCTTTCAAAATATCACTAACCTCTCTATTCCCTAGGGATTTAGCACCTCTCGAATGAATTCCAGTTAATTACAGACAAGTCTTTTTGTTTTTAAATGGTGCCTAAAACTTTCTTTTAAGCACCATTCAAAGTTGTCTTAGTATGCTTTTGCGAAGAGTACACGCTGCGAGGATGGATTTCCTGTGAAAACACACTTCCCTACCTCTTGTTTTTGATTCATTGGAATACAACGAATTGTAGCTTTTGTTTTGCCTTTAATTTTCAATTCTGTTTCAGAAGTTCCATCCCAGTGAGCAGATATAAAACCACCTTTTGACTTCAACACTTCTTTGAATTCATCGAAAGTGTCAACTTCTGTTATATGAGAATCTCTAAAATCTCTGGCTCTTTTGTGAAGGTTCTCCTGAATTTCAATCATAAGACCTTTCACTTTCTCCACTACATTTTCCTGAGCAACGAATTCTTTGCTCAAAGTATCTCTTCTGGCAAGTTCCACACTCCCCTTTTCAAGATCCTTAGGTCCTATAGCGATCCTTACCGGCACTCCTTGCAATTCGTATTGTGCAAACTTCCAACCCGGCTTATAGGTGTCTCTATTATCGTATTTAACGCTCACTCCCGCTTTTTTTAGATCTGCAGCTAACTGTTCTGCAACCACCGAAATTTGATCTAATTGCTCTTCTCCTTTATATATTGGCACAATTACTACTTGTATAGGCGCCAATTTCGGAGGTAATACAAGCCCTTTGTCATCACTATGCGTCATGATTAACGCCCCCACCAATCTGGTTGAAACTCCCCAAGAGGTAGCCCAAACATGCTCTAATTTCCCTTCTTTTGATGCAAACTTAACATCGAAAGCCTTGGCAAAATTTTGACCTAGAAAATGTGAAGTTCCAGCTTGCAAAGCTTTTCCGTCCTGCATTAAAGCTTCTATACAATATGTTTCTAAAGCTCCAGCAAATTTTTCATTCTCTGTTTTTGTACCTTTTATAACCGGAATAGCCATGAAATTTTCAGCGAATTCAGCATAAACATCATTCATTCGTTCTGCCTCCTCAATTGCTTCCTGCTCTGTAGCATGAGCAGTATGCCCTTCTTGCCATAAAAACTCGGCAGTTCTAAGAAACAACCTAGTACGCATTTCCCAGCGCACTACGTTAGACCATTGATTTATAAGTATTGGAAGATCTCTATAAGATTGTATCCAGCCTTTGTACGTATTCCAAATAATTGCCTCGGAAGTTGGTCTTACAATAAGTTCCTCTTCCAGCTTAGCATCTGGATCTACAATTAATTTTGAACTATTATTAGGATCGGTCTTTAATCTGTAATGAGTAACAACCGCACATTCCTTAGCAAATCCCTCAGCATTCTTTTCCTCGGCCTCAAAAAGGCTTTTAGGTACAAATAATGGGAAATAGGCATTTTGATGACCTGTTTCCTTAAACATTCTATCTAATTCAGCTTGCATTTTTTCCCAGATAGCATAACCATATGGTTTAATAACCATGCAACCTCTCACAGCGGAGTTTTCGGCTAAATCGGCACTGACTACCAATTCGTTATACCATTTCGAATAATCCTCGCTCCTGGCAGTTAATTTCTTACTCATTCTTGTTATTTGGCATAAATGTTGCGCTTTTAATAATGTTGTAGCTATTTTACTAAAGTTGCAACTAGTTAGCGCAAAACTAACTAATTTTGTAATGTTCAACAATTAAAACCTCCGCTAATGAAACTTTATAATTATATATCCAGAATCATATACTTCTTCATGGCTGCAGTGTCTACTCTTTTGTTGACATCTTGTGGCTCATACCAATATACCGGAACTTCTAATGACGGAGTTTATGGAGACAATGATGCTGTAGAGTATGGAGAAAGAGACTACGGAAACAGAGAAAGAGAAGAGAATGGTGATTATTATAAAAAAATGTTTGAAGAAGAAGCCGCTCTTTATGGAGAGGTTTTAGCAGAAGACGCCATTTTTACCGATGTAGATACTTATTCCTCTACAGGGAATTATGAGAACGATAATCAAAACTCCAACTACCAAGGTGGCAATGCTCCTTGGGGAAATTCGCCAGACAGTTATTCTATAAACATTTACAATGATGGATTCTATGGTGGCTATTCTTCATATGGGAGAAGAGGATATTATGCATACGATCCATTTTGGGGACCAGGAAATTATTATGGCCCATTTTATGGATCAGGATTTTACTCCCCATACGGATATGGGTTTGGATATGGCAATGGATACGGATATGGTCATGGTTATGGCTACGGAATAGGATTTTCTGTTCACCCATTCTTTTATGGCGGCGGCGGATATTACAATCCATATAACCATTATTCCTACAGACAACATAATTTTAGACAAAATGTTGCTTACAATTATGGGCGTAGAGGAGCAAACAGCTACAACACGAACAGGGCTTCAGCTGTTAGAAATGCTACCAGCCTTGAGAATAGAGGCCGAAGTTCTACCTATTCCAGATCTATAAGAAATATTAGAAATTCGAACGACGAATATGGGATTACCAGAAGAACCACTTCAACCAGAGCTTACAATACACGTTCCAATTCAGACGGGTCTTATTCTAGAAGCAGAAGTTCTACCAGAGCTTACAATACACGTTCCAATTCAGACGGGTCTTATTCTAGAAGCAGAAGTTCTACCAGCACTAATTCTCCAGTGAGAAGAAGCAACAGCACTGCCACTAGAAGTAATAATAGTAGCAACAGGAGCTCGTCCTCTACCGTTAGAAGTTCTAACTCTGGAAGAAGCTCTAGTTCAGGTAGAAGTTCTGGAACATCAACCAGAGACAACAGAGGAAGGGGTAATTAATAAAATTCATTATTAAATCTATGAAAAAGCTATATTTTACGGTTATGGCCATAATGGTTGTGACCTTTTCTCAAGCTCAAGATATTACTGATGCTGTAAGATATTCTTCAGATCAGTTATCGGGGACTGCAAGATATAGAGCAATGAGCGGTGCTTTTGGAGCCTTAGGTGGTGATTTATCTGCCATTTCAATAAATCCAGCAGGATCTGCCGTGTTTTTAAGTAGTGCAGCTACGGTTACATTAAGCTACAACAACAGGAGAAATGACACTCGTTATTTTACAGGGGCTACAACTAATGATGCTTCTGATGTATATTTTGACCAAGCGGGAGCCGTTTTGGTGTTTAATAGCACCAACGAGAACAATGCCTGGAAAAAATTCACTTTGGGAGTAAATTATTCACAAACCAATGCCTTCGATGATAATTTTTTAGCTCAAGGATCAAGTTCGAATTCTATAGATGATTACTTTCTGGAATTTGCTAATGGCGTTCCGTTGGAACTTATAGAAACTATGGATAATGAAACTATTACAGATCTATATTTATTTCTGGGAGAAAATGAAGGTTATGGCGCACAACAGGCATTTTTAGGATTTCAAGGATTTATTATTGACCCCGTTAATAACGATCTAGATAATACTTCATACACCTCTAATATTGCTTCCGGTAAGTTTGACCAACGTTATTCTTATATAGCAACAGGATTAAATGGAAAATTCGCATTTAACTTCGCTACAAAGTATCAGGATTTTCTTCACTTGGGAATCAATTTAAATGCGCGTTTTTTAAATTATGACAGAGCAACCCGCTTAGTGGAACAAAACTCTAATCCCGGAAGTGAAACTAATGAAGTCATTTTTACCAATAACTTAAGCACAACCGGAAATGGATTCTCACTCCAGTTGGGAACCATCGCCAATGTAACCGATAATATTAGACTAGGTTTAACTTACGATACTCCCACTTGGTATTTAATAAACGAACAAACTACCCAGCGTTTAGAGACCTTCAGCAATGAATTTAATGATCGTGTAATTGTAGATCCAAATGTTGTTAATGTATATCCAGATTATAAACTAAAGACCCCAGGGAAGTTAACAGGGAGTTTAGCTTTTCTATTTGGAGATAGCGGTTTAATAAGTTTTGATTATTCTTACAAAGACTTTTCAAATACGGAATTTAGACCCTCCAACGATCCGGAATTTGTTTTTCAAAATGACATTATTTCTAATAATCTAAAAGCTACTTCCACCTATAAATTAGGAGGAGAATACAGAATTGAAAGCTGGAGCTTAAGAGGAGGTTATAGATTTGAAGAAAGTCCTTATAAAAATAAAATTACTTTAGGCGATCTTAATGGGTATTCGGCAGGAGTTGGTTATGATTTTGGAGTTGTAAAAGCAGATGTCTCTTATGATCATTCATCAAGAACAGATAATCCTCAACTATACCAGGTTGGACTAACAAATACAGCAAATATTCAAAGAGACTTATCTAGTGTTGTATTATCCATTAGTTTCGGGATTTAATAGAAAATAAGTATTCACAACAAAAAGCTCGGATCCTATAAAGGGCCGGGCTTTTTGTTTTTGTGCTTAATTAAAGTTTAAGAGTAAAGTGCCCCGTAAATTCTGAGATTATTCCTGTGTTTTGATCTTTCAAATCCACAGCAAACCAATAATCATCTGCCGGCATGACCTCCCCATTATAGGTGCCATCCCATCCTCTTCCATTAGGATCCAATTGTTTTATAAGTTTCCCATATCTATCATAAATTAAAACTTTGGAAATAGACACCTGAGGATCATTTATAACATTCCATGTGTCGTTATAACCATCTGCATTTGGAGTAAAAAACCTAGCATATCCAATTAGCCTAAAAGGCGCAGAGGTAGTTGTTCCACATCCATAAATATCCCTTGCAGAAACGGTATGTACCCCTGGTTTTACCTTACCAAAATCTGATTGCTCCTGCCAATTCCCATTATCCAGTTGATATTCATAAATAGCTGCCGTTCCCACCGAACCACTAGCAGTAACCGACACTACGTACCCCTCTTCAAAATCGTTTCCGGAAATAGTAAAACTCACATTTTCTGGAGCTGAAGAATAAATGATCTTCGAACTAAAACTATTAGTACAGCCCGTAATTTTGTTGATTATTTCGAGAGAGATATCAGAGACAGAAAGCACTTCAGTAATTAACAACATAGGGTTTTGTATCCCATCACCATCGGGATCATTATCTACATTCCAATTATAAGTATATTCTGTACCAAGGTTTTCACCTATTGTTTGAGGATTCATCAAATTACCATCGTTGTCTAAACAAATTTCTGTTTCAGCATCAAATTCTATAATTGGAACCGGTAAAATTTTTAAATTGAAATCGACCGGGTTAGAAACACAACCAGATCCCTCATAAGTTATTGTAGCGAAAATATTTTGATTATCCGAAGCTTCAAAAGCAGAAGCATTTTCTATAGCTACTTCATTTTCAAGATCATTTTGACTTCTGTAAAAATTCAATTCAAATAGAAAATTTCCATTTTGAGGGTCCTGAGTTATTTCATTATAAACTTGAGCCAGATCGAAGATCGCAGTTGGATCGTTACTACATCCCACTAAATCGTTTGGTGCTGTAGCAATTGGGTTTTCAAAATACTCGATTAATACTTCATCATTAAATTCCAAACCGGTAGTATCATTAATTGCAATTACTTTGTAAAGTCCGGAAGTACTTACCGTAAAATCCGGACTTGTTTGATTTGACAATAACACAAAATTATTTGAGGAATTATCAAATACATAATACTCATATCTGGTGGCATTAACATTGGTAGCAGTTAGCTTCACGGGAACCTCCTCACAAAGAGTAAGGTCATCTCCCAAAATATCCACAATGGTACAATCTGTTGAACCGGAATTTGGTTGATTAAGATTGGTTTGCTCCAGACTTATATACCCCGGTAATTCTGAATAATTATTGATTAGAACTACATAAATTTGACCAGCACTGGCGTTATTAATTATAAAATCTTCCGTCGCCGAGGGAGAATAACTACAAGCCACTAGAGCAGAAGCCGATAATGCACTTGCCCCGCATAATTCATCTCCTTCGCTAAATGGCCCCCACGCAATAAAATCTACGTCCAAAGTTCCCCCAGAACCATCGGGATTTACTGTTTGACTAATTCTAAAATTTAAGTTTCCGGAATTTTCGATTTGTAAATAAAACCACGAAGGATACGGCTGAGTATCTAAACACCTGTAATTAGGACCAGATTCTGCTACCGCCACATCTCCATCTGGAGCATTAGAATTAGGGAAAATAAATTGTGAATTGGCTGCACAAAACGGCTGGATACTAGAACATCTATCACCTTGGGCATAAATTTGGCTTACTCCTGCCAGAGAGAAAATGACAATAAGAATAAGATGTTTTAAGGCCTTCATATATCAAAATACCAAAGAATTGCAAATTACACATTTTGCAACAACTACAGAGCTTGGCTTTTTATAAACTTTGCCTTAAACAGTCATAAAATATGTATCTTTGCAAGCCTATAATATAGATTACGACTAGTATAGACTAAAGTGCTATGAAGATAGACCATATGGAAAATAAAATAGATGAAATGGGCGATGCTCATGTTGCTACAAGTGCAAATAATCCACTAAGAAAGGATGCTTTTGATTTAAGTAACGAAGATAAAATTGCATTGATCAATAAAGACGTGAAAAGTATTTTACAAACTTTAGGGATGGATCTTACAGATGACAGTATTAAAGGAACTCCGCAAAGGGTTGCTAAAATGTTTGTAAATGAAATTTTTGGCGGCTTAGACCCTAAAAGAAAGCCTAAGGCTTCAACTTTCGAAAACAAATATAAGTACGGCGAGATGCTGGTAGAAAAAAATATAACTATATATTCTACTTGCGAACATCACTTATTACCTATTGTTGGTAGAGCACACGTTGCATATATCTCCAACGGAAGTGTTATAGGGCTTTCAAAAATGAACAGAATTGTAGATTATTTTGCTAAAAGACCTCAGGTTCAGGAGCGAATGACGATGCAAATAGTTCAGGAATTACAAAAGGCCTTAGGAACTCAAGATGTGGCTTGTATAATAGATGCTAAACACCTTTGTGTTAACAGTAGAGGGATTCGCGACATAGAAAGCAGCACAGTAACGAGTGAATTTGGCGGCGCCTTTAAGGAAACTTCTGTAAAGAGAGAATTTCTAGATTATATTAAACTAGATACATCCTTTTAATTTCAAATTCAAAACACTAAATCTTAGCAAGCAATAATTTATGGCTCTTTATAAAGAACAAAGCTTAAAACTTTACAACTCAATCTCTGGAGAAAAGGAAATTTTTAAACCAATAAATGAAGGTCACATAGGAATGTATGTATGTGGACCCACCGTTTATAGCAATGTTCATTTAGGCAATTGCCGAACTTTTATTTCTTTCGATCTAATCTTTAGATATTTAAAGCATTTAGGTTATAAAGTGCGCTATGTAAGAAATATTACCGATGCTGGTCATTTGGAAAATGATGCAGATAGCGGAGAAGACAGAATAGCGAAAAAAGCTAGATTAGAGCAAATTGAGCCTATGGAAGTCGTTCAGCGATACACCGTAGATTTTCATAATACCTTACAAAAATTCAACAATTTACCACCTAGCATCGAGCCAACTGCAACCGGGCACATTGTAGAACAAATAGAAACCATTAAAACCATTCTCGAAAAAGGTTTTGCTTATGAAGTAAATGGGTCTGTTTATTTTGATGTTTTCAAATTCAATAAAGATCATAACTATGGAAAGCTTAGTGGGAGAACTATTGAAGATATGATCGCTAATACCCGTGAACTTGCTGCCCAAAGCGACAAAAAGAATCCGCAGGATTTTGCTTTATGGAAAAAAGCAGAGCCACAACATATTATGCGTTGGCCATCTCCATGGAGTGATGGTTTCCCGGGCTGGCATTTGGAATGCACTGTGATGAGCACTAAATATCTGGGAGAACAGTTTGATATACATGGAGGCGGAATGGATCTAAAATTTCCGCATCATGAATGTGAGATCGCACAAGGAGAAGCTTCTACTGGAAAAAACCCAGTGAATTATTGGTTACACGCAAACATGCTTACCCTCAACGGTCAGAAAATGGCTAAAAGCACCGGTAACAATATCCTTCCAAACGAAATTTTCACCGGAGAGAATGATAATCTAAGTAAAGGTTTTAGTCCATCTGTAGCACGTTTTTTCATGCTTCAAGCTAATTACCGAAGCATCCTAGATTTTTCTAATACGGCATTACTTGCAAGTGAAAAAGGGTTTAACAGGCTAATGGACGCATATAGAAATACTGCTGCATTACCGGTTTCATCAACTTCCACCTTTTCCGTTTCTGAATGGAAACAGCGTTGCTACGATGCGATGAACGACGATTTTAACAGCCCAATCCTAATCGCAACTTTGTTTGAAGCTGTCAAATTTATTGTTGGAGTAAAAGAAGGAAATGAGCAAATTACTTTAGAAGATAAAGAGCTGTTGCAAACAACCTTAAACGATTTCATTTTCGATGTGCTTGGCTTGTTAGACACGACGGTTACTAATCAAGACAATTCAGATAAACTTTCTGGAACGGTAGAATTACTTATTAAACTAAGAGCTGAAGCCCGTAATAATAAAGATTTCGCGACTAGCGATCAAATTAGAGATCAATTAATGGCAGTAGGTATTCAATTGAAAGACGGAAAAGAAGGAACAGTATTCACTCTGGAAGGATAAATTGAAATAGGTGGTAAAAACATGGCTTGCATATCCCTTTATTTTTCTGGTAAAATTTTATCAGAAAGCAATCTCACCATTAACTCCGGCCACTTGTAGATATTCACCAACCTGCTCCCAATACTCACTAACAGCATTGCAGAAATACGGTGTATTTAAGGGAGGATGGATGAGTCTTAAACGAATTGCCAGCTGCAATCCTTGGGGAGGTTCAGGACATGATCCCGTTCCATAAGCGACTTTTTCATTATTTTAAGGAGCTATTGCCAAACCAAGCAAATATGTATCTTTACCTAACAATTTTAAAACATCTTACATGCTTTTCAATGCGATAACTTGGAGTCCTTCAGAAGGATTAGATTTAGGATTTTTTACTCTCCATTACTACAGTTTAATGTTTCTAATAGCCTTTGGGTTAGGATGGTATATTATGAAGAGCATATATACCAAAGAAGGTGTTTCAATAGAAAAATTGGATCCGCTTTTTATATATACAGTTTTAGCAACCTTGATTGGGGCTAGATTAGGACATGTAATTTTTTACGACTGGGGGTATTTTCAACATCATCTTTTGGAGATCTTCCTTCCTGTACGTTTTGAACCAGAATTTGAATTTACCGGTTTTCGCGGTTTAGCAAGTCATGGAGCTGCAATTGGGATTATTGTTGCCATGTATCTTTATAGAAAGAAAGTTTTAGACAAGCCCATTTTATGGATATTGGACAGAGTGGTAATACCTGTTGCCAGTGGAGCAATATTTATTAGAATTGGTAATTTCATGAATTCTGAAATAATAGGAAAACCAACAAATAGTGATTATGGAGTGATCTTTAAAAATCTTGGAGAAACTTTTCCAAGACATCCGGCTCAACTATATGAATCTTTCTGCTATATATTGGTCTTTTTACTCCTGTGGTTCGTGTACTGGAAAACAGACAAAAAACAGAAGATCGGATACATCTTCGGTTTATTCTTAGTGCTTCTATGGACTGTTAGATTTTTTGTGGAGTTCCTGAAAGAACCTCAAGTAGAAGAACGTGCTATATGGCTTATAAATACAGGTCAATGGCTTAGTATTCCTTTTATTATAGCTGGTTTTTACTTTATGTTCAGACCATCAAAAAGAGTTGCAGCATGAAAAGGCTAAAGAAAATAATTATTTCTGGAGTTATCTTCGGACTATTTTTTTCCTGTGCCGATGAAGCTAAAAATACTTCCATAGAGACTGATGAAATTCAGTTCACTAAAGAAGGAGAACTTTTTCTTTTAAGAGATGAAGATACACTTCATAAATTGGATATAGAGTTCGCTGAAACCTCTTACGAACAGCAAACAGGACTTATGTATCGAAAGTCTATGGAAGCAAACCAAGGTATGCTATTTATCTATGCTGAAGAAGCTATGCATAACTTCTACATGAAGAATACCTATATCCCCTTAGATCTCATTTTTTTTGAAAAAGATAGTACAGCAGTAAGCTTTCAGGAAAATGCCCAACCTTTAGATGAAACTTCGTTGCCGTCGAAATTACCTGCTCAGTTCATTCTGGAAGTAAATGCAGGAAAGGTGGAGGAATGGAATCTTACCGAAGGTGATAAAATTATCATCACTCGAAACTAGTTTTAAAAGGCACATCCTAGAAACGAATATTATTCAATTCTCCTAAATCCCAGATAATTACAAACTACTTGAAGACCTTGAAACGTCCCGATGCCTCGGGGATGAGTGACGAGATACAATAAAATGTCATTCTGAATATAGCAAAGCGCAATGAAGAATCTCAATGAACCAGCATTTCATTATAAAAGAGATCCCTCCTCTCGTCGGGATGACAATAGACTGGCATTATAGGCTTGTTCTTAGTCAAGGAGACCCTGAAACATCCCGATGTCTCGCAGCAGGCTGATGAGTTTCCAATTCTTATCAGAAACCTCTAAAAACAAAAAAACCTGTTCATTTCTGAACAGGTTTTTTTATATGAAAGCGATTGCTAATTATGAAACAACTTCTTTCTTTTTACTATCACGAAGCGCTTTCTTTTTAGCACTATCAAACATCACAGGAGTTGCAATGAATAAAGATGAATATGTACCTACTATAATACCAACGATCATAGCGAACATAAATCCTCTAAGACTTTCACCTCCAAAAATAAAGATTGATAATAACACTAATAAGGTAGTTAAAGAGGTATTCAATGTTCTACCTAATGTACTGTTCAAGGCACTGTTAATTGTTTTATTCATTGGCCAGGTAGTATGCTCATTGGCGAATTCACGAATTCTATCGAAAACTACCACCGTATCATTCAGGGAGTAACCAATCACGGTAAGTATTGCCGCAATAAAGGCTTGGTTAATCTCCATGCTAAATGGCATAATGTTATAAGCCAAAGAGAAGATTCCCAGCACTATCAATACATCGTGGAAAACTGCTGCTACAGCACCTAAACTATATTGCCATTTTCTAAATCTTAATAAGATATATAGGAATACAACAATAAGAGATCCTAAAACTGCCCAGAAGGAATCGTTTTTGATATCATCGGCTATTGTTGGACCAACCTTCATAGATTCCATAATCCCTATTGTACGATCATTTGCACCAACCGTAAAGTCATCAAAAGAAAGATCCTGAGGCAAATGAGGCTGTAAAGCATCGAACATCATTCGCTGAATTTCTGTATCTACTTCTGTACCATCATCTTCAACCTTGTACTTTGTAGTTATTTTTAATTGGTTATTAGCACCATAAGTTTTTGCTTCAGCACTTCCAAAAGTTGCAATCAGATCTTTCTCAACATCTGTAGAATTCACATCATCCACAAATCTCACAGTATAAGTTCTTCCTCCAACAAAATCTACACCTTCATTCAATCCATTCATAAAGAATGATCCAACACTAATAAGGATAAAGACACCAGAGATAGTATATGCTATTTTTCGTTTTGATAAGAAATCGAAATTCATATTAGCGAATAGATTCTTAGTGATCGAAGTACTAAAGGCAAGAGACTTTCCATTTTTACCATATCCATCAATAAATAATCTAGTGATGAAGATTGCTGTAAATAATGAAGTTGCAATACCTATTAATAAAGTAGTAGCAAAACCTTTAATTGGCCCTGTTCCTAAAATCAATAAGATTAATCCGGTAAGACCCGTAGTAATGTTAGCATCTAAAATTGAAGAAAGTGCATTGTTGAAACCATCTTTAATGGCATCTTTCTGCGATTTTCCTTTAGCTAATTCTTCTTTAATACGTTCAAATATAAGTACGTTCGCATCTACCGACATACCAATAGTTAAAACGATACCGGCAATTCCAGGCAATGTTAGTACAGCCCCAAGACCTGCTAGAATTCCAAATATAAAGATGATATTCACTACAAGTGCAACATCTGCAAAAAGACCGGCCTTCCCGTAATAAAAAACCATCCAAAGCAATACGATAGCTAATGCGAGAAGGAATGAATTAACACCACTGTCGATAGCTTCTTGCCCAAGGGATGGACCTACGATCTCACTCTGAATAATATCTGCTGAAGCAGGTAATTTACCGGCTCTAAGTACGTTTGCTAAATCCTGACCTTCGGTAATATCGAAATCACCGGTGATCTCACTTCTACCACCACTAATTGGTCCAGTAGAAACTCCTGGTGCAGAATAAACAACATTATCCAGAACAATTGCAATATTGCTCTTTTCATTATATGCCTTTCCGGTCATTTCTTCCCAGACCTTAGCACCTTTACCGTTCATTTGCATAGATACTGCCACTCTTCCTAACTGATCGTAGGTTTGTGTAGCATCTGTAATAACATCTCCTGTTAAAGCAGGAATCATCTCACGATCTCCTTTTAAAGCATATAGATCTGTAACATTGTCTTTAGAAACCCCCCAAACAAATTCTGCAAAACGCAATTCTGATGGTAAAAGAGATCTTACTTGAGACATATTTAGATATTCTCTAACCTGCGCAGTATCTTTTGAAGCAAAAGAAGCTAGAACCGGACTCCCTTGAAAACCTGGAGAAACCATTAGATCCAACAAAGGATTATTTGAAGCTTGAACCTCAGAAGAATCCTCTGTGCTTGCAAGCAAGGCTTCTATCTCTTCATCTTCTTTAGATGTAGTAAGTGTATCTTTTTCTTCTGGAGATTTGTCTTCTTTCTTAACCAATTGTGCGATTGTAGTATTCGCATTTATCAAGAAATTTCCAAAATCTGTGTTCTTATGTACATACCAAAACTCTAACTGAGCTGTACTTTGAAGTAATTTCGTTATACGAGTAATATCTTTTGCCCCTGGAAGCTCTACCAATATTCTACCAGAATTTCCTAAACGTTGGATATTTGGTTGTGTAACTCCAAACTTATCGATACGCTTACGCAATACTTCAAAAGCTGAAGTAATAGATTCGTCTACCTTTTGTCTGATGATTGGTTTAACAACATCATTAGTCATTTCAAAATTCACCTGATCGCTAAGCGTCTTATTAGCAAAAATGTCTGGAGAAGCTAATCTCGCTCCTTCGTTCTTTTCGAATTCCTCAAAGAAAAGATCGATATAACTTTCCTGACTATCATTTTGAGCAGCATCAGCTTGAGCTAAAGCTTTATTAAATGCAGGGTCACTAGTATTATTAGCTAATCCCTTTAGGATATCTCTTACAGAAATTTGTAGAATAACATTGATTCCCCCTTTAAGATCGAGCCCTTTATTAAGCTCCTTATCTTTTGCATTGTTGTAAGTAATCCCGGCAATAATCTCATTATTACCAATAGAATCTAAATATCTAGATTCTTCAACATCTCGCAGTACAGAATATCCTTCTACGTTAGTTCCTATTTTTTGCTTAGCAAACGCCTCTGCATCACTCTCTACTCCGCTGGCAATGAATGTAAATGATAACTGGTATATACATACCAGACCAAATAAAATCGCAAAAATCTTGATCAGTCCTTTATTCTGCATTATTCTTTATTATTTAATGTCAAATTTTAAATCGGACAAATATAGGTTTTCATTTTTCAAATGCCAATTATTTTTTTTTGAAAAATTTAACTTTTTGGTAATAAAAAAGACCACTTAAGAAGTGGTCTTTTTTGAGTTTCAGTTTTTACTGAAATATGATAGGAATAATGCCTAAAACGTCAATAAATCATTAGTTTTCTTAACTCCTTCAGCACTTTCCTTAATCTTAGCTTTTTCAGCATCGCTCAATTCTATTTCAACGATTTTCTCTAATCCGTCTTTTCCTAAAATTGCAGGAACTCCAATACAAAGACCCTTCAATCCATATTCACCGTCTACTAAAGCAGAACAAGGGAACATTTTTTTCTGATCGCAAGCAATTGCCTGAACCATTGCAGAAACTGCTGCACCCGGTGCATACCAAGCACTAGTTCCTAATAATTTGGTTAAAGTAGCACCACCAACTTTAGTGTCTTCAGAAACTTGATTCAACCTGTCTTCAGAAAGAAAAGCAGTTACCGGGATACTATTTCTTGTTGCCAATCTTGTTAACGGCACCATTCCGGTATCACTATGACCACCTATAACCATTCCATCAACATCAGACGGAGGGCATTCTAAAGCTTCACTTAATCTAAATTTGAAACGAGCACTATCTAAAGCACCACCCATCCCAATTATTCTATTCTTAGGAAGTCCGGTAGTTTTATGAACTAAATAAGTCATGGTATCCATAGGATTACTCACTACAATAATTACGGTATCTGGAGAATGTTTAATAAGATTCGCTGAAACTTCTTTTACAATTCCGGCATTAATTCCAATTAATTCCTCTCTTGTCATTCCCGGTTTTCTAGGAATACCACTTGTAATAACTACTACATCACTACCGGCAGTCTTAGTATAATCGTTTGTAGAACCAACGATCTTAGAATCGAATCCGTTAAGAGTTGCAGTTTGCATTAAATCCATTGCTTTACCCTCGGCAACACCTTCTTTAATATCTACTAAAACAATTTCAGAAGCAAAATTCTTTATAGCTATATATTCAGCACAACTTGCTCCAACAGCACCTGCTCCAACGATAGTAACTTTCATTTTATATAATTTTATATGTTAATCATTAATTTTATACGAAAATACAAATTTAGTGTCAGTTAAATAATAAGGAATGGTTAAATGTATTTAGTTGAAACGGTAATGAACACCAACATTCGCATTGAATATTCCACTGGCAGAAAACACCGTACTAATTTTAAATTTATTAGCATAGAAGTTAAATCCTATATTCCCTTTAAACTTACCTTCACTATTTCCAAGAGCAATTAATTGATTATTTAAATCTGGTAATAATGTACCAGTTCCACCGAAAGCATAATCGAAATTAGAATTTGTATAACCCAAACCCCCCATAACTTCAAAATTATCATAAAGCTTAGATGCAATAACTTGAACGTTCCACATATTGGCATCTACATCTATTCTATTAAGGCTGGCTAATGGAATTTCGATTGGTAAGAATTTATAGTTCGCTTTAAAATTGCTGAAATTTCCCATTAGGGCTAACTGAAAATTCTCCGGATCGAATCTTCTCTGAAAATATTGAGATAAATTATGCTTAAGCCCAGCTCCATAAGTGCTAATTCCAACATCATTGATATATACTTCAGGCATGTACCGCACAGCGACCTCAGTACTATAAGGTAAACCAACAGTTACCTGAGGGAAACCATGTATAACCACACTCTTATCCAATCCATCTAAGGCATCAAATTCAAATTGAATTTTCTTCGTTGGATCAAAGGGATTTGTTATCTCTCCATTAAACATTACATCTGTATTACCACCGTAAACTGTTGGCAACAAAGCATTACTTGCTCCACTTATTTCTATGATGTTAAATTGATTATTATTAACTATTTTTTTTGTTTTGGAACTTGGAACAAACAATGCATTTCCATGAACCGAAACCTCTATTTGCCATTTCTTTAATGTGGTTGCTGAAGAGAACCAACCTGCACTAGATTGCAAAGTCGCACCTTCTGCCCCTGGAGCAGCAAAATTATCGGCAAGTAAAAGCATGTCCTCTATTAAAAGATTAATATCTCCTTGTGCTTTTGAAAACTGAGTTACTAATAGTAGGGATAGAATTAATGCAGATTTAAGGATTTTTCTCACGGTTAATTTTTTAGGTTTAAGTAAAAATAATAAAATACTTTAATGATAATCTCGGAAATCATGAATTTACCAAAGGTTTATTAAAAAACCCACTTTAAAAGTGGGCTTCAATTCTTTATATATCTACATTCGCATAGACGGCATTCTTTTCAATAAACTCTCGTCGCGGCGGCACCTCATCTCCCATTAACATAGAGAAAATTCTATCGGCCTCACTACTATTGTCAATATTAACCTGACGGAGTGTTCTGAATTCAGGATTCATTGTAGTATCCCACAATTGTTCCGCATTCATCTCCCCCAAACCTTTATATCGCTGAATTTGAACTCCTCCGCTATAACTTTCAGCTATGGCATCTCGTTCTTTATCGTTCCAAGCATATTGCTTTTTTTGTCCTTTTTTAACTAAATACAAAGGTGGAGTTGCAATATAAATATGCCCGTTTTCTATAAGCTCCTTCATATACCTGAAAAAGAAGGTTAGAATTAATGTTTCAATATGGCTACCATCTACATCGGCATCACACATTATCACTACTTTATGGTATCTTAATTTAGATAAATTCAAGGCTTTACTATCCTCTTCAGTACCAATAGTAACCCCTAAAGCAGTATATATATTCTTGATCTATTCATTATCGAAAACCCGATGTCTCATCGCTTTTTCAACATTTAAGATTTTACCTCTAAGCGGTAAAATAGCTTGAAATGCTCTATCTCTCCCTTGTTTTGCAGTACCACCTGCAGAATCTCCCTCTACAAGGTATACTTCACATTTTGTAGGATCTTGCTCAGAACAATCAGATAATTTTCCAGGTAACCCACCTATACTCATTATTGTTTTACGCTGTACCATTTCACGTGCTTTTTTAGCAGCATGTCGGGCTTGAGCGGCAAGAATCACTTTTTCTACAATAATTTTAGCATCACTTGGATTTTCTTCCAGGTAATTCTCTAACATTTCTGAAACCGCTTGAGAAACTGCAGAAGTAACCTCCCTGTTTCCAAGCTTGGTCTTAGTTTGCCCTTCAAATTGTGGCTCCCCAACCTTTACAGAAATAATAGCAGTTAATCCTTCACGAAAATCATCTCCTGCTATTTCAAATTTCAGTTTATCCAACATTCCTGAAGCATCTGCATACTTCTTAAGGGTTGTGGTTAATCCTCTTCTAAAACCAGCCAAGTGAGTACCACCTTCGTGGGTATTAATGTTATTTACGTAAGAATGTAAATTTTCGTTAAATGAAGTGTTGTAGATCATCGCAACCTCAACAGGAATTTCATTCTTTTCACCTTCCATGGAGATCACATGAGAAATAATAGGATCTCTATTTTGATCAAGGAATTGTATAAATTCCTTTAACCCTTCTTCTGAAAGGAAAGATTCTGAAACGAATGAGCCATCTTCATTGACTTGGCGCTCATCTGTTAACACAAGTTTTAAGCCTTTATTTAAGAAAGAAAGCTCACGCATTCTACTTGCAAGCGTATCATAATTATATTCTACGGTTTGCTGAAATATTGTTTCGTCTGGAGTAAAGGTCACTACGGTTCCTCTAAGATCAGTCTCACCAATCGATTTAACAGGATACATTGGTTTACCACGCTCATATTCTTGGCGCCATACCACTCCTTCTCTGTAAACCGTAGCGCTTAAGTGTTTAGAAAGTGCATTCACACAACTTACTCCAACTCCGTGTAAACCACCTGACACCTTATAGGAATCTTTATCGAATTTTCCTCCGGCTCCAATTTTGGTCATTACTACCTCTAAGGCAGAGACTCCTTCTTTTTTATGTAAATCTATAGGAATTCCACGTCCATTATCTTCTGTGGTAATAGCTCCCTCTTTTGTAATAGTTACTTTTATAGTATCACAATGGCCCGCCATTGCTTCATCTATAGAGTTATCCACAACCTCATACACCAAATGATGCAATCCTCTTACTCCAGTATCACCAATATACATGGATGGACGCATGCGAACATGTTCCATTCCTTCAAGCGCCTGAATACTATCTGCTGAATAACTATTTTTCTTAACTTCTTCGCTCATATATGATTCTGTTAAAATTTGTCTTTTTATGTAACAGACAAATATAACAAAACCCCTACTCCTATTAGCTTGAAGCGCACCTCAATACCCTTAAGTTATTAACAATTTTTGTGAAAAACTCTGCTTTTTAGTTCATAAGGATCTTAAGCTTTTACAGCTTCAATAAAACTAGTTTGTGCAACATGAGTTGTACTTGCTCTACCGCTTGGGTCTAAATCTTTTTGCCATTTAGGGATCCATTTTTTTACCGATTTAGCCGCGCATTCCTGTGGAAAATACCCATCAAATATCTCTCTATAAAAATAAGCTTCTTTAGTAGATGGCGTGTTGATTGGATATTTATCTGCAGCCGTTTGCATTTCAATATCTGTTACCTGCGATTTTGTAAATTCTATTAGACGATCTATCCAACTGTAACCTACCCCGTCACTAAACTGTTCTTTTTGCCTCCACAACACCTCTTCCGGTAAAAAAGGTTGCTCTGGTGTATCGAAAGCCTTTCTAAGAATATATTTCTCTATTCCTCCATGAGCTGAAGGCATTTTGTGAGTAGGATCTATCTCCATAGCGGTTTGTAAAAAAGCTTTATCCAAAAATGGAACCCTAGCTTCTATTCCATGAGCCATGGTAGACTTATCTGCTCTTAAACAATCTGCAGTAGACAATCTTTTAACCCTACTAATGGTTTCTTCTTGAAATTCATCTGCAGAAGGTGCATTTTTAAAATAAAGGTACCCTCCAAAAATCTCATCTGCGCCTTCCCCGGAAAGCACTACTTTAATCCCTTTTTCTGAAATAGCTTTTGAAAGGAAGTACATAGGGGTACTAGCTCTAATTGAAGTTACATCATAGGTTTCAAGATGCCAGATCAATTTTTTAATAATCCCGATTCCTTCTTCAACGGTAAAATGAATTTCATGATGCTCTGTCCCAAGAAAATCGGCCACTTTTCGAGCAGCGATCAAATCTGGTGCCTCTTCATTTAATCCAATAGAGAAAGAATGTAATTTTTTTCCTTGTTCCTTTAAAATTCTAGCTGAAATAGAAGATGTTAACGAAGAATCCAGTCCTCCACTTAATAATACACCAAGGGGAACATCCGACATTAAACGTTTTTTGGTTGCAGCTATTAAAGATTCTCTCAACCTTTTAAGATCGGCTTCTTCTTTACAATCTTCCATTCTATACCATTCCGGCTTGTAATATTGAACAAACCCGGTTGTAGGCGTATAATAATATCCCGGAGGAAAAGCTTGAAATTCTACACATTGATCTGCAAGAACTTTCATTTCACTGGCAAACCAGATTGCTCCATCTGCATCTTTTCCGTAATAAAGCGGCTTCACACCTATTGGGTCTCTCGCAGCAATAAAATCTTTCCCATCTACAACAACGAAAGCAAAATCGCCGTCTAATTTATTTAAAAATCCATACCCGTATTTCTCATATAAATGAACAATAACCTCTGAATCTCCGGTAGTTCTAAAAGTATGATCTTTTAATTCATCTTGCTTTAGCGCTTTATAGTTATAAATTTCTCCGTTATGAATCATCCAAGCCGTAGAAGTTCCCTGAATAGGTTGTTTCCCGGTTGTTACATCCATAATTGCCAATCTCTCATGACACAATATCGCTCCAGACTCTGTAACATGTACATCACTCTCATCCGGGCCACGATGACTCATTCTTTTAGAAAGCTTAGATACCAATCCTTGATCTTCCTTCTTTCCTATTACTGCTAAAATACCACACATAACTTTCAGTTTTAATTCTAAACAAAATTGCAGTAATCAATTGCAAATAAAAAGCTGTATACATTAATTGGTTACAATTTATAACTAAAAATATAAAAGATGTATCTATATATAAGTAAAATTAATTAATTTGATAGCAATTACTATTCAAATAAAAGTAGGAAGACTTTACTAAAAAATATGAGTTCATTAACACCAGGGATTTTTATGAAACAATACCTTTATATTCTATTAAAACAACTTTAAAGTATTATGAAAAGAATATTCTTATTAGCAGTAATTGCAATTTTCACGTTACAGAGCAATCCTGTAAATGGGCAAGAAAATCCTAAAGAGGGACCTAACTTCGCAAAGACGGATGTTAGCCCAATGGATTTAGCGATCTATAAAAATCAGGATGAAGAAGTAGTTGCGAGAGTAATTTATAGTAGACCCCTAAAAAGGGACAGAGAGATCTTTGGCAAATTAGTCCCTTATAACGAAGTTTGGAGAACAGGTGCTAACGAGGCTACAGAACTTACTTTATATAGAGACATGAAAGTTGCAGATGTAGTTGTAGAAGCTGGAACCTATAGCCTTTATACAATCCCCGGCGAAAAAGAGTGGACTGTAATATTAAACAACAGAACAAACACTTGGGGAGCTTATGAGTACACAGACCAAGAGGATAGAGTAAGAATTAAAGTTCCTGTGCGTAATGCACCGGCAACTATAGAGTCCTTTTCTATGGCTTTTGTGACCAGAAATGATGGTGCCGATCTATTGATGGGATGGGATAACAAATATGTAGAGGTTCCGTTTAAAGTGATTCAATAAAACCTCTGAAATGATCTAAAATTAAAACGGTTTCAATTCTAAAGAATTGAAACCGTTTTTTTTATTAAGGTATATTTAAATACTTATGAGTTTGTAAGGACACCTTCCATTTGGGATTTTTCATTACATAATCTACAATCATTGGAATTACAACATCTCGCTTACTCCATTCCGGTTGCAGATACAAAATACAATCTTTATTAACCTTTGCAGCTTGTTCTTCAGCAAATTTTAAATCATGCTGATTAAAAACAATAACTTTTAACCCGTTTGCCACTTCATAGATCTCTTCAGTAGGTAGTTTTATTTTTTTAGGAGATAAACATATCCAATCCCATACCCCTGTTAGTTTATAAGCCCCGGAAGTTTCTATATGAATCTTGCAGCCCTTGGCTTTTAAAGTTTCCGTAAGAATGGTCATATCCCAAGTTAAAGGTTCT
>JAGXIJ010000047.1 GCA_024635675.1 Gillisia sp.
AATAAATACAGTCAGATTTTAACACAGAATTATTCCAATCCTGCAGCTCAGGCTATGTTACATGCCATCGGGTTAACTAAGGAGGATTTTAAAAAGCCTTTTGTAGGGATTGCCAGTACCGGTTATGAAGGAAATCCCTGTAATATGCATCTTAACGAACTGGCCAAATTGGTTAAGGAGGGTTGTAATTCCAATAAAATGGTGGGTCTTATTTTCAATACTATTGGAGTAAGCGATGGAATTTCTATGGGAACACCGGGAATGAGATATTCCTTGCCCTCTCGAGATCTTATTGCAGACTCTATGGAATCCGTAGTACAGGCAATGTCTTATGATGCGATGATAACGGTGGTTGGATGCGATAAGAATATGCCGGGAGCCTTGATGGCAATGTTGCGAGTTAATCGCCCGGCTATTTTGGTATATGGAGGCACTATAGCTTCAGGCTGTCATAAAGGTGAAAAACTGGATGTTGTCTCAGCATTCGAAGCATGGGGAGCAAAGGTTGCTGGAGAAATTAGTGACGAAGATTATGATAGTGTAATTGAAAAGGCATGTCCGGGCGCTGGTGCTTGTGGTGGAATGTACACAGCAAATACGATGGCTTCTACTATTGAAGCTCTGGGAATGGCGCTGCCTTACAACTCATCTAACCCAGCTATTGGTAATGAAAAGAAAAGTGAGAGTATAGAAGCCGGAAAGGCAATCCGTTTATTGATAGAAAGAGATATAAAACCAAAGGATATAGTTACTAGAAAATCTATGGAAAACGCCATAAGATTACTTACCGTCCTTGGAGGCTCTACGAATGCCGTACTGCATTATTTAGCAATAGCGAAAGCAGCTGAAGTAGAATTTGGAATGGACGATTTTGAAAAAATATGTGATTCCACTCCTTTTTTAGCAGATCTAAAACCTAGTGGAAAATATCTTATGGAAGATGTACACAGGGTTGGAGGAATTCCCGCCGTTCTTAAATATATGCTGAAAGAAGGAATGCTTCATGGGGATTGCTTAACAGTTACGGGAAAGACATTGGCAGAAAATCTTGAGGATGTTCCAGATCTAGAGGAAGGACAAGATGTGATTCAACCACTTAATAATCCTATTAAGAAATCGGGACATATCCGCATCCTTTACGGGAATTTAGCTACAGAAGGTTCTGTAGCAAAGATCACAGGGAAAGAAGGTTTAAAATTTAAGGGGAAAGCAAAGGTTTATAATTCTGAATATGAAGCCAATGATGGAATTTCAGAAGGAAAAGTAAGCAAAGGAGATGTAATAGTAATTCGTTTTGAGGGCCCAAAGGGTGGTCCGGGAATGCCTGAAATGCTCAAACCTACTGCAGCAATAATGGGCGCGAAATTAGGAAAAGACGTTGCCCTTATTACCGATGGAAGATTTTCCGGAGGGACTCATGGGTTTGTGGTAGGGCACATTACCCCTGAAGCTCAGGAGGGTGGTTTAATCGCATTTCTTAAGGATGGTGATGAGATCACTATAAACGCTGAAAACAATACTATAAGTGTGGATCTAAGTGATTCAGAAATAGAGAAGAGAAAAAATAATTGGGAGGCACCAGCACTTAAATTCAATAAAGGAGTGCTTTATAAATATGCAAGAACAGTTTCCTCTGCCTCACAAGGATGTGTTACAGACGAATTTTAATTAGTTGAAGTATGGAAGTTAAAACAGCCAATAAGGAGAAAAAAATCAAACAAGCTCCAACAACAGTTTCTGGAGCAGAAGCTGTGATAAAATGTTTGTTGGAAGAGGGGATAGATACCATATATGGTTACCCTGGCGGAGCGATCATGCCTGTCTACGACGAATTGTATAAGTATCAGGATAAAATTCATCATGTCCTCACAAGGCATGAGCAAGGTGCTACCCATGCCGCACAAGGTTATGCTAGAGTAACTGGTAAAGTAGGTGTATGTATCGCCACTTCTGGTCCAGGAGCTACTAATTTGGTGACTGGGATCGCCGATGCTCAAATAGATTCTACTCCTATGGTATGTATTACCGGGCAAGTAGGTTCACATTTACTGGGGAGTGATGCATTTCAGGAGACCGATATCGTAGGGATCTCTACCCCGGTGACTAAATGGAATTATCAAGTAACAAAAGCAGAAGAGATTCCTGAAGTATTGGCAAAGGCATTTTACATAGCCAGATCTGGACGTCCCGGCCCTGTGTTGATAGATATTACCAAAGATGCTCAGTTTGCAACTTTGGACTTCACTTATAAAAAATGTGCAGGGATTAGAAGCTACAAACCTTTTCCGAAAGTAAATCTTTCAGAAATAGAACGAGCAGCAGAATTAATTAATTCTGCTAAGAAACCGATGATCGTTTTTGGTCAGGGAGTTATTTTAGGAGGGGCAGAAGCCTTATTACAACAAGTGGTGGAAAAAGCTGGAATTCCTTCGGCATGGACTATTCTTGGTCTTTCCGCGATGGCTACAGATCATCCTTTAAATGTGGGAATGGTTGGTATGCACGGGAATTATGGACCAAATGTCCTCACCAACGATTGTGATGTCTTAATAGCTATTGGGATGCGTTTTGACGATAGGGTTACCGGTAATCTCGAACATTATGCTAAACAGGCAAAGGTGATCCATTTTGAAATAGATCCGGCAGAAATTGATAAAAATGTAAAAGCTGAGGTTGCCGTATTGGGAGATGTAAAAGAAACCTTGCAATTGTTATTAGGATTTTTAAAGCCGAAGAATCATGATGCCTGGCACCAGAAATTCAAAGATCTGTACAAAATTGAATATGATAAGATCATTAATAATGAACTGAACGGGAAAGAAGGGAAACTGGGAATGGCAGAGGTTATAGATGAAATCAACACATCTTCTAATGGAGATGCTATTATAGTTTCAGATGTGGGCCAACACCAAATGGTAGCTTGTAGATATGCGAAGTTCAACAAAACCAGAAGTAATGTTACATCTGGGGGCTTAGGCACTATGGGATTTGCCTTACCAGCTGCAATAGGTGCGAAAATGGGTAAGCCAGAGAGACAAGTTGTGGCAATTATTGGTGATGGTGGTTATCAAATGACCATCCAAGAACTGGGAACCATCTTTCAAACTAAAGTTCCCGTAAAAATTGTAGTGCTTAACAACGGATTTTTAGGTATGGTTAGACAATGGCAACAAATGTTTTTTGATAAACGCTATGCCAGCACCGAGTTGATAAATCCTGATTTTGTGGCAATAGCTAAAGGATATTTTATAAAAGCTAAAAAAGTTACTGAACGTAGCGAGTTACAAGATGCAATTAAAGAAATGATGGATTCTCCGGAAGCATATTTCTTAGAGGTAAAAGTAGAACAAGAAGAAAATGTATTTCCTATGATTCCAACGGGAGCTTCAGTTTCAGACATAAGATTAGAATAATGGAAAAGAAAAATTATACAATTTCCATATACACGGAAAACAACATAGGATTATTGAGCAGGATCGCAGCGATCTTTCTGAAGCGACACTTCAATATAGAAAGTATCACAGTATCCAAAAGCGAGGTGAAGGAGGTGATGCGTTTTATAATCGTGGTGGAAATTACCGAAGAGCAAGTGAAGAAAATCATTGGTCAAATAGAGAAACAAATTGAAGTAATTCGCGCATACTATCATACAGATGAAGAGTTGATCTTTCAGGAAACAGCACTTTATAAGGTGAATTCCGCCGAATTTGTTGAAGATCTCACTATTCAGGATTTCATAAAAGAGACCAATGCACGAATAGTTACGGTGACACCTAAATTCTTTGTAATTGAGAAAACTGGTAAACGCCACGAAATAGATAATTTATACGATAAATTAAAACCCTATGGATTAATGCAGTTTGTTCGATCCGGAAAAATTGCAGTGTCCAAAAATGAAATGCCAATCTCAAGTATTCTTGAAGATTTTAATACCATAAATATAAACTCATGACAAATTATTTTAATAGCCTTTCCTTAAGAGATCAATTAGCCCAATTGGGGACTTGCAGATTTATGCTAAGTGAAGAATTTAGCGAAGGAATTAATGCTTTAAAAGATAAAAAAATAGTAATAGTAGGTTGTGGGGCGCAAGGTTTAAACCAAGGTTTGAACATGCGCGACAGCGGACTAGATATTACCTATGCTTTAAGAGAAGATGCTATAAAAGATCAAAGACAATCTTTTAAAAACGCTTCTTCAAACAATTTTAAAGTTGGCACTTACGAAGAGTTTATCCCTTCTGCAGACCTAGTAATAAATTTAACTCCAGATAAACAACACACTTCTGTAATAAAAAAAATAGTGCCGCTTATCAAAAAAGGTGCTGCCTTGTCCTATTCTCATGGTTTCAATATTGTGGAAGAGGGAATGAAGATACGTGAAGATATTACCGTAATAATGGTGGCTCCTAAATGCCCGGGATCTGAAGTGAGAGAAGAATATAAGAGAGGCTTTGGAGTTCCAACTTTAATAGCTGTTCATCCGGAGAACGATCCTGAAGGAAAAGGATACGATTGGGCAAAAGCATATGCATTTGCAACAGGAGGACATCGGGCTGGTGTATTGGATTCATCTTTTGTGGCCGAAGTAAAATCGGACTTGATGGGAGAACAAACTATTTTATGCGGTGTGCTCCAAACCGGATCTATTTTAAGTTTCGATAAAATGGTAGCCGAAGGAGTGGAACCTGCATATGCCGCGAAATTAATTCAATATGGTTGGGAAACCATTACCGAAGCCTTGAAACATGGAGGGATCACCAATATGATGGATAGACTCTCCAATCCGGCCAAAATCAAAGCTGCGGAAATATCAGAAGAACTAAAAGCGATCATGCGTCCCCTTTTTCAAAAACATATGGACGACATTATTTCTGGGGCCTTTAGTACCAGAATGATGGAAGATTGGGACAAAGACGATAAGGAATTATTAGAATGGCGAGCAGCTACAGAAAATACCGCTTTTGAAAAAACAGATGCAACCAAGGAAGAAATCTCTGAGCAGGAATATTTTGATAAGGGGCTCATATTGGTTGCTTTTGTGAAATCTGGAGTAGAGTTGGCTTTTGAAACTATGGTAGAAGCCGGAATCATTGCAGAATCTGCATATTATGAATCTCTGCACGAAACTCCATTAATTGCAAACACAATAGCTCGTAAAAAACTTTACGAGATGAACAGAATTATTTCTGATACTGCTGAATATGGGTGTTATCTTTTTGATCATTCCTGTAAGCCATTGATTAAAGACTATATCAACGATCTGGAATCTGGATTAATAGGAAAAGCCTTTGGCACAAAGGATTCCGGAGTAGATAATAAAAAACTAATAGAAGTGAATGCCTCTATAAGAAGGCATCCAGTGGAAATTATAGGGGAACAGCTGAGAGAGGCCATGACCGAAATGAAAATAATACACGCATAATGAGCAATTCCTTGGTTAAAAAAGACATATATATTCCACAAATTGAGGCCGTGAAGCAAGCTGCAGAACGAATCTCAAAAGTTGCGATCAAAACTCCATTAGCTCCATCTTTTACCTACAGTAAAAGGTATGAAGCCAATGTTATGTTTAAAAGGGAGGATTTGCAGCAGGTTAGATCCTACAAGATACGTGGGGCATATAATAAGATCTCGAGTTTACCAAAGGATCAATTAGGCAAAGGCGTGATTTGTGCCAGTGCCGGGAATCATGCCCAAGGTGTGGCTTTTGCATGTAATAAGCTAGAGGTTAAAGGCGTGATCTATATGCCTATAACTACTCCTAAACAAAAGGTGGAGCAAACAAGAATGTTTGGCGGAGAATGGGTAGAGGTAGTCTTGAAGGGCGACACTTTTGATGATTCTTATAAAAGCGCAATAAAATATGGGGATAAGAACGAGATGGTGTTTATTCATCCTTTTGATGATGAAAAAGTAATAGAAGGCCAAGCTACAATTGGTTTGGAAATATTGAATCAAGCTGACGGGCCAATAGATTATATTTTCGCACCTCTTGGAGGTGGAGGTTTACTTGCCGGACTATCTTCGGTGTTTAAACAACTATCTCCCAATACCAAGATTATTGGGGTGGAACCTGAAGGAGCACCCTCTATGAGTACCTCCCTAAAAATGGGGAAACTTATAGAACTTACGGAAATCGATAGGTTTGTAGATGGAGCTGCTGTACAGAAAGTAGGGGTTAGAAATTTCGAATTATGCAAGAATTTTCTGGATGATATGATCACAGTGCCGGAAGGTAAAATATGCCAGACCATCCTGGATTTGTACAATCAGGATGCGATAGTAGTGGAACCTGCAGGAGCAATGTCTATTACTGCTCTAGATACTTTTGCCGATGAGATCAAAGGGAAAAATGTGGTTTGTGTTGTAAGTGGAAGTAATAACGATATTACCAGAACCGCTGAAATAAAAGAAAAAGCCTTGCTATATGCCGGCCTTAAACATTATTTTATTGTGCCTTTTCCACAACGTGCAGGAGCATTAAAGCAATTTGTTGCAAAAGTTCTTGGACCAGACGACGATATAACTCATTTTGAATATTCTAAAAAACACCATAGGGAAAATGGCCCGGCCGTTGTGGGAATAGAACTTAAAGACCCCAAAGACTTTGCCCCATTGGTAGAACGTATGAAGGAGTTTAAATTTTATGGGCAATATTTAAACGATAATCCAGATTTATTTCAATTTTTAATATAATTAAGTATGCCCTTTTAAAAATTTGTTTAAATTTACCAAGTGATTTCAACGACAAAGATAATATTACCCATTTTGCGCTTTAGGCCCCGCTTCAGTCGGTAAGCTGCGCATTCTCTTTTTTTAATATTATTTTACTTTTACAATCTTGAAAAACACAATTTCCATATATACTTTAAATAATTTCAGAAACACTTCTGAAAATTCTCCCGTACGCAGTTTTCCGCGCCGCCTTGTGCGTATATAATTTTATGGAACTTAGGTGAGTCCGGTTCTTCCTTCAGAAATATCAAAACTTTATTTATTCAAATTTTAATCTTTTAGCAGATGAAAATACTCATTGCTAATAAATCTCATGCAACTTATGCGGAGATCATTTGTGAAACTATAGCAGAATCTGCTAAAGTCAGGGGTACGGGTATAGCC
>JAGXIJ010000048.1 GCA_024635675.1 Gillisia sp.
ACAGTAAGATCTTCTCCCCGAAGTGCCTGCCCAATAAATGCGGGAATCACACGACCATCATTTAATCTCATTCGCGGACCGTAGGTGTTAAAAATTCTGGCAATTCGTGTTTCTAATCCATGAAAACGATGATATGCCATCGTCATGGATTCCTGAAATCGCTTTGCTTCATCATATACTCCACGAGGCCCAATTGAATTTACATTCCCATAATAATCTTCACTTTGTGGGTGTACTAATGGGTCTCCGTAAATTTCAGAAGTAGAAGCAATAAGAATTCTGGCATCCTTCTCCTTTGCTAACCCTAATAAGTGCAACACCCCAACAGATCCTACTTTCAAAGTCTGAATTGGGATTTTTAAATAATCTATTGGACTAGCAGGGGACGCAAAATGCAAGATATAATCCAGATCTCCTGCTACATGGACATATTTGGTAATATCATGATGATAAAACTCAAAAGATTCCATCTTTAAAAGATGTTCAATATTCTTCATATCGCCGGTGATCAAATTATCCATTCCGATAACCCGATAGCCTTCTTTAATAAATCTATCACACAAATGAGAGCCTAGAAACCCAGCTGCTCCAGTTATTAATATTCTTTTAGACATCTATAAATTTTATCTTATTATAAATTGGTGTTGTATAATTCTAGTACTGCATCTTCCCATGTTGCAATTTCTGCCTTAAAATTGGACTTCAACTTAGTTTTATCTAAAACGCTAAATAAAGGTCTGGCGGCTTTTGTTTTGTATGAATTATCCTGGTTTAAGCTAACGCTTTCTCGAGTATTTAAAGCTTTTAGAATTTCTTCAGCAAATCCATGCCAGGTTGTTTCCCCTGTATTGCTATAATGGTACAAACCAAAGTGATTATTTTCTTCTTTAATTATATTTACAATTAATGCTGCCAAATGATTCCCATTGGTTGGTGTTCCTTTTTGGGCAGTGGTAATGTTTAAAGTTGCCTTTTCTTCAGCCTTTCGCAAAATAGTATTATAAAAATTATGACCAAATTCTGAATACAACCAAGAGGTCCGAAAAATAAAATACTGATCCATCGTTTCCTGAATATATTTCTCTCCCTTCAATTTTGAAGCTCCATAAATATTTATAGGGTTTGTAATATCTTCTTCATTGTACGGTCTATCGATTTCTCCATCGAAAACATAATCGGTAGATATATGAATAAGTACTGACTTGTGTTTTTTACAGTTTTCAGCTAAGTTCTTAACTGCTTCCGCATTAATTTCAAAAGCCCTCTCCTTCTCTGATTCTGCCTTTTCAACATTTGTATATGCTGCGCAATTAATACAGTAATCTATATGTTTACTTTTGAAAATCTTCTCTAATTCAGTTTTAGAAGAAATATCAAGTTTTGAAGAATCCATGAAAAGCCAATCGATCTCCTGCTCTTTTTTGGCTATTTTTTGAACGCACCTACCCAATTGTCCCGATGCACCAGTTACTAATACTGTTTTCATGGAAATAATTCTTTGAGGGTTGGTAGTTTAGTATCTTTTTCTGAAAGGATTAATTCATTTTCAGGAAAACCCCAATCTACTGCAAGATCTGGATCATTATAGATAACTCCAGATTCTGAGCCCGGATAGTAAAAACGATCACATTTATAAGAAAAAACAGAAGATTCAGATAAGGTAATAAACCCATGTGCGAAACCCTGAGGAATAAATAATTGATGTTGATTTTTATCGGATAATATTATTTCATAGGACTTTTTAAAAGAGGGAGAATCTGGTCTAAGATCCACCACTACATCTAAAACTTCACCATAAATAACCCTTACCAACTTCGCCTGTGCAAATTCACCCGACTGGAAATGCAAGCCGCGCAAAACTCCCTTGGAGGAAACCGATTGGTTATCCTGAACGAAATCCAGCTCTAAACCAGTAGCTTCATTAAATTTGTCCTTATGATAGCTCTCTAAAAATAGTCCGCGATGGTCTGTATATACATCCGGAGTTAAAATAAAACAATCTTTTAAAGGTGTCTTTTCAAACTTCATTAAACTATGAGTTAAATATTTGTTCTAATATTTTTTCTGTAATTAAATAGGTAGGCTTTACTCCTGTTGTTCCCAGTCCTCCAGATGCCAAAGTGCTTCCTGTTTCCAAGGGATTATCTGAAGCATAATAAGCATATCGTACCTTCACATCTTCCTTTATATTTCCCCTTAATCTGGAAGCAGATTGTATTGCTTTTTGGTAATGAACTCCTTCCATTTCTAAACCAACAACATTCCACGTGGATTCTTGGAAAAACTTTAAAATATCTCTGTTTTGTAGAGATGTTCCTAGTACTGTGATCATCGATCCATCTACAACCTTGATACCATTTCCTTCCAGATCTTCTTTTTTAAGCTCATTGAAAAACGGATAATTATCTGCCGTTCCTTCAAATAAATGAGCTGAAGGAATCATAATATCCCCTTTTCCTCCATCCAGAATTCCTGCTTTTCCCATTATTGAAACAGAGTCGACATTTAAATGGATTTCATTTTCTTCATATCTGTATGGTTTTAGTAATTCATCCATAGTCTCATAGGCTTGTTCTCCAAAAGCGTAGTCCATAACCACTAGAACCGGTTTTTCATCTTCGGGTTTAGAGCTAAAGTTTGGGCTTTTATAACCTTTATCGATCTTTGCTGTATCAAATACCTGTTCATCTATATTGGTACCGCTGGCATCCTCAATAAATTTCATTCCATTTTCCAGCGCCATTTTCATAACCTTATTCCTTAATTGGCCATTTCCACTATTGCTCAGTTCCTCATAAACCTCCATAGATTTCTTTTCCTTCAATTCCTCTTGCAGAGCAATTGGTGAGAATAAAGTGTTCATAACACTATGCATGTTGGCGCTAATAATGTGGATGGGACGATGCATCAAATTATTTTCTACCAGGTATTTCTTAATGGAATCTGCCCAGATCTCGCCATGAATATGGTGCCCCAATCGTTCCCGTAGAACAGGACTAAAAGTTACTATACGTTTATTGTTGTTTATGGTTTCATCTATTGCAAGTTTCCCTAACCAATAAATTATCTGTAAAAACCGTTCTTCATTTTCCGGAATCATGAATTTAGGATAGATGCTCGTTACCTCTTTAAAGGTTCTTCCTAAAATATTTGCAGTATGCGTAAGCGCGATTTCACGTTCAATTTGCGACATTTCGGGCTTCATTATTGCAGCTTCCAACTTTTTCCAATCTCTGGTAACGCTTCCTTCTTCGTCTATTATTACTCTTCGCATTATTTTATGCGATTCTATAAATAGAAAGGTAAGGTGTGTTAGAATATCATAGATCTCAGACCTTCCCCTAGTCACCTCAATATTCATTTGCTCTTCATCTATTCTATAGCAATTTCTGCGTCTTTTTGGTGGTACTATTGGTTGAAAATGGGAATTTGCATAGCCTTCGTCACTGGTTAAATTAATGAACCTGCATTGCTCTAACCCAATAGGTAATCGCTCAATTACATATAACAGGCCATCTAATTCAACTTTTTCCTCTGCAATAGTTCCGTAGATCTCCGGTCTTAACGTAAGTAAAGATTCTCTTAGCGTTTCTCCGGAAATTCCCATAGGCTTATAAAAACCACGATTAAACAGATGGCGCATGGTTATATACATACGTTCTATCGCGTTCGTGCTTTCTTGTGCCCGGGTTCTACCCATCAATTTTAAATTCACCATATTTTACTGCTTTATATTTTTTCCAGGACCTCAGCGATTTTTCTGTCGTTAGAAAGTCTTGGTAATTTATTTTGTCCTCCCAGTTTTCCAATGGATTTCATATACTGCTGAAATCCATTTGTGGGGATTTTTTTAATTTTTAATTGCTGAAGGATCTTGCCTGCTATTAAATCCAGGTAATAAGAATTTTGCTCTTGCATAGACTTGTCCAAAAGCTCTGAAAACTTCTGAAGATCTTCAGGTTCCTTTTCAAATTCAACAAACCATTCATGATAAGGCAATTGTTCTCCCTCTGGAGTGATTTGTGGGGCCACAGTAAATTCTGTGATCCTGCATTTAGTTTGTTCGGTCGCTTCCTTCATAGCTTGTTCTACCTCCTTGGCAATAACATGTTCTCCAAAGGCTGAAATAAAGTGCTTGATCCTTCCGGACACAATTAATTTATAGGGCTTAATCGAGGTGAATTGGATAGTATCGCCCAAATTATATGCCCATAACCCGGCAGTTGTAGAAACGATCATTACATAATTCACTCCAACCTCTACCTCTCCAATGGTTAAGCGTTTCGGGTTTACTTCAAAAAACTCTTCCGATTTTATAAATTCATAAAAAATCCCTGAATCCAGTAGAAGCAACATCCCCTTATCACCTTGCTTGTCCTGAAAGGCAAAAAACCCTTCAGAGGCAGGATATAATTCAATACTATCGACTTTTCGGCCTATTAAATTTTCAAATTTGGCTCGATATGGTTCGTAATTTACACCTCCATAAATAAACAAATCAAAATTCTTAAAGAGATCTCCAACTTTCTTATTTGTTGTCTGCTGAAGCTTCTCAAAATACATTTGAACCCAGGAAGGAATACCGCTTATCACAGTCATGTCTTCATCTCTGGTTTCACCTACAATGGCATCCACTTTCGTTTCCCAATCATCAATACAATTGGTTTCCCAGCTGGGTAGTCTATTCTTTTGAAGATAAGAAGGTACAAAGTGTGCTACAATCCCCGACAATCTACCGAGTTTCACTCCGTTTTTTTCTGTTAACTCAGGACTACCTTGTAGAAAGATCATTTTTCCATCTACAAATTTAGACTTTCCCGTTTCTACTATGTAACATAAAATAGCATCTCTGGCAGCGTTAATATGCGTTGGCATAGATTCCTTTGTAAGCGGAATGTATTTCGCACCACTTGTAGTTCCTGAAGTTTTTGCGTAATAGAGAGGTTTCCCCGGCCACAATATATCTTCCTTTCCTGCGACCATAAGATCTACATAACTCTTCAACTCTTCATAATCGCGAACAGGAACTTTATCTGCGAAATCTTTATAGGTACTTATCTTTTTAAAATCATGGTCTACACCAAATTTCGTATTCTTTGCTTTTTTTAAAAGCTCATTGAACACCTTTTGTTGCGTTGCTTCCGGATTAGAAGCCCACTTATCAATTTTATTCCGAATGTGTTTTGCGAAAACTTTTGCCGCAATAGATTTTATAGACATAAAGGCTTAATCAAAATCAATGTAGTCAGTTGGGTTAACAGGATTTCCTTCATTCCACAACTCAAAATGTAAATGAGGCCCTGTGGAGAGTTCACCGGTAGATCCCGCTGCAGCAATTACCTCTCCAGATCTTACGAAATCACCCTGTTCTTTTGTTAGGGACGAATTATGTTTATATACAGAAAGTAATCCATAATTATGTTCAACAATAATCACGTAACCAGTTCCAGCACTCCATTCAGCAAAAATCACTCGACCATCTGCAACGCTTTTCACAGGGGCGTTTTTTGCCGCCACAATATCTACTGCATAATGTCTGGTCTTAATGTTATAACCTTCGGTAATAGGTCCTTTAACCGGAGGGAAAAGAGAAAATTCTATACCAGCTCCTGCGGTTTGGAGTACATTATATTTATCTTCTAATGCCACCTCTTCCCTAAGCAACGAATCTGCTCTTGAAGGTGACAAATCTATTAATTCAGAATCTATTTGTTGTGAATTTAATAGGGAGTCCCTATTGAGATGACCTATTTCTAAGTCCCCAGTAAGCACTTTTCTTATGGATTCATAATATTGATTATTCAATATCAAAGCCGTCTGTAAAGAATCTGTTTTGTACGCCAATTCTGTAGCCTGCTTTTTCAATTTCGTAGAGGAATACCCTGGTATATATTCCCTTAAACCAGTGAAAGCAATAATAAAAGTTGTGAGTGCAATTAGTAATATAGCACTGGTGGTAATAGCTACAAATAAATTCAATCTTGTTAATTTAAATGAGACCCGTTCTTCAAAAGTGTCCTCATTTAATATTACTAATCGATATTTATGTAATAACTTTTTGGTGAATTTTCTTTTATTTTCTTTTGATTTAGCCATATTATTTGGTGCTATCACAAAGATAGCATAAAGTTAAATTTATACTATTTAATTGCTTATAAACGTGTATTTTTAATGATTTCTTGCTAAGTTTGTAGTTACAAAATCTCATTATTATGAACGCATTATTTTTACCGCTAGTTATAGGTGCTCCGCAAATAATATTAATTGTAATAGTTATATTATTATTGTTTGGAGGTCGTAAAATTCCTGAACTAATGAGAGGATTAGGTAGTGGTATTAAAGAATTTAAAGATGCCTCTAAGGAAGATGACGACAAGGATAAAAAAATCCCTGAAGACAAAAAATAAACTTTCCTATAAGTTTATAAAAAAAGCCCAATCAAAATTGGGCTTTTTTTATTAGTCTATTTTTGCCGATTTCAAGATCGCTTCCAATTCAAACATGTTATCTCGTTTAGCTGTCGCCGGAGCAAAAGTAAATCCTTCAAGAATAATATATCTATTGTTCACACTGTCGCGAACCGCATAGTTAATGAATGGTCCAGCCATAAAAGCATTTTTCACTTCCCAAGTTCCCTTGGTTTCATAGGCAAATTTACCGTCTATTTTAGAGTTAAATAAATACGGTGCATAAGCTTCCTCGGTAATCATGTGGCTTCCATCTAAAGGGCCTGGAATATGTGCGGCTCCAATAGAATCTCTCATTTTAATAATATTTGCAACCACGCTGGTATCTCTGTCTATTTGGTTAAGAGGAACTGCATATACCAAGATCTCCATGTTCCCTTTAGGGATATCTTTCCTAATCCAAAAGAAATCTTCATTTTCCATTGCGTATCTATAAGCGGTTGAAAACTTCAAGGATACTCCCAAGGTTCTTTTTAACTTTTTATCATCTTTCAAAGACTTGTTAATTCTTCTTTGTTTTTCTTTAATTTCAGTATCCCGAAGTGCTAAAATGATTTCTTCTGAATTATCATTAATCTGTTTAATGATCTCATTAGAATCTTTTCCTCTAATAACTACACCTATTTGGGGATGAGCAAAAGGATCGTTTATAATTTTAAATTTTCCGGGAGTTCCATTTTCAATCTTCACAAACAACCTGTTTTTTCGAACAAATCCGGAAAATGCTTCCGGTGGCATTTGATTTAAAGAAAACATTGGCTCTTCTTGTGGCAATCCATCTACCGGAGCTGCCAAGGACTTTCTTAACGCCTCACCAATAGCCCCTTCCCACATTGCATTTTCAATTATTACAGAAATATTGTTGATATTCCCCGAAGAGGTGGTTAATATTATAGCGTCCTTATTTTCGGAATCTTGACATCCAACAAACAATAGGGCAATCAATAAACTTAGGAATACAAAATTCTTCATAAATATATTTTAATTATTTCTAGCTTCCGGAAAGTTTTAACTTCATACCGGGCTTAAGAGAAGCACTGGACATCCCATTCCATACTCTCAAATTCTGTACCGTAATCCCCGGAAATTTCTTAGAAATACTCCAAAGAGAATCTCCACTCCTAACTATATAGGTTTTAGCATCTGAAGTGGGTTTAGAGCTACTCACGGTGCTTTTTGCCACAGTAACAGGTTTTCTTGGATAGATCGTGAGGTATTGACCAACTCTAAGACTATTACTTCTTAAATTATTCCACTTTTTTATACTGCTTACTCCTACTCCATATCTACTGGCAATTCTACCCAGATAATCTCCGCTTTTCACCCTGTATCTTACTTTGTCTTCCGCCTCTACATAACGAGGTAATTTCTTTTCTTCATCAGTGATTTCAGTTTTCGCGAAATTATAGATAGCCTCTTCATTATTCACAAATAATCCTACCCCTTTTCTAGGCAGCCTTAGCGCATAAGCTTCGTCTTCCACAAAAGGAATAATATCTAATTTATAGCTGGGATTCAAAAATTGAAGCATTTCCTTATCTACACCAGACACTTTTTGAATCTGATCGAAGGTGAGCATTTGTTTAACGTGAAGAGTATCGGTGTCAAAAAATGCAACGTCTGGTCTATTAGGTTGAAAATCATGCTCCTTTGCATATTCAAACAAATATAAAGTCGCCAGGAATGCGGGAACATATCCAGCTGTTTCACGTGGTAAATGCTGCCTTAGTGCCCAATAGTTTGTAGACCCACCACTTCTTCGTATCGCTTTTGAAACATTTCCCGGGCCAGAATTATAGGAAGCTAACACCATATCCCAATCCCCAAATGATTTATACAAACTCGCCAGATACCTTGCCGCCGCTTCGGTGGCCATAATTGGGTCCATTCGTTCATCTACATAAGAACTTACATCTAAGCCTTGCATCTTGCCTGTAGCGAACATAAATTGCCATAATCCGGTTGCTCCCATCCTAGATTTAGCTCTAGGATTAAGGGCAGATTCCACTATAGCTAAATATTTTATTTCCAAGGGAACGTCATATCTATCCAGTTGCTGTTCGAACATTGGAAAATAATACTCACTCAAAGCCATTAAGCGCTCCATAGACTTCTTATTCCGTTTTAGGTAAGACTTAATAACGCTTTCCAAAATTGGATTGTACTCTATATTAAATGGCGTTCTGGCGTTTAGTTTGGCAAGCCTGGCCTTTAGTGTATCTGTAGGCAGTTCTTTATAAACAACCTCCGAATAATCTTGTTTTAGGATCTCCTCTTGCATATTTTCATAGAGGTCTGAATTTAATAATTCCTTCCTCCAAACAGAATCTATAACAGAAGCCTTCGGTAAATCTTTTAAGTCTTGTATTGAGGTCTTTTTAATATTTGCTGAAATGGGTAACCTATCCTTAAATTCTGGATCAGGATTTTTCAATTCCAATTTCGCACTATCCGACTTTTTAAAAACTTGTACTCTAAAATTGGCCTTTTCGGCTTTATTAGGTGTTGTATTAGTGTTTTTTGCCGGTGTTTGTTGACCCAATGAGGCAAAAAAAACGAACAGCATTAAAACGGTGATTATCTTTTTCATATTTCTTCAACTATAGTTTAGAAACGGTGATTATACCGTTTTCTTACTTAATCTTGAGAAATCGCCTTTATTCCAGGCAGTATTTTTCCCTCTAACATCTCCAGCATCGCTCCACCACCGGTAGATACGTAACTTACTTTATCCTCTAAATTGAATTTCTTAACTGCTGCTACAGAATCACCTCCACCAACTAATGAAAATGCTCCATTGGAAGTTGCTTTACTAATAGCTTCTCCCAGTTTCTTAGTTCCTTCAGAGAATGCGTCCATCTCAAAAACTCCTACCGGACCATTCCAAAGTATAGTTTTAGATTGTGCGATAATACCGGAAAATAATTCTATAGATTTTGGTCCAGCATCCAAGCCCATCCATCCATCAGGTATATTATCTATTGGGCAAACGTCCTTATCTGCCATTTCAGAAAAACTATCTGCAATAACGGAATCTACAGGTAAGTGTATCTCCACACCTTTTTGAGAAGCCTTCTTTAAGATTTCTAATGCCAGCTCTTGTTTATCGTCCTCTACTAGGGAGCTTCCAATTTTTCCCCCTTGAGCCTTTATAAAAGTGAAAGCCATTCCGCCTCCAATTATTAAATAATCTACTTTATCTAGAATATTCTCTATAACGGTAATCTTGGAAGAAACCTTTGCTCCACCAATAATAGCAGTGACCGGTTTTTCGGCAGAGTTTAATACTTTGTTTAAACTTTCTATTTCTTGCTTTAATAAATAACCAAAACATTTATCATCAAAATATTTAGCCACAACCGTAGTAGAAGCATGGGCTCTATGAGCTGTTCCAAAAGCATCATTTACATAAATATCTCCTAATTTAGATAATTGTTTTGCAAAATCGGAGTCTCCTTCAGTTTCTTCCTCATGGTATCTTAAATTCTCCAATAACAAAATCTCCCCTGGTTTAAGATCGCTAACTGCGTTTTCAGCAACATCTCCAACACAATCATTTACAAATTTAGTTTCCACGCCCATAACTTCAGAGACTTTAGAAACAATTTGTTGCAAAGAAAATTTAGCTTCTTTATTTTTTGGTCTTCCCAAGTGCGTCATTAATACTACACTTCCTCCATCTTCAAGAACCTTTACTATGGTAGGTTTTGCGGCTTCAATTCTATTGCTATCTGTAACATTCCCATCTTCATCCAATGGAACATTAAAATCTACACGGATGAGTGCCTTTTTATCTTTAAAATTGTAGTCGTCTACTGTTTTCATAAGTAATGTGTATCCTACAAATATAAATTTTTCTAAAGATATAAAGTGAAGATTAATTTTATCTTTGCCTATGCTTTTTTCTGAAGTTTTAGGATTACCCCATATTAAAAATCACTTAACCACAACGGCAGACAGGGGCCGTATTCCGCACGCGCAATTATTTGTGGGGAATCATGGGAGTGGTTTATTGCCAATGGCTATAGCTTATGCGCAATATGTTTTGTGTGGGAACACCAATTCTGAAAACAATACCGGGAATACGGCTTGTAATTTAAAATTCAACCACCTTTCTCATCCAGACCTGCATTTTGTTTTCCCGGTAGCAACAAACGAAAATGTAAAATCTCATCCGGTTTCTAATCATTTTCTGGAATCGTGGAGAAATTTTCTAAATACCAATCCTTATGGAAGTTTATTGGAATGGTATCAGGAAATTGGAATAGATAATAAGCAAGGCAAGATTGGGGTAGATGAAGCTCAGGATATTGTAAAGTCACTTTCCCTGAAGGCCTATGAAGGAGGTTATAAAGTGATGTTGATCTGGATGGCAGATAAACTGAATACTGAAAGCGCCAATAAGTTACTTAAACTAATTGAAGAGCCGCCAAATAAGACGCTTTTCATCCTAATTGCTGAAGATGAGGAGCAAATTATCCAGACCATAAGATCTCGTTGCCAAATCCTTCGATTCCCACCTCTTTCTGAAACTGTTATTGCAGAAAAGCTGGTAGAAACTCAGAAACTGGATGCGTTAACTGCAAAGAAAATTGCGGTTGAGGCAAATGGAAGCTACTCTCAAGCACAACATATTTTAAATAATGATTCTGGTGATGAACAATTCGAGGACTGGTTTATTACCTGGATTCGAACTGCGTTTAAGGCCAAGGGAAATAAAGCGTCTATTTTAGAGCTAATTTCCTGGAGCGAGACTATCGCTGCAACGGGTAGGGAAACTCAAAAAAGCTTCTTAAATTATTGCCAAGACTTTTTCCGTCAGGCATTATTATATAATTATAAGGCAGAAGAACTGGTTTATATGCAGCCCAAGACTGCCAACTTTAAATTAGAAAACTTTGCTCCTTACATAACCGGAGCTAATATCTTGGGTATAACACAAGAACTGGAAGATGCTATATATCATATAGAACGAAATGGAAATGCTAAGATCATTCTTACAGATCTATCTATTAAATTAACCAGATTAATTCATAAAAAATCCGCTTAACAAATAAATAAACTATGGAAAACATTACTAATTATATCACAGAAATATTAATACTTATATTCATAATAATAACCTTTTTACAATCGGGATTAGATAAAATCACAGATTGGAAAGGAAATATTGGATGGTTAAAAGGACATTTTTCGAAGACTTTTCTAGCTGGTCAAGTACCATTAATGGTTGGAATTATTTTGATCCTAGAAGTAGTTGTAGCACTAATGGCTATAGTCGGGATATTCAAAATTATTAATAGCGGCCAAACTGAAATAGCGCTTTATGCAAATGTATTAGCAGCCGTTACTTTATTAATGTTATTAATGGGTCAGCGGGTTGCTAAAGATTACGCTGGTGCCTTTACCATTGTGGGCTATTTTATAGTGGTAATATTAGGGGTTACCTTGCTTTCCTAAAAAAAATCAATTGTAAACAAAAAAGCATCGACCTTTTTAAGATCGATGCTTTTTTTATAGACTTAGATTCTCTTTACTTCTTGTAACTATCGTTTAGTTTTTTAAGAATTTCCTCAGTAATATCTAAACCTTCCTTTGCATACATGATGTTTGCAGACTCGTTAGATCCAAAGATATAAGTGTAATCATTATCTTTTCCGTATTCCTTAACGTACTCCTTTACTTTAGTAACGATAGAATCTATAACAACATCACTTTCTTCACGCAACTTGTTTCCCATCATTTGTTGTTGTTGCTGTATTGTTTGTTGTTTACCCATTAATTCTTGCTCTTTCGTTTGTCTTTGTGCAGTAGACATACTATTCATATTCGCTTGATATTCCTGCACTTCTTTTTGAAAACTCTGAGCTAAAGAATCTAATTCTGTTTTTATCTTATCAGATTTTGAAGTAAACTCTGCTTCTACTTCTTTCATTTCGCGATACTCCTTAATAATTTTGGTTGTATCTACGTAAGCTGTTTTTTGTTCAGTACAACTTGTAATTCCGGCTGCAATTAAAACAACCAATAATAATTTCTTCATAATGTTAATTTAGTTTGCGCAAAAGTAATAAAGTATCAATGGAAAAAAATAAAAATTTAATCCCTATTAGTTATTATAGGTAAATCCTATGATAAACTCATATTAAATAAGTTATTTCGATTAAAAAATAATGATTTTAAAGAGGTTTGATGTCATTTTGCAACAATAAGCACATTGTTGCTGCTTAAAAAAGAAATAAAGCTAATGATGGCTTTAAAATAAGTTTTAACTGGATTTTCTGAAGAAATAGGCAATGGAAGAATACTCTGATGTGTTTTTTGCCTTAATATTAGATTTGAGCCCGATTAAAAGTGCTTTTAAGAAATTGCTCTTTCCGGTCTTATATTTTTCCGAAAGAAGACTCACATAAAAAGAATCGAACATCAATGGTTTTTCATCGAACAACAAAAATGAAGTGTCCCTAAAAAGTTTTTGAAAGCTGGTACGAGAAAAATGCCATAAATGTCTTGGTACATCATATGCTGCCCAAAACTCTTTATAATAGACGGCGTCAAAACTTTTATAGTTTGGAACTGCAATAATCAATAGCCCATCCTTTTTAAGCAACTTTTCTAATTCTATAATTTGATTCTTTAAATCGTACACATGTTCAAAAACATGCCACATGGTAATTACATCAAATTTCTCTTCATCGAAATTAGAGGTATCAGGAACTAATGGCACCCCTTTTTGTTTTGCCAATGTTCTGGCATTTTCATTTGGTTCAATTCCTTTTACTTCCCAGCCATTATTTTTCGCAGTCAACAAAAACTCCCCGGTTCCTGCTCCTATATCCAATAATTTACCTTTCCCTGGAAAGTATGATTCGATCCAATTTAATTTCTTTCCAAGCATCCTTTTTTTGACAACTTGGTAAATTTTATCGGTAATGGAGTTTTTAGAATCGGTATGCGAAATATATTTTTCGCTTTTATAATAAGAGGCTAATCTGTTAGCATCTGGTTTTGGAGTAGTGATTAAAAGATCCATTTCTTGGTCTCTCATCAACTTAAATTCCTCTCCGGAAACTGTATGATCTTTACAGGTTATATAAATACTTTTGGAGTTTTTTAAATTGGAATTATTCACAGATACTTCGAAAATTTAAATCATTTTGAATGCTAAAAATAAAAGAAAAATTACATTGTTCCACGTGAAACAATTTATCTTCCCATATACACAAGAAGCACAGAAATATCACTTGGACTTACTCCACTAATTCTAGAAGCTTGAGAAATGGTTACTGGTTGAATCTTATTTAATTTCTCTCTAGCCTCAAAAGACATAGATTTAATGTTGGAATAATCAAAATCCTGAGGAATTTTAATGTCTTCTAACCTATGTAATTTATCGGCATTATTCTTTTCCTTATTAATGTATCCCGCATATTTAACTTGAATTTCTGTTTGCTCCAACATCTCCTCGTTCAGTTTGTTTTCTGCAATAAATTCATTCACTCCAGGGAATTCCATTACATCTTCCATGGTAATATTTGGTCTCGAAAAGATCTTGAAGATCTTATCACTTTGTTTCATGGGAGCCGAATCTTTAGCTTCTAAAACAGGATTAGAGTGTTCAGGAACCACACTGGTTTCTTGTAAATAATTTACAAATTCAAGGACTTTTCCTTCTTCTCTTCCATCTTACGAAGACGCTTTTCTGAAGCTAAACCTAAATTAAAGGATTTTTCGGTAAGTCTAAAATCGGCATTATCTTGTCTTAACAAGGTTCGATATTCTGCTCTGGAAGTAAACATTCTGTATGGTTCTTCTGTACCTTTTGTAATAAGATCATCTATTAAAACCCCAATATAAGCTTCGTCCCTTTTTAATATAAAAGGATCCTTTTCCTGAACTTTTAAGGCAGCATTAATCCCTGCCATTATTCCTTGAGAAGCCGCTTCTTCATAACCTGTTGTTCCGTTTATCTGACCAGCAAAATACAATCC
>JAGXIJ010000049.1 GCA_024635675.1 Gillisia sp.
CACCGCTACGACCACTTACCCTTGCTGCGTTCCCGCCCTGGGGGATTCAGCAGGAGCTGGTTGTGTGGGACTTGCCGCTGCAAATATACAATGTTTACTACATTTTGCAAGGATTTTTTAAATTGAATTAATTAAATTAGCACAAAGCAAATACCCATATTTTCATGAAGAAAGCTAAGCTCCTGTTACTGTTTATTTTAAACCTATTATTTATTTCCTGCGGAAGTAATTCCGATAAAAAGAAAAGTGATTTTTCTCTACATTTTGTAAGTTCAAAGGTCGAATTTCAATTAGGGGAAACAGTAAAACTTCGTGTTCAGAATCCTAAAAAGAAAAAAATAGATTCCACTTCCTTTTATTATGACAGCCAATTAATAGGTACTGGAACTGTAGAACTGGAATTCCCGCTAAACATTGAAAAATTAGGTAATCAGAAGATAAAAGCGATCGTATTTTCTTTAGGAGAAACAGATAGTCTTCAAATTGACGTTAAGATTTTCAATAATACTGCCCCCGAGATTTACACCTATAACATTATAAACACCTATCCTCATGATAAGGAAGCCTATACGCAAGGTTTAGAGTTTTTTAATGATACTTTATATGAAAGCACCGGTCAATATGGAACTTCTTCCCTAAGAAAGACAAATTTTGAAACAGGAGAGGTTTTAAATAGAACAGAATTATCCGATCAGTATTTTGGGGAAGGATTATCTATCCTAAATGGAAAAATACATCAACTTACCTGGAAAGAAGGAGAAGGGTTTATTTATGATCTTAAAGATTTAAAAAAGACTGGAACCTTCAAATTTAATAAAAGTAAGGAAGGCTGGGGATTGTGTAATGATGGGAAACAATTTTATAAAAGTGATGGAACAGAAAAGATCTGGATCCTAAATGCTGAAACCCTTGCCGAAGAATCTTTTATACAACCAACTACAAATAGATCTATCTCTACCCAATTAAATGAATTGGAATGGGTAGAAGGGAAAATTTATGCAAATACCTACCAGAAGGACGGAGTAGCGATTATTAACCCAAAAAATGGAGCTATAGAAGGCATCATCAATTTTAAAGGCTTAAGAGATAAAGTTTCTCAACATGCCAAATTGGATGTCTTAAATGGAATTGCTTATAACCAGAGCACTAAAAAATTATACGTTACCGGAAAGAACTGGGATAAATTATTTGAAGTTGAAATAGTTAAAAAATGAGTAGTACTCCAGAAATTTACGAGAAGACTGTCACCGTAAGATCTTCAGATCTGGATGAACTGAAGCATGTAAATAATGTACAATATGTACAGTGGATCCAAGATATAGCAAAGGAACATTGGAAAACCAGAGCTTCAGAAGAAATATTGAACACTTATTTTTGGGTCGTGATTCGTCATGAAATAGATTATAAGCAACAAGCATTACTTGGAGATGAATTATTAATTCAAACTTTTGTAGGGGATCACACTCATGTAACTTCCCAAAGATTTGTGAACATCGTACACAAGAAAACTAAAAAAGTAGTTGTTCAAGCTAAATCTACCTGGTGCTTGATGGACTATAAATCGAAAAAACCCGTAAAGATCTCGGAAGAGATGGTACGAGTTTTTTATAAATAAGCTAATGCAGTTATGTATATCCTTTTTACGTTCAGCAGGGACTTGTCCATTTCGTCACCCTGTCCCGAACCATCGGGAGTTTCAGGGTCTCCTCTCGACTAATTGGGATGCTGAAACAAGTTCAGCATGACGAAAAACCGGAGTGTTGCTATTTAAAAGTTATAACTTACACAAGAGCAGACAATCATTATACCGTTTATTCTACAATGTTTTTGATACTTTATCTACTGCTGCAATAGTTTTATCCAGATCATCATAAGATAGAGCTTCAGAAATAAACCAGGTTTCAAAAGCACTTGGTGCAATATAGATTCCCTCTACCAACAATCCGTGAAAAAATTCTTTGAAAATATGGTTATTTGCATGTGCTGCGGTTGCGAAATCCTTTACAGGGGTTTCAGAAAAATGAATGGAGATCATAGATCCCAATCTATTTATAGTATGAGGAATATTATTCGATTTTAAAACTCTGTCTAAACCTTGGTGTAAGTAAGCTGTTTTTTCATCTATACTTTTAAATATTTCCCTCTTATTATCCAGTTCTTCCAACATAGCAAGACCTGCTGCCATAGCTAAGGGATTCCCACTTAATGTGCCTGCCTGATACACCGGACCTATTGGAGCCAGATAATCCATGATCTCAGCTTTGGCTGCAAAAGCGCCAACCGGTAGGCCTCCGCCAATCACTTTCCCGAATGTTACGATATCTGCACGTACACCCAGTCTTTCCTGAACTCCACCTGGAGCCAATCTAAATCCCGTCATTACTTCATCAAAAATCAATAAGATATCGTACTCATCACAAAGCCTTCTTAATCCTTCCAAAAAGCCATCCAAAGGAGGAATACACCCCATATTACCAGCAACAGGTTCTAAAATGATACAGGCAACTTCACCTTTATTCATTTCCACCAATTCTCGAACTTCCTCCAGATCATTATAGGTGGCCAGCAATGTATCCTTCGCTGTACCCTGAGTTACACCCGGACTATTTGGTGTCCCGAAAGTTACTGCGCCACTCCCCGCTTGTATTAAAAACGAATCGCTATGCCCATGGTAACATCCGGCAAATTTTATAATTTTTTCTTTTCCTTTAAATCCACGCGCCAACCTCACTGCACTCATGCAGGCTTCTGTCCCTGAATTCACAAATCTAATCTTATCTATATTTGGAACCATTTTAACGGCTAGCTCAGCGATCTTGGTTTCAATTTCTGTTGGAGTTCCAAAAGAAGTTCCTTTTTTTGCTTTCTTAATTACAGCATCTACCACCGGCTTAAAAGCATGTCCAAGGATCATTGGCCCCCAGGAATTAATATAATCTATGTACTTATTTCCGTCTACATCGTATAAATATGCCCCTTTGGCCTTTTCAATAAAGATTGGGGTTCCACCAACAGCATTGAATGCTCGCACAGGCGAATTCACTCCGCCGGGTATTACTTTTTGTGCATCTTCAAACAACGCACTACTTCTAGTATAATTCATAATTTAGTTTCAATTGGACGTAGGTTGCACAACAAGCTCCTGTCCAATAGCAATATTGGAATCAGATAAATTATTGATATTTTGCAAGGTCTCTACGCTAATATTATTTCGTTTTGCAATAGAATATAAAGTATCCCCTTTTTGGACTATATAGCTATTGGTTTCTCTAGTTTCAACAATTCTTCTGGTTCTTTGTGTCTTTCCCAAAACTTCGCTATCGAACCTATCTAAGTTATAACGTTCTATAATTTCGATTAGCTTTTTGGGATACAATCTATCTGTTGCATAACCCGCAGCTCGCAAACCTTTAGCCCATCCTTCATAATCGTCGATATCCAATTCGAATAGGTCTGAATACCGCCTACGCCCACTCAGGAATAAGGAATGGTCTCTATAAGAGAACTTCGGGTCGTTATATTTTCTAAAACATTCCTGAGAGCGGTCATCATCATGATATACCTTATCGCCTTCCCAGTCGTGACATTTTATTCCAAAATGATTATTTGCTCGTCTTGTAAGATCTCCTTTTCCGGCTCCAGATTCCAATATTCCCTGAGCCAATGTAATACTAGCCGGAATCTTATAAAGTCTCATTTCTTCCTGGGCAATAGTAGAAAAATAGGCAACATATTCCTCGACTACATTAGCATAAGTTCCTCTAGGAGATTCTTCTCTTTCAGATGAGTTACGCTGAGTGGTTTTAGCCACTCCTTCTTTTTTCTCCTCGGTTTTATGAGAAGCTATTTTCTTCTTACTTCCGCAAGAAGCAAGAAAAGCCAGAAGAAATAAACCCACAAAAAGTTGATGAAATTTTATTTTACACATCTATTAGCGGAAGATTTTTTTTAGTCAATAATTCATTCATTCCTGCGATGCCTTGAAGACCTCCGGTATGAACGGCTAAAATACGAGAATTTTGAGGGAATTTTGAATTTTCTATCATATCTATGATCCCGAACAGCATCTTCCCGGTATAAACCGGATCTAGTGCAATGTTGTATTTTCCATTGAAATCATTTATAAAATGGATCAATTCAGGATTCACCTTCCCATAACCTCCAAAATGATAGTCGGTTATTAATTTCCAATTATCTCTAGTAGTATATTTTGCAACTTCTGAAGTAAGCCAATCTCCCTTAAGTGCTGGAAAACCAAAACTTGTTGATTGCCTTTAGATGCATTTATAATTCCTGCGATTGTGCCTCCCGTTCCTATAGAGCAACAGATATAATCGAAATCTTCATCCTTCTCACCTAAAATTTCCTCGCAGCCTTTTATAGCCAAAAGATTTGTTCCTCCTTCCGGTAAAAGATAGAAATCCCCAAATTTAGACTCCAAGTCCTTTAGAAATTCCAGTTCTTCCTTTCTTTTATATAATGCTCTGGAAATAAAATGGAGCTCCATACCATGTGCTTCAGCATATTTCAAAGTTTCGTTTGTAGCCAATGTTTTTGCAAGATCCTCTCCCAACTCCTCTCCCCGAATAATTCCAAAAGTTTTTAAACCATATTTTTTACCTGCAGCAGCGGTAGCTGCGATATGATTGGAATAGGCCCCACCAAAAGTTAGTAGTTTAGATGTATTACTTTTCAAGGCTTCCGAAATATTATATTTTAATTTTCTGAACTTATTCCCAGAGATAAAGGGGTCAATTAAGTCTTCTCTTTTTATAAAAAGAGAAATTTTAGACGACTCAAAATGAGCCACCAGTTGGTTTTCTGAAGAGGTAAAATTAAAATCGGCTTCCTGCATCATAATGCAAAGATTCAAAAAATAGATTCAGAAAAAATAATAATCTGCAGGCAATTTCGCTGTGAATCATAGATAATTCAAGAACCCCCATAATTGTCGAGACAATGTGTAATTCATATTCAACTCATTTCTATAGGCCTCTCTTTCAAAAGATATATTTCGATAAGCCAAGGCTCTGTTTTTATATTGAAGAATTCTAATTAAATATTCTATTAAGTACCACAAATAAAATCCTACAAGGAACAACTCGGCTTGTTGCCTTAAATGGATTTTCTCATGGTTTAGTAATATAGAATCGTTTTTAAATTTTTTATTTTTTAAAATAATAAAAGGCCAAATACTAACTCCATTAAAACCTTTAGCAAGTATATATTTGTTTACCATTACAATCATTGGTGAAAGTTAAGAATTTGTATTTTTGTGACATGAATAATTTTTCAAAAAAACTCCCTTTAGAAGAAGGTGATTTCTATCTTACCCCAGAAGGTTATAAATGTTTTACCGAGCAATATCACCTAAAAAGAGGGTATTGCTGTGAAAGTAATTGCAGACATTGCCCTTATGGATATAATAAGAAGACAAATTCTCAATAATTTTTCAAAATACAGACAACTTCAAAAATCAATTTAAAATATAGCATTAATGAATTTAAAAGATCTTATCCTACAGGGAATCCCTTCAGAATTACCACCTAAAAGACCCTACGATCCATCTGTAAACCATGCCCCTAAGAGGAAAGAAATTTTAAATGCTGAAGAAAAAAATCTTGCTTTAAGAAATGCATTAAGATATTTTAAACCGGAACATCACCCTACATTGATTGGTGAATTCAAGGAAGAGCTTGAAACCTACGGAAGAATCTATATGTATAGGTTTAAGCCGAGTTATGATATTTATGCGAGGGATGTCGAACAATATCCCGGACCTTGCTTACAGGCTCGAGCTATTATGTTAATGGTACATAATAATCTGGATCCAAAAGTTGCACAACATCCTGAAGAATTGATCACCTATGGAGGAAATGGAGCTGCATTTCAAAACTGGGCGCAATACCTATTAGTGATGAAGTATCTGGCACAAATGGAAGATGACCAAACTCTGGTGATTTATTCAGGACATCCAATGGGATTATTCCCTTCCAATAAAAATGCTCCTCGAGTGGTGGTTACCAATGGAATGGTGATCCCAAATTATTCCCAGCCAGATCACTGGGAAAAATTCAATGCTCTTGGGGTATCTCAGTATGGCCAGATGACGGCAGGTAGCTTTATGTATATTGGGCCACAGGGAATTGTTCATGGAACTACAATTACAGTACTAAATGCAGGTAGAAAAATAGCAAAGAACAAGGAAGATCTTGCCGGAAAACTATTCATAACCTCAGGTTTGGGAGGTATGAGTGGCGCACAACCAAAAGCGGGAAATATCGCGGGTTGCATTACTGTTTGTGCCGAAATAAACCCAAAAGCAGTTCATACTAGACATTCTCAGGGATGGGTGGATGAAATATGTACAGATCTTGAAGAATTATCTGCAAGAGTTAATGTAGCTAAGAAAAATAAAGAAGTTGTGTCTATCGCCTATCAAGGAAATATTGTAGATGTATGGGAACATTTTGAAAAAGTGGATCTTTTTGTAGATCTAGGGTCCGATCAAACTTCCTTACATAATCCTTGGGCCGGAGGTTATTATCCGGTGGGAATGAGTTTAGAGGAATCTAATGATATGATGGCCAATGATCCGGAAGAA